>NZ_CP059322.2:2393055-2717777 GCF_013694245.2 Micromonospora ferruginea
CGCGGCCACGCCGGAGCGGGAGATGCGGTTGAGGTGGACGTCGTCCAGTTCGGTGGTCATGCCGCTGCGGTCGGCCCAGAGGCCCCAGGCGAGGGTGAGCGCGGCGAGGCCGCGGGCGCGGCGGTGGTGGGCGAGCCCGTCGAGGAAGGCGTTGGCGGCGGCGTAGTTGCCCTGGCCGGGGCCGCCGGCGGTGGCCGCGAGCGAGGAGTACGAGACGAACGCGGTGAGGTCGAGGCCGGCGGTCAGCTCGTGCAGGTGCCAGGCGGCGTCGACCTTGGGACGCAGCACGCCGTCGACCCGGTCCGGGGTGAGCGAGGAGATGACGCCGTCGTCGCGTACCCCGGCGGCGTGGATCACGGCGGTGAGCGGGTGGTCGGCGGGGAGGTCGGCGAGCAGCGCGGCGACCGCGTCGCGGTCGGCGACGTCGCAGGCGGCGACCGTGACGGTGGCACCGAGCGCGGTCAGCTCGTCGCAGAGTTGCGGAATGCCGGCGGCGTCCCGGCCGCGCCGGCTGGTGAGCACCAGGTGCCGCACGCCGTGCCGGGTCACCAGGTGCCGGCTCATGAGCTGGCCGAGCGTGCCGGTGGCGCCGGTGATCAGCACCGTGCCGTCGGCGTCGAACGCCGCCTCGGCCGGGTCGGCGGGCGCGGGCACCCGGGTGAGCCGGGCGCCGGCCGCGACGCCGGCCCGGATCGCGAGCTGTGGTTCGTCGGTGTCCAGCGCCGGCACCAGCGCGGCGGCGGCGCCGGCCGGGTCGTCCACGTCGACCAGCACGAACCGGCCCGGGTTCTCCGACTGGGCGGAGCGCACCAGGCCGATGACGGCGGCGCCGGCCAGGTCGGTGAGGTCGGCGTCCGGGTCGGTGGCGACCGCGCCGCGGGTGAGCACGACCAGCCTGGTGGCCTCGTGGCGGTCGTCGGCGAGGAACCGCTGGAGCACGTCGAGCGCCCGGTGGGTCACCTCGGCGACCCAGCGCGGCACGTCCCGCTCGCCGCGCGGTTCGAGGAACGGCGCCACCAGCACCGCGGGCGCGTCGGCGCCGTCGTCCAGCGCGGTGGTCAGCGCTGCGAGATCCGGGTACGCGGTGACGGCCGTTCCGGTGGCGGCCACCGCGTCGGTGAGGTCGGCGTCGGTGTCGAGCACCGCCCAGGCGCCCTCGGCGGGTCCGGCGGCCAGCGGGAGCGGGGTCCAGTCGATCCGGTACAGCGACTCGGGTCCGCCGCCGCCGGCGGTCCGGAGCTGGTCGGCGGTGACCGGCCGCAGCACGAGCGAGCCGACCGAGGCGATCGGGGCGCCGTCGACGCCGGCGAGGAGCAGCGAGACGCTGTCCGGGCCGGTGTGCCGGACGCGGACCCGGGCGGCGGCGGCGCCGGCGGCGTGCAGCGCGATGTCGTTCCAGGAGAACGGCAGCCGGCCGTGGCCGGGGGGCAGTCCGGGGCCGGTCGACCCGCCGGTGGCGCTGGTGAGGCCGAGCGTGTGCAGCGCGGCGTCGAGCAGCGCCGGGTGCACGCCGTAGCCGCCGGCCTCGGCGGCCGGCGCCTCGGGCAGCGTCAGGTCGGCGAAGAGGTCGTCGCCGCGCCGCCAGGCGGTGCGCAGCGCGATGAACGACGGGCCGTAGTCGTAGCCCTGGGCGGCGAGGTGCGGATAGAGCTGGTCGGTGGGCACCTCGGTGGCGTCCGGCGGCGGCCAGGCGGCGAGGTCGGACCAGCCGGGCACGCCGGGTTGCGCCGGTCGGTCGGCGAGGACGCCGCTGGCGTTGCGGGTCCAGGCGCGCCGGTCCCCGTCGGTGGCGTCGCCGGCCTGCTCGTCGCCGGGCCGGTCGTCGTCGGGCGCGGAGTGCAGCGACACGGACCGGCAGCCGGTCTCGTCGGCCGGGCCGATCCAGAGCTGGATGTCGACGCCGCCGGTCTCGGGCAGGATCAGCGGCGCTTCGAGGGTCAGCTCGCGGACGTGGTCGGCGCCGACGTGCGCGCCGGCCTGAAGCGCCAGCTCGACGAAGCCGGTGCCGGGCAGCAGCACGGTGTCGAAGACGACGTGGTCGGCGATCCACGGGTGGGTACGCCGGGACAGCCGGCCGGTGAACAGGAAGCCCTCGGCGTGGGCCACGCCGACGGCGGCGCCGAGCAGCGGGTGCCGGGCGGGGCGCAGGCCGACCGCGGTGACGTCGCCGGTCCACCCGCCGCCGGCCTCCGGCCAGTAGCGCTGGTGCTGGAACGCGTAGGTGGGCAGGTCGACGCGGGTGGCGCCGGTGCCGGCGAACCAGGGCGTCCAGTCGATGCGGACGCCGTGCACGTGCAGCTCGGCCAGCCCGGCCAGCAGCGCCTCGGTCTCGTCCCGGTCCCGGCGCTGCGCGGCGACCGCCACCACCGTCTCGTCGTCGGGCAGGATCTCGGCGGTCAGCGCGGTGAGCACGCTCTGCGGGCCGATCTCCAGGAACGTGTCCGCCCCAGCGGCGTGCAGTGCGGTCACGCCGTCGGCGTACCGGACCGCCTCCCGGACGTGCCGCACCCAGTAGTCGGCGGTGGTGATCTCGTCCCCGGCGAGCGCGCCGGTCACGTTGGACACGACCGGCAGGCTCGGCGCGGCGAACGTCAACCCGTCGAGGACCGTGCGGAACTCGGCGAGCATCGGCTCCATCAGCGGACTGTGGAACGCGTGCGACACCGTCAACCGGCGAACCCGCACGCCGCGCTCCCGCCAGGCGTGCTCCACCTCGTCCAGCGCGTCGACCGGCCCGGACACCACCACCGACGACGGCCCGTTGACCGCCGCGATCCCGAGGTCCGCGTGGCCCGCGTGGTTCGCGGTGTTCGCGTGGTTCGCGCTCGCGATCGAAGCGGCCACCTCGGCCTCCGGCGCGGCGACCGCCAGCATCCCGCCGCCGTCAGGCAGCGCCTGCATCAACCGGCCCCGCGCCGCCACCAGCGCACACGCGTCGGCCAGGGACAGCACACCGGCCACGTGCGCTGCGGTGATCTCCCCGATCGAATGGCCACCCACGAAGTCCGGGATCACCCCGAACGACTCCACCAGGCGGAACAACGCCACCTCGACCGCGAACAACCCCGCCTGGGTGAACTCCGTCCGATCCAGCAGGTCACCGTCACCGAACAGCACCGGCTTCAACGGCTGCGACAGCAGCGGGTCGAGCTGCGCGCACACCTCGTCCAACGTGGACGAGAACACCGGAAACGCCTCGGACAACTCCCGACCCATGCCGGCGCGCTGCGCGCCCTGCCCGGAGAACAGCACCGCCACGGCCTGCCGGTCGGTCGCCGCGCCGGTTGTCGTACCGGCCGGCGGCGTTCCGGCGGCGAGGGCCCGCAGCCCGGCGAGCAGGTCGTCGCGGCCGGTGACGGCGAGCACGGCCCGCCGGTCCAGCGCCGCCCGCCCGGTGGCCGACGAGAACGCCACGTCGAGCGCGGTCGCCGCCGGGTCGGCGGCCAGCCGCGCGGCCCAGCGGCGCGCCTGGTCGGCGAGCGCGGCGTCGTCGCGGGCCGACACCAGCACCGGTACGACCGGACGAGTGCGCGCCGGCGCCGCGTCGGCGGCCGGGGCGGGCTCGTCCGGCGGCGCCTGTTCGAGGATGGTGTGCGCGTTGGTGCCGGACACGCCGAACGAGGAGATCGCCGAGCGGCGGGGCCGGTCCACCGCCGGCCACGGGGTGGCCTCGGTGACCAGCTCGACCGCGCCGGTGTCCCAGTCGACCTGCGGCGTCGGCGCGTCCACGTGCAGGGTGGGCGGGACGAGCCCGTGCCGCATCGCCTGCACCATCTTGATGACTCCGGCGACGCCGGCCGCGGCCTGCGTGTGCCCCAGGTTCGACTTGACCGAGCCGAGCAGCAGCGGCGCGGCGTCACCCCGGTCCTGCCCGTACGTGGCGAGCAGCGCCTGCGCCTCGATCGGGTCGCCGAGCCGGGTGCCGGTGCCGTGCGCCTCCACCACGTCCACGCCGCCGGCGGCGAGCCCGGCGTTGGACAGCGCCTGCTGGATCACCCGCTGCTGCGACGGGCCGTTCGGGGCGCTCAGCCCGTTCGACGCGCCGTCCTGGTTGACGGCGCTGCCGCGCAGCACGGCGAGGATCGGGTGGCCGTTGCGGCGGGCGTCGGAGACGCGTTCCAACAGCAGCACGCCGACACCCTCGGACCAGCCGGTGCCGTCGGCGGCGGCGGCGAACGCCTTGCACCGGCCGTCGGCGGCCAGCCCGCGCTGGCGGGAGAACTCCACGAACGCGCCCGGCGTACACATGGCGGTGACGCCGGCGACGACGGCGAGCGTGCACTCCCGCTGCCGCAGCGCCTGCCCGGCCAGGTGCATCGCCACCAGCGACGACGAGCAGGCGGTGTCGACGGTGACCGCCGGTCCCTCCAGGCCGAACGTGTAGGCGATCCGGCCGGACACCACGCTGCCGGCGTTGCCGGTCATCAGGTGCCCCTCCAGGCCCTGCGCGGCGGCGGTCATCAGCACGGTGCCGTAGTCCTGGCCGGTGCTGCCGGCGAACACGCCGGTGCGGGTGCCGCGCAGCGTGTGCGGGTCGATGCCGGCGGACTCGAAGACCTCCCAGGTGGTCTCCAGCAGCCACCGCTGCTGCGGGTCCATGGCCAGCGCCTCGCGCGGCGAGATGGCGAAGAAGCCGGGGTCGAAGTCGGCGAGGTCGGTGACGAAGCCGCCGTGGCGCGCGTACGAGGTGCCGTTCTGCTCGGGGTCGCCGGCGTGCAGCGCGTCGAGGTCCCAGCCCCGGTCGGTGGGGAACTCGGTGATCACGTCCCGGCCGGACGCCACCACCTCCCAGAGCTGCTCCGGGGTGCGGATGCCGCCGGGGAAGCGGCAGCTCATGCCGACGATCGCGACCGGCTCCTGCTCGCCCGCCTCCACCTCGCGCAGCCGTTGCCGCACCTGGTGCAGGTCGGCGGTGACCCGCTTGAGGTAGTCGAGAAGCTTCGCCTCGTCAGCCATGGTCCGCCCATTCCCTGTGTTGCCCCGAGCCGGCAGCGGTCACGTCAGGACACCCCCAGCTCGCGGTCGATGAAGTCGAAGACCTCGTCCGGGGTGGCGTCCTGGAGCTTGCCGGCGACACCGTCGCCGTCCGCCGGGGCGTCCTCCTCGTTGAGCGAGGCCAGCAGCGTCCGGAGCCGTTCGGTGATCCGCAGTCGCGCGCCACGGTCGGGGGCGGCGCCGGACAGCGCCGCCTCCAGCCGTTCGAGTTCGCCGAAGACCGGCGCGGCGCCGGTCGCTCCCCCGTCCACCACGGCGGCGCGGACGTGGTCGGCGAGCAGCGCGGCGGTCGGGTAGTCGAACACCACCGTGGCGGCCAGCCGGACACCGGTGGCGGCGGTGAGCCGGTTGCGCAGCTCCACCGCGGTCAGCGAGTCGAAGCCGAGGTCCCGGAACGCCCGGTCGGGTTCGACGGCGGTGTCCGAGGCGTGTCCGAGCACCGCCGCGGCCTGGCCCCGGACGAGGTCCAGCAGGGTCTTGCGCCGTTCCGCCTCGCTCTGCCCGGCGAGCAGGGCGGCGAGCGACTCGGCGGTGGGGCCGGCGTCGTCGGCCCGCTCGGCGGTGGCGCGGCGGGCCTCCGGGATGCCGGTGAGCAGCGGGCTGGGCCGGACCGCGGTGAAGCCGGGCACGTACCGGGCCCAGTCGATGCCGGCGACCAGGGTGACCGGTTCACGGCGGGCGAGGCAGCCGGCGAGCGCGGTGAGCGCGAGGTCGCTGTCGAGCCTTGCGACGCCGCTGCGCCGGCGGCGTTCCGCGACGGCGGGGTCGGCGTCGGCCATGCCGCCGGTGGCCCACGGTCCCCAGGCGACGGAGGTGGCCGGCAAGCCCCTCCGGTGCCGCTGCTCGGCCAGCGCGTCGAGGTAGGCGTTCGCGGCGGCGTAGCTGCCCTGCCCGGCGGCGCCGAGCTGCCCGGGCAGGGCGGAGAAGAGCACGAAGGCGCGCAGGTCCCGTTCGGCGGTCAGCTCGTGCAGGTGCAGCGCGCCGAGCACCTTGGGTCGCAGCACGTCGGCGATCCGGTCGGCGGTGAGGCCGTCGAGCACCCCGTCGTCGAGGACGCCGGCGGTGTGCACGACGCCGGTCAGCGGCGCGTCGGCGGGCACCTCGTCGAGGAGCTTGGCCAGCGCGGCCCGGTCGGCGACGTCGCACGCCGCGACCGTGACCCGGGCGCCCCGCTCGGTGAGGTCGCGGACCAGGTCGGCGGCGCCGGGCGCGTCGGCGCCGCGCCGGCTGACCAGCAGCAGGTGCGCCGCGCCCCGGTCGGCGAGCCAGCGGGCCACCTGCCCGCCGAGCGCGCCGGTGCCACCGGTGACCAGCGTGGTGCCGGGGTGGTCGGGGTCCGGGTCGGTGCCGCCGCCGGGGGCGCGGACGAGCCGGCGGACCAGCAGCGTGACGCCGTCGACGGCGAGCTGGTCCTCCCCGTCGGGCCCGGTGAGCGCGGCGCAGAGCAGGTCCCAGCCGTGGTCGTCGAGCGTGGCCGGCACGTCGACCAGGCCACCCCAGCGTTCCGGGTGTTCCAGCGCGACGACCCGGCCGAGACCCCAGAGCAGGGCCTGCTCGGGCCGCCCGGCGCCGCCGTCGCGGGTGGTGCCGGCGGCGCCCCGGGTGAGGCACCACAGCGGCGCGGCGACGTCGAGGTCACCGAGCGCCTGCACCAGGGCGAGCGAGCGGGCCAGGAACGGCGGCACCGGCTCGGTGGCGTCGACCGGGCCGTCGGCGAGCGCGAGCAGGGAGAGCACCCGGTCGGCCGGGTCGGGGCCGGCGGCGGTGAGCCGGGCGGCGACGGCGGCGCGGTCGGTGGCGTCGGCGGGCAGCAGCACCAGCCGGGCGTCCGCGCCGCGTCGGGTCAGTTCGGCCACCGCCGTCTCCGCCTCGGCGCGGACGGCCTCGTCGGCGACGACCCACCAGAGGCCGGTGAGGTACCCGACCGGGACGCCGCCGTACGGCTGCCAGACGGCCCGGTAGCGCAGGTCGTCGAGGGTGGACCGGTCGCGGTGCCGGCGCCGCCAGTCGGCGAGCAGCGGCAGCGCCGCGCCGAGCCGGTCGAGGGATTCGGCGGCGTCGGCGGCGGTGAGGTCGGCGAGCGCGGCGAGGTCCTCGTTGTCGACGGCGGCCCAGAAGGCGGCGTCGACGCCGGTCGGGCCGTCGGCGGCGGCGGGCGTGGCGGCGCCGGCGCGGGGCCAGTAGCGGGCCCGGTCGAACGCGTAGGTGGGCAGCGCGATGGTGTCGGTCTCGGCGAGCACGGTGGTGAGGTCGACGGGCAGGCCGATGGTGTGCGCGGTGGCGAGGTTGGTCAGCAGCCGGGTCGGGTCGTCCTCACCCCGACGCAGCGTGGACAGCGTGTGCCCGGCGGTGCCGGTGTCGTCCAGGATCGCCGTCACCGGCATCGCCAGCACCGGATGCGGACTGATCTCCACGAACGTCGTGTGACCCGCCTCGATCGCCGTACGCACCGCCGTGTCGAAGCGGACGGTCTGCCGGAGGTTGTCGTACCAGTAGTCGGCCGTCATGGTCGCCGGGTCCACCCAGTCACCGGTCAACGTCGACACCAGCCGGGTATGCCCCGGCTGCGGCGTCACATCCGCCAGGTCGGTGCGCAACTGCTGCGCGACCTCCTCCACGGCCACCGAGTGGGAGGCGTAGTCCACCGGAATCAACCGGGCCCGGATGCCCTCGGCCTGACACGCCTGCACCAGATCGGCGACCGCCTGCGGCGGACCGGAGACGACCACGGTCGCCGGACCATTGACCGCCGCGATCCCCACACCCGCGAACCGTGATCCGTCCGCGGCCGGACCGGTGTCGCCGCCGGCCGGGACCGGCGCGGTCCCGTCGCTCGCCGGCCCGCAGCCGGCCGACGTCGCCAGCGCCAGCCGCGCGGCGACCTCATCAGCCGACAGATCGACCGACGCCATCGTCCCGGTCCCCCGCAACGCCGACAACGCCCGCGACCGCAGGGCTACCGTCTTCGCGGCGTCGTCGAGGGACAGGATCCCGGCCACACACGCCGCGCCGATCTCACCCTGCGAATGCCCGATCACCGCCTGCGGATTGACACCCACGTGCCGCCACACCGCGGCCAAGGCGACACCGACCGCCCACAGGACCGGCTGCACCACCTCCACCCGCTCCAACCACGACTCGTCGTCACCGGTCAACACCGACACCAGATCCACGTCCAGATACGGCGCTAGCGCGGTCTGGCACTCGGTCAGCGCCGCGTCGAACACCGGCGACCGACCCACCAGACCAGAAGCCATCCGCGCCGACTGCGCACCCTGACCCGGGAAGACGAACACCGGACCGGCGCCGTGTGACGCGACCGCGCCGGACACCGCGTTGCCGGCGGGCGCGCCGGACGTGAGCGCGTCCAGACCCGACAGCAGCTCCTCGACCGACGAGCCGACCACGACCGCCCGCTGGTCGAACGCCGACCGGGTGGTCGCGAGGGACCACGCCACCACGGCCGGGTCGGCCGGGTCGGCGTGCAGGTGCCGGGACAGCCGCTGGGCCTGCCGGGCGAGCCCGTCGCGGGTCCGCGCCGACACCGGCCAGGCGGTCACGCCGGCGGCGAGCAGGCCGGGCCGGGCGGTGTCCGCCTCGGCGACCGCCTCGGCGGGCAGTTCCAGGATGACGTGGGCGTTGGTGCCGGAGATGCCGAACGAGGAGACCGCCGCCCGGCGGGCCGACCCGCTGCCCGGCCAGGGCCGGTTCTCGGTGACCAGCTCCACCGCACCGGCCGACCAGTCGATGTGCGGCGACGGCGCGTCCACGTGCAGTGTCGTCGGGACGACCCCGGCCCGCATGGCCAGGATCATCTTGATCACGCCGGCTACGCCGGCGGCGGCCTGGGTGTGGCCGATGTTCGACTTCACCGAGCCGAGCAGCAGCGGTTCGACGTCGTCCCGGCCCTGCCCGTACGTGGCGATGAGCGCCTGCGCCTCGATCGGGTCACCGAGCGTGGTGCCGGTGCCGTGCGCCTCCACCACGTCCACGTCGGACGGGGACAGCCGCGCGGCGGCCAGCGCCGCCCGGATCACCCGCTGCTGCGACGGGCCGTTGGGGGCGGTGAGTCCGTTCGACGCGCCGTCCTGGTTGACCGCGCTGCCGCGCAGCACGGCGAGCACCGGGTGCCCGTTGCGCCGGGCGTCGGAGAGCCGTTCGACCAGGAGCATCCCGACGCCCTCCCCCCATCCGGTTCCGTCCGCGGCGGCGGCGAACGCCTTGCACCGCCCGTCGGGAGCGAGGCCGCGCTGGCGGGAGAACTCGACGAACAGTCCCGGGGTGGACATGACGGTCACGCCGCCGGCGAGCGCCAGGTCGCACTCGCCGCGTTGCAGCGCGGCCGCCGCCAGGTGCAGCGCGACCAGCGACGACGAACACGCCGTGTCCACCGAGACCGCAGGTCCTTCCAACCCCAACACGTACGCCACCCGCCCCGAGACCACGCTCGCCGCGTTCCCGGTGCTCGCGAACCCTTCGACCTCGTCCGCGGACACCATCAACAGGGCCCCATAGTCCTGTCCGTTCGTGCCGACGAACACCCCTGTTCGTGAACCCCGCAAGCCACCCGGGTCAACCCCTGCCCGCTCGATCGCCTCCCACGACGTCTCCAACAGCAGGCGCTGCTGCGGGTCCATGGCCACCGCCTCGCGCGGTGAGATGCCGAAGAAGCCGGCGTCGAAGTCGGCCACGTCGTAGAGGAACGCGCCGGTGCGGACGTAGGAGGTGCCGGCGGAGTAGGGGTCGGGGTCGTAGAGCCGGTCGACGTCCCAACCGCGGTCGCCGGGCAGGTCCGAGACCGCGTCCCGGCCGGCGTGCAGCAACTGCCAGAACCGCTCGGGGTCGGTGACGCCGCCCGGGAACCGGCAGGACATCGCGACGACCGCGATCGGCTCGTCGTCGGCCAGCGGCGCGGGGCCGGCGACCGTCTCGGGCCCGGCACTACCGCCCAGTTCCTCGTCCAGGTGCCGGGCCAGCACGGTGGCGGTCGGGTAGTCGAAGACCAGCGTGACCGGCAGCCGCAGCCCGGTGGCGGTGCCGAGCCGGTTGCGCAGCTCGACCGCGGTGACCGAGTCGAAGCCGAGGTCCCGGAACGCGTGGTGCGGGTCGACGGCCTGGCCGCCGTCGTACTTCAGGACCGTGGCCGCCTGGTCGCGGACCAGGTCGAGCAGCGCCTGCCGGCGTTGCGCGGACGCCATCCGGGCGAACGCGCCGGCCGGGCCGGCGAGCTCGGCCTCGGTGGTCTCGGCCGGTTCCCGGTCGGCGGCGAGTCGCCGCACCTCGGGGATCTCGGCGATCAGCGGGGCCGGGCGGGTGGCGGTGAGCGCGATCCGGAACCGGTCCCAGGCGATGTTGGAGACGGTCAGGAACGTCTCGTCGTGGGCGAGCGCCTGGTGCAGCGCGGCGATCGCGAGCCGGGGCGGCATCTCGGGCGCGCCGTGGCGGTGCAGCATCCGGCCGAACTCGCCGTCGGCCATGCCGCCGCCGCCCCAGGCGCCCCAGGCGATCGAGGTGGCCGGCAGGCCGAGGTCGCGCCGGTGTTCGGCGAGCGCGTTGAGGTAGGCGTTGCCGGGGGCGTAGTTGCCGACGCCGGAGCTGCCCACCGTGCCGGCCATCGCGGAGAACAGCACGAACGCGTCGAGGTCGCGGTCGCGGGTCAGCTCGTGCAGGTTGACCGCGGCGGTGACCTTGGCGGCGAGCGCGTGGTCGAGCTGGTCGAGGGTGAGCGCGCCGATCACCGCGTCGTCCAGCACGGCGGCGGTGTGCACCACGGTGGTGAGAGGATGCTCGGCGGGCACCTCGGCCAGCACGGCGGCGAGGGCGTCCCGGTCGGCGGCGTCGCAGGCCGCCACCGTGACCCGGGCGCCCAGCGCGGTGAGGTCGGCCTCCAGCTCGGCGACGCCGTCGCCGGCCCGGCCGCGCCGGCTCAGCAGCACCAGGTGGTCGGCGCCGTGGGCGGCGAGCCAGCGGGCCACGTGCCCGCCGAGCGCGCCGGTGCCGCCGGTGACCAGCGCGGTGCCGGTGGGCCGCCAGTCGCGCGGTGCGGGCGTGTCGCCGAGCGGGGCGCGCAGCAGCCGCCGCCCGTACGCGCCGGTGGGGCGCAGCGCCACCTGGTCCTCCCCGTCGGCGCCGGCGAGGACGCGGGCGAGGCGGACGGCGGTGCGGTCGTCCACGGTGTTCGGCAGGTCGACCAGGCCACCCCAGCGGTCCGGGTGCTCCAGCGCGGCGATCCGGCCGAAGCCCCAGGCGAGCTGCTGCGTCGGGTGGGTCAGCGGGTCGCCGGGGCCGGTGGAGACCGCGCCCCGGGTGAGCGCCCACAGCGGCGCGCGGACGCCGGCGTCGCCGAGCGCCTGGGTGAGCGTGACGGTGCCGGCGAACCCGGCCGGCACGTGCGGGTGGCCGGGCAGCGGCGTCTCGTCGAGCGGCAGGAGCGACACCACGCCGGTGGGCGGCGTGTCCCGGTGCGTGTCGCGCAGCCGGCCGGTGAGCGCGTCCCGGTCGGGCGCGCCGGTCAGCGCGATCTCGACGACGGTGGCGCCGTGTCGACGCAACGCGTCCGCCACGAAGCCGACCGTGGCGTCGGCGGGGGCGTCCGCGTCGGCGGTGACCAGCCACCAGGCGCCGGTCAGCGCAGGCGCTGCGGGGCCGTCCGAGGCGACCGGAAGCCACCCGTCGCGGTAGCGCCACGAGTCGACGGTGGCCTGGTCGCGGTGGCGGCGACGCCAGGCGGCGAGCGCGGGCAGCAGCGCGGTGAGGGCGTCCTCGGGCACCTCGGCGGCGTCGGCCAGCTCGGCGCCGACGGCGGCCGGGTCCTCGGCCTCGACGGCCGCCCAGAACCGGGCGTCCACCTCGTCCGCCTCGACCGTGCCGGCCGTGGTCCCGGCGGTCACGGCGGCGGCCGGGCGCGGCCAGTAGAGCTGCCGCTGGAACGGGTACGTGGGCAGGTCGAGCCGGCGGGCCGGCCGGCCGGCGAACGCGGGTCGCCAGTCGACGGCGCCGCCGCCGGCGTACACCTCGGCGACCGCGCGATGGAAGCGGGCCAGGCCGCCCTCGTCGCGGCGCAGCGTGCCGGTCACGGTGACCGCGGCCGGGTCGGCGGCGGCCGACTCGACGCTCTCCTGCATCGCCATGGTCAGCACCGGATGCGCGCTGACCTCGACGAACGTCTGGTGGCCGGTGGCGGCGAGGTCGCGCACGGCGGCGTCGAAGCCGACCGTCTGCCGCAGGTTGCGGTACCAGTAGTCGGCGTCCAGGCCGGCGGTGTCGAGCCAGTCGCCGGTCACCGTGGACCGGAAGCGGACCTCGCCGGTACGCGGGCGCAGGCCGGCGAGCAGTTCGCGCAGCCGCTCCCGCAGCGGCTCCACGTGCGCGGAGTGCGACGCGTAGTCCACCGGCACCCTGCGCACCCGCACGTCCCGCCCCTGGTAGTGGGCGACCAGTTCGTCCAGCGCGGCGGAGTCGCCGGAGACCACCACCGCGGTCGGGCCGTTGACCGCGGCGAGCGAGACCCGGCCGTCCCAGCGGCCGATCGTCGCGGTCACCTCGTCGGCGGTGGTGGCGACGGAGACCATGCCGCCGTCCCCGGCGATGCCGGCGATGATCCGGCTGCGCAACGCCACCACGGCGGCGGCGTCGTCGAGGCTGAGCCCACCGGCGACGTACGCGGCGGCGATCTCGCCCTGGGAGTGGCCGACGACGGCCGACGGGTGGACGCCGTAGGCGCGCCACAGCGCGGCCAGCGACACGCCGACCGCGAACAGCGCCGGCTGCACCACGTCCACCCGCTCCAGCGACGGCGCGCCGGGCAGGCCGCGCACCACGTCGGTCAACGACCAGTCGACGTGCGGGCGCAGCGCCGCCGCGCAGGCGGCGAACGTCTCGGCGAACACCGGAGCGGTGTCGAGCAGCTCGGCGGCCATTCCGGTCCACTGCGAACCCTGGCCGGGGAAGACGAAGACCACGTCGCCGGGCGTACCGGGGACGCGGGTGACGGTGTCCGGCGCGCCACGGCCGTCGGCGAGCGCGCCCAGCGCGGCGGTCAGGTCGTCGCGGCCGGCGGCGAGCACCACCGCCCGGTGCTCGTGGGCGCTGCGGGTGGTGGCCAGCGACCAGGCCAGGTCGGGCAGCGCGGCGTCCGGTACGGCGTCGAGGTGCGCCCGCAGGTCGCGGGCGCGGGCGGCGAGCGCGGCGGCGCTGCGCCCGGACAGCGTCCAGGGCAGTTCTCCGGCCGGCGCGTCGTCGTCGTGCGGGGCCGGTTCCTCCGGCGGCGCCTGCTCCAGGATGGTGTGCACGTTGGTGCCGCTGATGCCGAACGAGGAGACGCCGGCCCGGCGGGGCCGGTCGCCGGCCGGCCAGGGGCGGGCCTCGGTGAGCAGCGCGACCGTGCCGGCGGACCAGTCGACGTGCGGGGTGGGCTCGTCCACGTGCAGGGTGGGCGGCAGCACGCCGTGCCGCAGCGCCAGCACCATCTTGATCACGCCGGCGACGCCGGCCGCGGCCTGGGTGTGGCCCAGGTTCGACTTGACCGAGCCGAGCCACAGCGGTCGGTCGGCGTCCCGGTCCCGGCCGTAGGTGGCGATCAGCGCCTGCGCCTCGATCGGGTCGCCGAGCGTGGTGCCGGTGCCGTGCGCCTCGACGGCGTCGACCTGGTCGGGGGCGAGCCCGGCGTTCGCGAGGGCCTGCCGGATGACCCGCTGCTGGGCCGGCCCGTTGGGGGCGGTGAGCCCGTTGGACGCGCCGTCGGAGTTGACCGCGCTGCCGCGTACCACGGCGAGGACCGGGTTGCCGTCGCGGCGGGCGTCGGAGAGCCGCTGGAGCACCAGCAGGCCGACGCCCTCGCCCCAGCCGGTGCCGTCGGCGGCGCCGGCGAACGGCTTGCACCGACCGTCGGCGGCCAGGCCACGCTGGCGGGAGAAACCGACGAAGATGCCGGGGGTGGCCATCACCGTGGCGCCGCCGGCGAGCGCGAGGTCGCACTCCCCCGACTGCAACGCCTGCGCGGCGAGGTGCAACGCGACCAGCGACGCCGAGCAGGCGGTGTCGACCGTGACCGCCGGGCCGTGCAACCCGAAGGTGTACGCGAGCCGGCCGGAGATGACGCTTGCGGACACCCCGGTGGCGAGGTAGTTCTCGTCGCCGTCCCCGGCGGCCAGCAGCAGCGAGCCGTAGTCCTGGCCGTTGGTGCCGACGTAGACGCCGGTGCGGCTGCCGCGCAGCGCGGCCGGGTCGAGCCGGGCCCGTTCGAACGCCTCCCAGCTCGCCTCCAGCAGCAGCCGCTGCTGCGGGTCCATGGCCAGCGCCTCGCGGGGGCTGATGCCGAAGAACGCCGGGTCGAACGCGCCGGCGGAGTCGACGAAGCCGCCCTCCCGCACGTAGCTGGTGCCGAGGTGCTCGGGGTCGGGGTGGTACAGCTCGGCGACGTTCCAGCCGCGCTCGTCGGGCATCGGCGAGAGCGCGTCGACGCCGCCGGCGACCAGGTCCCAGAGCTGCTCGGGGCTGGCCACGCCGCCGGGGAACCGGCAGCTCATCGCCACGATGGCGACCGGCTCGCGGTGCCTGTCGACGTCGGCGGCGACGACCGCGCCGCCGGTCGGGTCGTCGGCGTGGTCGTGCAGGTGGGCGGCGAGTTCGGCGACCGTGGGGTGGTCGAAGACGAGCGTGGCGGGCAGCGTCGTGCCGGTCTCGGCGGCGAGCCGGTTGCGCAGCTCGACCGCGGTGAGCGAGTCGAAGCCCAGGTCGCGGAACGTGCGGTCGGGCAGCGGCCGACCGGCCGGGTGGCCGAGCACCAGCGCGGCCTGGGTGCGGACCAGCTCGGTGAGCTGCGCCAGGGACCGGCCGACCACCACCGCCGGGGCCACCCGGGCGGTGGCGGTGGGCACGCCGGGCAGGCCGGCGAGCAGCGGCGCGGGTCGCCCGCGTACGGCGGCGAGGCGGCCCCAGTCGACGTCGGCGACGACGACGGACGGCCCGGCGGCGGCGGTGATCCGGCCGAGCGCGGCGGCGGCCTGCTCGGCCGGGAGCGGGTTGACGCCGCCCCGGGTCAGCCGCGCGGTCAGCTCGGCGCTGGCGGCGGCCATCCCGTCGGCGGCCCAGGCGCCCCAGGCGACGGCGGTGGCCGGCAGCCCGAGGTCACGCCGCCAGGCGGCGAACGCGTCCAGGAAGGCGTTGGCCGCCGCGTAGTTGCCCTGCCCGGCGCTGCCGAGCACGCCGGCGAGCGAGGAGAAGAGCACGAACGCGTCGAGCCGGCGGTCGGCGGTGGCGTCGTGCAGCACCCGGGCGGCGCGGACCTTGCCGTCCAGCACGGCCGCCAGGCGGGCCAGGTCGAGGCCGTCGAGGATGCCGTCGTCCACGGTCCCGGCGGCGTGCACCACGGCGGTCAGCGCGGGCAGGTCGGCGACCAGCGCGGTGACGGCGGCGGGGTCGGTGACGTCGCAGCGCGCCACCCGGGCGCCGGGCAGCTCGGCGGCCAGGTCGGCGGCGCCGGGCGCGTCGGGGCCGCGCCGGGAGGCGAGCACCACCTCGGTCGCGCCGGCGGCGAGCAGCCAGCGCGCGACCTGCCGGCCGAGCGCGCCCGTACCGCCGGTGACGAGCACCGTGCCGGTCGGCCGCCAGCCGGGGCCGGTGGGCGCGGCGGCGGGGACGAGACGCCTGCCGAAGGTGCCGTGCGGCCGGACGGCGACCTCGTCGTGGCCGCCGTCGGCGAGCACGGCGCGCAGCGCGTCGGCGTCGATCCGGTCCGGCGTGGCGTCGGCGGGCAGGTCGACCAGGCCACCCCAGCGGTCGGGTTGTTCCAGCGCGACCGTCCGGCCGAGTCCCCAGGCGGCGGCCGCGTACGGGTCGGCGAGCGGTTCACCGCCGCCCACCGAGACCGCGCCCCGGGTCACGCACCACAGCCGACCGGCCCGGCCGGTGTCGGCGAGCGCCTGCACCAGGGTGAGCAGCAGCGCGGTCCCGGCCGGTACGGCCGGCGCGTCGGGGCGCGGCGCGTCCGGGCCGGGCAGCACGCAGAGCACGCCGCGCCAGCCCGCCTCGTCGTGGCCGCGCAGCAGGTCGGCCAGGTCACCACGGTCGGCGTCGGCGGGCACGGTGAGCACGTCGACGTCGGCGCCGGCCGCCGTGAGCGGCGCGGCCCAGGGTGCCGGGTCGTCGGCGGCGACGACCAGCCAGCGGCCGGTCAGGGCCGGGGCGGGCGCGGGACGCACCGCCTCCCACTCGACCCGGTACGACCAGCCGTCCAGCACCGCGTCGCGCTGCCGGGCCCGCCGCCACGAGGACAGCACCGGCACGGCCGGGCCGAGCGCGGCCACCGCGTCCGGGTCGTCCTGCACGGCCAGTTCGGACGCCACGGCCGGCAGGTCGCCGCGTTCCACGGCGGCCCAGAAGTCGCCGTCGGCGGCGTCCGGGTGGGGCTCCGGCCGGCTCGTGCCGTCACCGGCCCAGTAGCGCTCGCGCTGGAACGCGTACGTGGGCAGGTCGACCCGGTTCGCGCCGGTGCCGGCGAACCAGTCGGTCCAGGTCACCGGGTGGCCGTGCACGTACAGCTCGGCCAGCGCGGCCAGCAGCGCCTCGACCTCGGGGCGGTCGCCGCGTTGCGCGGCGACCGCGCGGACCGGCTCGCCGGGCAGGATGTCGGCGGTCAGCGCGGTCAGCACCGCGCGGGGGCCGATCTCCAGGAACGTGTCGACGCCGGCGGCGCGCAGCGCGTGCACGCCGTCGGCGTGGCGTACCGCCTCCCGGACGTGCCGTACCCAGTGGTCGGCGGTGCGGATCTCGTCCGGGTCGGCCAGCTCGCCGGTCACGTTGGACACCACCGGCAGCCTGGGGGCGGCGAACGTCAGCCGCTCCAGCACCGCCCGGAAGCGCGCCAGCACCGGCTCCATCAGCGGGCTGTGGAACGCGTGGCTGACGGTCAGCCGGCGGGTACGGACGCCCCGGTCCCGCCAGAGCCGCTCCAGCCGGTCGACGGCGTCCGCCGCGCCGGACAGCACCACCGCGGCCGGCCCGTTGACGGCGGCGACGTCGACCGGCTCGTCCGGGTCGGTCAGCGTGGCGCGCACGTCGGCTTCGGGCGCGGCCACGGCCAGCATCGCGCCGCCCGCCGGCAGCGCCTGCATGAGCCGACCCCGCGCGGCGACCAGCGCGGCGGCGTGCTCCAGCGTCAGCACGCCGGCCACGTGCGCGGCGGTGACCTCGCCGATCGAGTGGCCGCCGACCAGGTCGGGCGTCAGGCCGAACGACTCGACCAGGCGGAACAGCGCCACCTCGACCGCGAACAGGCCGGCCTGGGTGAACTGGGTCTGATCCAGCAGGTCACCGTCGTCGAACAGCACCTCCTTCAGCGGCCGGGGCAGCGCCCGGTCCAGGTGCGCGCACACCTCGTCCAGCGCGGCGGCGAACACCGGGAACTGCGCGTACAGCTCCCGGCCCATGCCGGCGCGCTGCGCGCCCTGCCCGGAGAAGAGCACCGCGAGCTGGCCACGGGGCGTGCCGGCGCCGGTGACCACGGTGCCGGCCGGCTCGCCGGCGGCGATCGCGCGCAGCGCGGCGACCAGGTCGTCCGGGCCGGCGGCGGCGACCACGGCCCGGTGGTCGAGCACCGACCGGGACACCACCGAGGAGTACGCCACGTCGAGCGGGCGCACCTCGGGCGCGGCGGCGAGCCGGGCGGCCCAGCGGCCGGCCTGGGCGGCGAGCGCGTCGGCGGAGCGGGCGGAGAGCAGCACCGGCACCACCAGCCGGGCCACCGGGGTCGGGGCCGGCTCGTCCTCGGCCGACGCCGGCTCCGGTTCGGGGGCCTGCTCGATGACGGTGTGCGCGTTGGTGCCGGACACGCCGAACGAGGACACCGCGGCGCGGCGCGGCCGGTCGGTGGACGGCCAGGGCGTGGCCTCGGTGGCGAGCGTGACCGCGCCGGCGGTCCAGTCGATGTGCGGCGACGGCGCGTCCACGTGCAGCGTCGGCGGGACAATGCCGTGCCGGACGGCCAGCACCATCTTGATGATCCCGGCGACGCCGGCGGCGGCCTGGGTGTGGCCCAGGTTCGACTTGACCGAGCCGAGCAGCAGCGGCGTGGACCGCTCCTGCCCGTACGTGGCGAGCAGCGCCTGCGCCTCGATCGGGTCACCCAACGTGGTGCCGGTGCCGTGCGCCTCCACCACGTCGACCTGCTCGGGGGTGAGCCGCGCGTTGGCCAGCGCCTGCCGGATCACCCGCACCTGGGACGGGCCGTGCGGGGCGCTCAACCCGTTGGACGCGCCGTCCTGGTTGACCGCGCTGCCCCGGATCACCGCGAGCACCGGGTAACCGTGCTTCTGCGCGTCGGAGAGGCGGGCCAGCAGCAGCATGCCGACGCCCTCGGACCAGCCGGTGCCGTCGGCGGCGGCGGCGAACGGCTTGCACCGGCCGTCGGCGGCCAGCCCGCGCTGGCGGCTGAAGCCGACGAACACCGCCGGGGTGGGCATCACGGTGACGCCGCCGGCCAGCGCCAGTTCGCAGTCGCCGTTGCGCAGCGCCTGCACGGCCAGGTGGACCGCCACCGAGGACGAGGAGCAGGCGGTGTCGATGGTGACCGCCGGCCCCTCCAGGCCGAGCGTGTACGCGATCCGGCCGGAGACGATGCTTGTCGAGTTGCCGGTCAGCGAGTGGCCCTCGCCGTCCTGCCCGGACTGGGCGAGGATCGCGTCGTAGCCGTGCGCGGCGGCGCCGACGAACACGCCGGTGCGGCTGCCCCGCACCGCCGGCAGCGGCAGCCTGGCGCGTTCGAACGCCTCCCAGCTCGCCTCCAGCAGCAGCCGCTGCTGCGGGTCCATGGCGACCGCCTCGCGGGGGCTGATGCCGAACAGGTCGGCGTCGAAGTTCCCGGCGTCGTAGACGAAGCCGCCCTCCCGCACGTAGCTGGTGCCCGGGTGGTCCGGATCGGGGTGGAAGAGCCGGTCCAGGTCCCAGCCCCGGTCGGCGGGGAACGGGCCGATCCCGTCGCGGCCGTCGCGCACCAGCTCCCACAGCTCCTCGGGCGACCCGACGCCGCCCGGGTACCGGCAGGTCATCGCCACCACCGCGATTCCCTCGGTGTCACGGGCCTCCAGCGCCCGCAGCCGCCGCCGGGTGCGCCGCAGCTCCGAGGTCGTACGCTTCAGGTACTCGACGTACTTCTCGTCCTCGCTGTTCACCGTGGTCCTACCTCACTCGGCGTACCGATGTCGTCGCGGCCGGCGGTCAAGACGTCTCCAGCTCGCGGTCGATCAGGTCGAAGATGTTCTCGGTGGTGGCCGACTCCAGGTCGCCGTCGTCGGCGGCCGCCTCGCGCGCGGTCAGCCGGTCCAGCAGGCCGTGCAGCCGTTCGGTGATGCCGCGGAACGCCTCGTCGTCCGGGTCGAGCCCGGCCAGCGCGGCCTCCAGCCGGTCGAGGTCCCGCCCGACGCCGCCGGCGGGGCCGGCCGCGCCGTCGGGCACGGCGATCCGCGTGGCGAGGTGGGTGGCGAGCGCGGCGGGCGTCGGGTTGTCGAAGACCAGCGTGGCCGGCAGCCGCAGCCCGGTGGCCGCGCCGAGCCGGTTGCGCAGCTCGACCGCGGTGAGCGAGTCGAAGCCGAGTTCCCGGAACGCGCGGTCCGGCTCGACCGCGGTCGGGTCGCCGACGCCGAGCACCACGGCGACGTGCGCCAGCACCAGGTCCCGCAACGCCCGCTCGCGCTTGTCGCCGGACAGGCCGCGCAGTGTCTCCGCGTAGGCCGGGCCACCGTCCGCCCCGGTGACCGCGCCGCGCCGCGCGCCGGCGCGGACCAGCGCGGTGAGCAGCGGATGGACCGGACCGCCGGCGCCCGGCGTGCTGATCTTCGCGGGCATCAGCGTGGGCCGTTCGGAACGCCAGGTGGCGTCGAACAACGCCAGCGCCTCGTGGTCGGTGAGCGCCACCAGACCGCTGCGTTCCAGCCGCCGCCGGTCGACCGCGCCGAGGTGGCCGGTGATGCCGCTGGCGGTGGCCCACAGGCCCCAGACCAGGGAGACCGCCGGCAGGCCGGACGCGCGCCGGTGCTCGGCGAGGGCGTCGAGGAACGCGTTGCCGGCCGCGTAGTTGCCCTGGCCCGGCCCGCCCATCAGGCCGGCGGCGGCGGAGTAGAGCACGAACGCGGTCAGCTCGTGGTCGCGGGTGGCGCGGTGCAGGTTCCAGGCCGCGTCGACCTTGGGGCGCAGCACCGCGGCGAGCCGGTCCGGGGTGAGCGTCTCGACGGTGGCGTCGTCGACGACGCCCGCGGTGTGCACCACGACGCGCAGCGGGTGCCGCTTGTCCACCAGGGACAGCACGTCGGCGACCGCGTCCGGGTCGGCCAGGTCGGCGGCGACGAGCTGCACCTCCGCGCCGCCGGCCTTGAGGTCGGCGAGCAGTTCGTCGGCGCCCTCGGCGTCCGGGCCGCGCCGGCTGACCAGCAGCAGGTGCCGGGCGCCGTGCGCGGTGACCAGGTGCCGGCAGAGCAGCGCGCCGAGCGTGCCGGTGGCGCCGGAGACCAGGACGGTGCCGTCGAGCCGGGGCGCCGGCGGGATGCTCAACGTCAGCTTGCCGACGTGCCGGGCCTGGCTGAGGAAGCGGAACGCCTCGGGCGCGCGCCGGACGTCCCAGGTGCGGCGCGGCAGCGGACGCAGCGCGCCGGCGGCGAACAGCGCCATCAGCTCCGCCAGCATCCGCCCGACCGTGGCCGGGCCGGCGGCCATCAGGTCGAAACCCTGGTAGCTGACGCCGGGGTGGTCGGCGGCGACCCGGGCCGGGTCGCGCGGGTCGGTCTTGCCCATCTCGACGAACCGGCCGCCGCGGTCGAGCATCCGCAGCGACGCGTCCACGTACGCGCCGGCGAGCGAGTTGAGCACCACGTCGACGCCGCGCCCGTCGCGGCGGGCCCGGAACTCGTCGACGAAGTCCAGGGAGCGGGAGGAGGCGATGTGCGCGTCGTCGAGGCCGGTGCCGCGCAGCACCGGCCACTTGCCGGGGCTGGCGGTGCCGTAGACCTCGGCGCCGAGGTGCCGGGCGATCTGCACCGCGGCCATGCCGACGCCGCCGGTGGCGGCGTGCACCAGCACCGACTCCCCGGCGGTGAGCCGGCCCAGCTCGACCAGCCCGTACCAGGCGGTCAGGAAGACCACCGGCACGCCGGCGGCCTCCGCGTACGACCAGCCGTCGGGGATGCGGGTGACCATGCGGTGGTCGGTGACCGCGACGGTGGCGAACGAGCCGGCGAAGATGCCCATCACCCGGTCGCCGGGCTTCAGGTCGGTGACGCCGGGGCCGACCTCGCGGACCACGCCGGCGCCCTCGCTGCCGAGCACCTCCTGGCCGGGGACCATGCCGAGCGCCAGCACCACGTCCCGGAAGTTGAGGCCGGAGGCGCGCATCTCGACCGCGACGTGGCCGGCCGGCACCGCGCCGGCCTCGACCGGCACCGGCAGCAACGCCAGGTTCTCCAGCGTGCCCTTCTCGGTGACGTCGAGCCGCCACGGCTGCCGGTCGCCGGGCGGCGTCAGCACGCCGGCGTCCCGGGCCCGGACCAGTCGGGGGGTCAGGGCGGCGCCGTCGCGGAGCGCGAGTTGCGGTTCGCCGGACGCGAGCGCGGCGGGCACCGCGCCGGGCGTCGCGGCGGCGTCGTCCAGGTCGAGCAGCGTGAACCGGCCGGGGTGTTCGGACTGGGCGGAGCGGACCAGGCCCCACACCGCGGCGCGGGCCGGGTCGCGGGGGGCCTCGCCGGGCGCGGCGGCGACCGCGCCGCGGGTGGTCAGCACCAGCCGGGCGTCGGCCAGGCGCGGTTCGGCCAGCCACTGCCGCACCAGCGCGAGCGTGTCGCGGGCGGCGGCGTGGGCGTCCGCGTCCACCCGCTCCGGGTCCGGGTCGGGGCCGCCGCGCAGGTCGACCACGATCTCCGGTACGTCGTCGCCGTCCACGGCGGCGAGCAGCGCGGCCAGGTCGGGGTGGACGCTCACCCGGTGCCCGGCGGCGCTCAGCGCCCCGGCCAGCCCGGCCGGGTCGCGGCCGGACACACCGTCCCGGTCCTCGCCGGTCGGCCCGGCCTGGTTGCCGGCCGGGCCGGCGAGGCCGGCGTGGGCCGGATCGGCGTGGGCCGGATCGGCGTGGGCCGGGTGGCCGGTGAGCAGCGCCCAGCGGGCCGGGGTGGCGGCGTCGTCGGTGGCCGGCAGCGGCGTCCAGTCGAGGTGGAACACGGCGGTGCGGCGCAGCGCGGCGGCCGCGTCGTCCTGGCCGGCGGCGACCGGGCGGAAGGTCAGCGACTCGACCGTGGCGACCGGGCGACCGGCCGGGTCGGCGAGCGTGACGGCGACCGTGTCCGGGCCGAGCGAGCGGATCGTCACCCGCAGCCGGGTGGCGCCGTGGGCGTGCAGGGTGACCGCGCGGAACGTGAACGGCAGCCAGCCACTGCCGGCCTCGGCCGGCGTGCCGAGCAACGCGGTGGGGCCGGTGGCGTGCAGCGCCGCGTCGAACAGCGCCGGGTGCAGGCCGAACCGGGACGCGTCGGCGGCCTGCGCCTCGGGCAGCGCCACGTCGGCGTACACCTCGTCGCCGTGCCGCCAGACGCGGCGCAGGCAGCGGAACGCGGGGCCGTAGGTGAGGCCGGCCTCAGCGGTGCCGGCGTACCAGGCGTCCAGGTCGGCGTCGACCTCGACGGCGCCGGCCGGCGGCCACTCCCCCGGTCCGGGCGCGGGTTCGGGGAGCTGCGGCAGCAGCAGGCCCTCGGCGTGCCGGGTCCACTCGGCGTCGCCGTCGTCGGCGGGCCGGGAGTGCAGCGTGACGGCCCGGTCGCCGGTGTCGCCGGGCGCGCCGACCCGGACCTGCACCTGGACCGCGCCGGTGGCGGGCAGCACGAGCGGGCTGATCAGGGTGAGGTCGCCGACCTGACCGGCGTCGACCTCGTCGCCGGCCCGGATCACCATGTCGGCGAGCGCGGTGCCGGGGACGACCACGGTCCGGCCGACGACGTGGTCGGCGAGCCACGGGTGGGTACGCGTGGACAGCCGCCCGGTGAGCACCACGGTCCGGTCGTCGGCGACCGGCAGCGCGGCGCTGAGCAGCGGGTGCCCGGCGTCGTGGAGGCCGGCGGAGGCGACGTCGTGCGCGGGTCGGACGGTGGTGGTGAGCCAGTACCGCTTCCGGTCGAACGCGTACGTCGGCAGGTCGACGGCGCTCGCGGGGGCGAGGACGCGGGTGAGGTCGACAGGTAGGCCGACGGTGTGGGCGGTGGCGAGGCTGGTCAACAGCCGGGTCGCGTCGTCGTCGCCGCGCCGCAGCGTCGACAGCGTGTGCCCGGTCGTGTCGGCGTCGTCGAGGATCGCCGTCACCGGCATGGTCAACACCGGATGCGCGGACACCTCCACGAACGTGCGATGCCCGGCGGCGAGCGCGGTCCGCACCGCCTGCTCGAAGCGCACCGGCTGCCGCAGGTTCGTGTACCAGTAGCCGCCGTCCATGCTCTCGGGCTCGGCCCAGTCCCCGGTCACCGTGGACACCATCCGGACCTGACCCGGCTGCGGGGCCAGACCGGCCAGGTCGGTGAGCATCCGGTCCCGGATCTGCTCCACCGCCGGGTTGTGCGAGGCGTAGTTGAACGGCACCGGCTTGGCCCGCACCCCCTCGGCCTCCCACCGCACGCGCAGTTCGGCGAGGGTGTCCGGCGGCCCGGACACCACCACGTGGCCCGGACCGTTGAGCACCGCCACCACCGTGCCCGGCACACCCTCGATGCGCGCCTGCACCTCATCGACCGGCAGGTCCACCGCCAACATCCCGCCGGAACCCGCCAGAGTGGCCAGCGCCTGCGCCCGCCGGATCACCGCCCTCGCCGCGTCGTCGAGCGACAGCACCCCGGCCACACACGCCGCGGCCATCTCCCCCTGCGAATGCCCGATCACCAGCGACGGCTCCACCCCGGCGGCCCGCCACACCTCGGCCAGGGACACCCCGACCGCGAACAGGACCGGCTGCAGGATCTCGACCCGGTCCAACCACGCGTCGTCGGCACCGGTCAACACCGACACCAGATCCACGTCCAGGAACGGCGCGAACGCCCGCTGACACTCCGCCAACCGCCCGTCGAACGGCGCACACCGACCCACCAGACCGGCCGCCATCCGCACCGACTGACCACCCTGACCCGGGAACACGAACACCGGCCCCGGGCCGTGCTCGACGGCCGACGCCGACACCACGTTGCCCGCCGGAGTCCCCGACACCAGCGCGTCCAGGCCGGCCAGCAGCTCGTCGCCGGTCACGCCGACCACGGCGGCGCGGTGCGCGAACGTCGAGCGGGTGGTCGCCAGGGACCAGGCCACCGCCGCCGGATCGGCCGGCCCGTCGGCGCGCAGGTGGGCGGCGAGCCGGGCGGCCTGCGCGGCGACGCCGGCCCGGGTACGGGCCGACACCGGCCAGAGCCGGACGTCGGCGTCCACCAGGCCCGGCGCGGCGGACACCGGCCCCGCGTCGGGCTCGTCGGCCTGCTCGATGACGACGTGGGCGTTGGTGCCGGAGATGCCGAACGACGACACCGCCGCCCGACGCGGACGGTCCACCGCCGGCCAGGGCCGCGCCTCGGTGACCAGCTCCACCGCGCCGGCCGACCAGTCGACCTGGTCGCTGGGCGCGTCCACGTGCAGCGTCGGCGGCACGACGCCGTGGCGCATCGCGAGGATCATCTTGATGACGCCGGCGACGCCGGCGGCGGCCTGCGTGTGTCCGAGATTCGACTTGATCGACCCGAGCAGCAGCGGTTCCGCCCGCTCCTGCCCGTACGTGGCCAGCACCGCCTGCGCCTCGATCGGATCGCCCAGCGTGGTGCCGGTCCCGTGCGCCTCCACCACGTCCACGTCCGACGTGGACAGCCCAGCATCCGCCAGCGCGGCCCGGATGACCCGCTGCTGCGACGGACCGTTCGGCGCGGTCAGCCCGTTCGACGCGCCGTCCTGGTTGATCGCGCTGCCGCGCACCACGGCGAGCACCGGGTGAGAGTTGCGGCGGGCGTCGGAGAGCCGCTCCAGCATCAGCACGCCGACGCCCTCGCCCCAGCCGGTTCCGTCGGCGCCGGCCGCGAACGCCTTGACCCGACCGTCGGCGGCCAGCCCGCGCTGGCGGGAGAACTCCACGAACAGCCCGGGCGTCGCCATCACGGTCACGCCGCCGGTCAACGCCACATCGCACTCGCCGCGCCGCAACGCCTGCACGGCCAGGTGGAACGCGACGAGCGAGGACGAGCAGCCGGTGTCCACGGACACCGCCGGTCCTTCCAGGCCCAGCGCGTACGACACCCGGCCGGACACCACGCTCGCCGCGTTGTCGGTGCCGCCGAAGCTCTCGTCCGGGGCGAGCAGCACCAACGCGCGGTAGTCCTGCCCGTTGGTGCCGGCGAACACGCCGGTCCGGGAGCCGCGCAGCGACTCCGGCAGCACGCCGGCCCGCTCGATCGCCTCCCAGGACGCCTCCAGCAGCAGCCGCTGCTGCGGGTCCATGGCCGCCGCCTCGCGGGGCGAGATACCGAAGAACACCGGGTCGAAGTGACCGGCGTCGTGCACGAACGCGCCCTGGTCGGTGTAGGTGGTGCCGGCCGACGCCGCGTCCGGGTCGACGAGCGTGTCCGCGTCCCAGCCCCGGTCGGCGGGGAAGTCACCGACGGTGTCCACGCCGTCGGCGACGATCCGCCACAACGCCTCCGGGTCGCCGACGCCGCCGGGGAAACGGCAGGCCATCGACACCACGGCCACCGGTTCCTCATCGGACGCGACGGTGGCGACCGTGGTGCCGGCCGGCGTCTGTTCGGCGCCGAGCAACGTGTCGCGCAGCAGCCGGGCCAGCGCCACCGGCGTGGGATGGTCGAAGACCAGCGTGGTGGGCAGCGGCCGGCCGGTGGCGGTGACCAGCCGGTTGCGCAGCTCCACCGCGGTCAGCGAGTCGAAGCCGAGGTCCCGGAACGCGGTGGTGGCCGGGATCGCGGCGGCGTCGGCGTGGCCGAGCACGTCGGCGGCGAGTTCCCGAACCAGGTCGGCGAGCGTCTCCTCGCGGCGGGCCGGGTCCAGGCCGGCGAGCCGGGCGCGCAGCGTCGCCGCCGGCCCGCCGTCGGCGTCGTCGTCGGCCGGTGCGCCGCCGTCGAGCGCGGCCCTCGCCTCCGGTACGCCCTCCAGCAGCGGCCGGCGCCGGGCGGAGGCGTACGCGGGGGCGAACCGGGACCAGTCCACGTCGGCGACCGTGAGCGTCACGTCGTCGTGGTCGAGGGCCTGCCGCAGCGCGCTCATCGCGACGTCGGCGTCCATCGGCGGCACGCCCCGGCGGCGCAGCGCCCGGTCCGAGTCGGCGACGTGCATGCCGCCCTCGCCCCACGAGCCCCAGGCGATGGCGGTGCCGGCCAGCCCGTCGGCGCGTCGGCGCTGCGCCAGCGTGTCCAGGTAGGCGTTGCCGGCCGCGTACCCGGCCTGCCCGGCGCTGCCCCAGGTGGCGGCGATGGACGAGTAGACGACGAACGCGTCCAGCTCGTCGCCGGCGAGCAGGTCGTGCAGGTGGGCCGCGCCGGCCACCTTGCCGGCGGTCACCTCGGCCAGTTCGGCGGCGGTGACGTCGGCCAGCGGGGTGGTCTGCGGCAGGCCGGCGGTGTGCAGGACGACGCGGATCGGCGGGCCGTCCGCGCGGAGCCGGTCGAGCAGCGCGGCGACGGCGGCCCGGTCGGCGAGGTCGCAGGCGGCGACCGTGACGCGGGCGCCCCGCTCGCGCAGCTCGGCGGCCAGCTCGGTGGCGCCGGGCGCCTCCGGGCCGCGCCGGCTGACCAGCGCCACGTGCGCGGCGCCGGCGCCGGCGAGCCAGCGGGCGGCGCGCGCGCCGAGCCCGCCGGTGCCGCCGGTGACCAGCACCGTTCCGGTGGGCGTGAAGCGGCGTACCGGGGGGCGGTCGCCGATCGGCGCGCGGACCAGGCGGCGGAGCAGGACGCCGGGGCCGCGCACGGCGAGCTGGTCCTCGCCGGCCGGCGCGGCGAGCAGCGCGGCGAGCCGGCCGGCGGCCCGCGCGTCGGGCTCGGCAGGCAGGTCCACGAGGCCGCCCCAGCGGTGCGGGGCCTCCACGCCGACCACCCGGCCGAGTCCCCAGACCGCGCCCTGGGCCGGGTCGGTCCCCCGGTCGTACGCGGCGGCGGCCACCGCGTTGCGGGTCACCAGCCACAACGGAGCGTCCAGTTCGGCGTCGCCGAGCGCCTGGGTGAGCGCGAGCGTGGCGGCCAGGCCGGGCAGGAGCGGGTCCGCGTCGGCCGGGGTCGCCCAGGACAGCAGCGACACCACCCCGCCGACGTCGACGCGGCCGTCGGCGTCGGTGGCGTCGGCATCCGAGGGGTCGGCATCCGTGGCGTCGGTGAGCGCGGCGGCGAGCGCGGTCCGGTCGGCGTCGGACGCCACGGCCAGCGGGCGCACGTCGGCGCCGGCGGCGGTGAGCGCGGCGCGGACGGCGGCCACCGCCGGGTCGTCGTCGAGGCCGGTCGGCACCGCCAGCAGCCAGGTGCCGGACAGCGCGGCGGTGGCCGGTTCGGGCGCGGCCTGCCACTCGATCCGGTAGCGCCAGCCGTCGAGCTGGTCGTGCTGCTGCTGCCGGCGTCGCCAGCCGGCGAGCACGGGCAGCAGCGTGCGCAGCGACTCGGCCGCCTCGGCGTCGTCGACGGCCAGGGTGTCGCGCAGCGCGTCCAGGTCGGCGCGGTCGACGGCGTCCCAGAACCGGTGGTCGAGCAGGGCGGCGGCGGGGGCCGGGGCGGCCGGCTCACCGGCCGGCACCCAGTGGTGCTGCCGCTGGAACGGGTAGGTGGGCAGGTCGACCAGGCGACCGGGCCGGTCGGCGAACGCGGGCCGCCAGTCCACCGCCGTGCCGGCGACGTGCAGCGCCGCGACGGACCGGTGGAACCGGTCCAGGCCGCCCTCGTCCCGGCGCAGCGTGCCGGTGACGGTGGCGGCACCCGGGCCGGCGGCGGCCTCGGCGCTGTCCTGCACCGCCATGGTGAGCACCGGGTGCGCGCTCACCTCGACGAACGTGCGGTAGCCGGCGTCGACGAGGCTGCGGACCGCGTCGTCGAAGCCGACCGTCTGCCGCAGGTTGCGGTACCAGTAGTAGGCGTCGAGGTCGGCGGTGTCGAGCCAGTCGCCGGTGACGGTGGAGCGGAACCGGACCGTGCCGCTGCGCGGCGTCACGTCGGCGAGCCGGGCCAGGAGCTGCGCCCGCAGCGGTTCCACGTGCGCGGAGTGCGAGGCGTAGTCCACCGGCACCCGGCGGACCCGGACGTCCCGGGACTCGTAGTGGGCGACCAGCTCGTCCAGCGCGGCGACGTCGCCGGAGACCACCACCGCGGTCGGGCCGTTGACCGCCGCGAGGGAGGTCCGCCCGGCCCAGCGGGTGATCGTCTCGGTCGCCTCGTCGGCGGTGGTCGCCACGGACACCATGCCGCCGTCGCCGGCCAGCTCCGCGATGACCCGGCTGCGCAGCGCCACCACGGCGGCGGCGTCGTCCAGGGTCAGGCCACCGGCGACGTACGCGGCGGCGATCTCGCCCTGCGAGTGGCCGACCACCGCGGACGGCTGCACGCCGTAGGACTGCCACAGCGCGGCGAGGGACACCCCGACCGCGAACAGCGCCGGCTGCACCACGTCCACCCGGTCCAGCGACGGCGCGTCCGGCGCGCCGCGCAGCACGTCGAGCAGCGACCAGTCGACGTACGGGCGCAGCGCCTCCGCGCAGGCGGTCAGCTTCGCCGCGAACACCGGCGCGGTGTCGAGCAGCCCGGCGGCCATGCCGACCCACTGCGAGCCCTGGCCGGGGAAGACGAACGCGACCTCGCCGGGCTGGCCGGCGGCGCCGGTGACCAGCGGCGGGGCGGACCGGTCGTCGGCGAGCGCGTCCAGCGCGGCGGTCAGCTCGTCCCGGTCGGCGGCGAGCACCACGGCGCGGTGCTCCAGCGGCGAGCGGGACACCACCGACGTCCAGGCCACGTCGGCGGGCGCGAGGTCCGGGTCGGCGGCCAGCCGCCGGGCCCAGCGTTCGGCCTGCCGGCGCAGCGCGGTACGGGTGCGGCCGGCGAGCAGCACCGGCCCGGTCCGGTCCGCCGGCGTGGCCGGCGGCGTCTCCTCGACCGGCTGTTCCAGCACGATGTGGGTGTTGGTGCCGCTCATGCCGAACGAGGAGACGGCGGCCCGGCGGGGCCGGTCCACCGCCGGCCACGGCGTCGTCTCGGTGACCAGCCGGACCGCGCCGGCGGTCCAGTCGACGTGCGGGGTGGGCCGGTCGACGTGCAGCGTGGCCGGTACGGTCCCGTGCCGCATGGCGTAGATCATCTTGATGATCCCGGCGATGCCGGCGGCGGCCTGCGCGTGCCCGAGGTTCGACTTCACCGAGCCGAGCAGCAGCGGCCGGTCCGCGGGCCGGTCCTGCCCGTACGTGGCCAGCAGCGCCTGCGCCTCGATCGGGTCGCCGAGCGTGGTGCCGGTGCCGTGCGCCTCCACCACGTCGACCAGGTCGGGGGTGAGCTTCGCGCCGGCCAGCGCGGCGCGGATGACCCGCTGCTGGGACGGGCCGTTCGGGGCGGTCAGCCCGTTCGACGCGCCGTCCTGGTTGACCGCCGAGCTGCGGATCACGGCCAGCACCGGGTGGCCGTTGCGGCGGGCGTCGCTGAGCCGTTCCAGCAGCAGCACGCCGACGCCCTCGGACCAGCCGGTGCCGTCGGCGGCCTCGGCGAACGACTTGCACCGCCCGTCGGCGGCCAGCCCGCGCTGCCGGGAGAACTCGACGAACGGGCCGGGCGTGGCCATCACGGTGGCGCCGCCGGCCACCGCCAGCCCGCACTCGCGTTCCCGCAGCGACTGGCAGGCGAGGTGCACCGCGACCGAGGAGGACGAGCAGGCGGTGTCCACGGTGATCGCCGGGCCCTCCAGCCCGAACGTGTAGGCGAGCCGGCCGGAGACCACACTGGCGGCGGTGCCGGTGAGCACGTACCCCTCGGCGTTCGGGGCGCGGTGCAGCACCGCGGCGTAGTCCTGGCCGGACGTGCCGACGAACACGCCGGTGCGGCTGCCGCGCAGCGACAGCGGGGCCAGGCCGGCGCGCTCGAACAGCTCCCAGGTGACCTCCAGCAGCAGCCGCTGCTGCGGGTCCATGGCGACCGCCTCGCGGGGCGAGACGCCGAACAGCGCGGCGTCGAACTGCCCGGCGTCGGCCAGGAACCCGCCGGCCGCGGTGTACGACGTGCCGGCGTTCTCCGGGTCGGGGTGGTGCAGCAGGTCGAGGTCCCAGCCCCGGTCGGCGGGGAAGTCGCCGATGGCGTCGCCGCCGTCCGCGACGAACCGCCACAGCTCCTCGGGTGAGCTGATCCCGCCGGGGTAGCGGCAGCTCATCGCCACCACCGCCACCGGCTCGGACTCCTCGGCGGTGACCTCGCGCAGCCGCTGGCGGGTCTGGTGCAGCTCGGTGACGACCCGGGTCAGGTAGTCCCGCAGCCGTGCCTCGTCCCCGGCCGCTCCGGTGGTGCCCACTGCCGTGTCCGCCATGGTCGATTCCGCTCCCTGGTGTGCCACGCGTGCCTCAGGACAACCCGAGATCGCGGTCGAGAAGGTCGAAGAGCTCCTGGTTGCTGGCCGTGCGCAGCCGGTCGGCCACCTCGGCGCCGGGTTCCGCCGGCTCGTCCGCGCCGAGCCGTTCCAGCAGCCGGTGCAGCCGCATGGTGATCCGCACCCGGCCGAGGTCGTCGCGCTCCCGCAGGGTGAGCGCCTCCTCCAGCCGGTCCAGTTCCTCCACGGTGGGCAGTTCCCGCTCCGAGGACTCGTCGACGAGCTGGGCACGCAGGTGCTCGGCGAGGGCCTGCGGGGTGGGGTAGTCGAACACCACCGAGCTGGCCGGCGCGAGGCCGGTGAGCCGGGCCAGCCGGCCGCGCAGCTCCACCGCGGTCAGCGAGTCGAACCCGAGGTCCCGGAACGGCCGGTCGGCCTCCAGGGCGTACGGGCTGTCGTGGCCGATCACCTCGGCGGCGGCGGTGCGGATCAGGTCGACCAGCAGCCGGTTCTGCTCGGCTGCGGTCAGGTCGGCGAGGCGCTTGCGCAGCTCCGCGAGCGTCTCCGTGCCGCCGGTGTCGGCCGGGTCGGCGCCGGCGGGCGGGGCCGCCACCTCGGGCAGGTCGCCGATCAGCGGCCGGGGCCGGGCGGCGGCGAAGACCGGGGCGAAGCGCGCCCAGTCCACGTCGGCGACGGTGAGCGCGGTGTCGTCGCCGGAGATCGCGGCGCGCAGCGCGGCCATCGCCGGTTCCCGGTCGAGCAGCGTGACGCCCCGCCGGCTCATCGCGGCGGCGTGGTCGGCGTCGACCATGCCGCCGCCGGCCCACGGTCCCCAGTTGACCGACACCACCCGGGCCGGGCCGGCCGGGCGGGCCTGCGCCCAGGCGTCCAGGAACGCGTTGGCGGCGGCGTACGCGCCGTGGTCGCCGACGCCCCACGCGGCGGCGATGGAGGAGAAGTAGACGACCAGGTCCAGCGCCGCCGGGTCGAGCAGCTCGTCGAGGTGACGGGCGCCGGCGGTCTTGCCGGAGACCACGTCGGCCAGTTCGTCGGTGGTGACCGCGCGCAGCGGGTTGAGGCGGCCCACGCCGGCGGCGTGCACCACCGCCCGGACCGTCTCGCCGTCGGCGCGCAGCCCGTCGACGAGCGCGGCGACGGCGGTGCGGTCGGCGAGGTCGGCGGCGACCACCCGGGCCCGCGCGCCGAGGTCGGCCAGCTCGGCCACCGTCTCGGCGACGCCGGGGGCGTCCGGGCCGCGCCGGCTGACCAGGATCAGCGTTCGGGCGCCGTGCCGGGCGAACCAGGCGGCAGCGTACCGGCCGATGGCGCCGGTCCCGCCGGTGATGAGCACGGTGTCCGGGGCGGTCCAGGCCGGGCCGTCCGGGCGGGCCGGGCGCGGCGCGCGGGTCAGCCGGCGCAGGTGGATCCCGTCCGGGCGGACCGCGAGCTGGTCCTCGCCGTCGGTGTTGGTCAGCGCCCGCAGCAGGTGGTCCCCGGCGGCGGTGTCGAGGTCGGCGGGCAGGTCGAGCAGGCCGCCGGCGTGCGCCGGGTGTTCCAGCGCGGTGACCAGGCCGAGCCCCCAGGTGGTGGCCTGGTCCGGTCGGGTGAGCGGGTCACCGGGGCCGGTGCCGACGGCCTGCCGGGTGAGCAGCCACAACGGCCCGGTCGGCGCGACGTCGGTGACGGCCTGGACCAGCGCGAGGTTGCCGGTGAGCCCGGCCGGCACGCCCGGGTGGGCCGGATGCGGGCGCTCGTCCAACGCCAGCAACGAGACGATCCGGCCGGGACCGTCCGGCAGGTGCCCGGCCAGGTCGGCGCGGGTCAGGGCGGCCGGGTCGACGGTGAGCGTGCGGACCGTTCCGCCGTGCGCGCCGATCAGCTCGGCGATCCGCTCCGCCGGTCCGGCCGCGGCGTCGCCGGGCACGACGAGCAGCCAGTCCCCGTCGGCGGGACCGGCGGTGAGCTGCCGCCGGGGCCAGGTGATCCGGTAGCGCCAACCGTCGGCGACCGCGTCGGCGCGCCGCCGCTGGTGCCAGTCGGCGAGCGTGGGGAGCTGGTCGCGCAGCGGCCGGTCCGGGTCGACGCCGAAGCGGGCCGCGAGGGCGTCGCCGTCGCCGGCGGTGACGACCTGCCAGAACGCGTCGTCGACCGGGTCGGCGTCGGCCGGCGCGGCGACGCCGACCAGCTCGCCGTCGGCGACCGGCCAGAAACGCTGGTGACGGAACGGGTACGTGGGCAGCGCGACCGGGTCGGCGTCGGGCAGCACCGCCGCCCAGTCCACCGCCACGCCGTGGCAGTGCAGCCGGGCCAGCGCGCCGAGCAGCGTGGCGGTCTCGTCGCGGCCGGGGCGTTGCACGCCGGTGACCAGCGGGCCGCCGTCCGGCAGCGCGTCGGCGGCCAGCGCGGTGAGCACCGTGTCCGGGCCCACCTCCAGCAGCGTGCCGACGCCCAGGTCGCGCAGGTGGGTGACGGTGTCGCCGAAGCGCACCGCCTCCCGGACGTGCCGCACCCAGTAGTCGGGGGTGCGGATCAGGTCGGCGTCGGCGACCCGGCCGGTCAGGTTGGACACCAGCGGCACGACCGGCGCGGCGTAGTCGAGGCCGGCGGCGACGGTGGCGAACTCGGCCAGCATCGGCTCCATCAGCGGGCTGTGGAACGCGTGGCTGACGGTGAGCCGCTTGGTGCGTACGCCGAGGGTGGTGAAGTGCTCGGCGAGCGCGGACAGCGCGTCGTCGGCGCCGGCGACCACGACGGCGGTCGGGCCGTTCACCGCGGCGACGGCGGCCCGGTCGGCGTGCCCGGCGAGCGCGTCGGTCACCTCGGTCTCCCCGGCGGCGACGGCGAGCATCCCGCCGCCGGCCGGCAGCGCCTGCATGAGCCGGCCCCGCTGGCCGACGAGCGTGCAGGCGTCCGGCAGGGTGAGCACGCCGGCGACGTGCGCGGCGGTGATCTCGCCGACGGAGTGCCCGGCGACCAGGTCGGGGCGGACGCCCCAGTCGGCGAGTTGCCGGTGCAGCGCGACCTCGACGGCGAACAGCCCGGCCTGGGTGAACGCGGTCTGGTCGAGCAGCGCGGCCTCGTCGCTGCCCTCGGGCGCGAAGAGCACGCTCTTCAGCGGGCGGGGCAGGTGCGCGTCGAGGTGCTGGCAGACCTCGTCGAGCGTCTCGGCGAACGCGGGCAGCGCCTGGTACAGCTCGCGGCCCATGCCGGCGTGCTGGGCGCCCTGGCCGGAGAAGATCATCGCCAGGGTGCCGCCTGGCGCGGCGACGTCGCGGTGCAGGGCGGGGTGGCTCTCCCCCGCCGCCAGCGCGCGCAGCGCGGCCGACCGGGTGTCCGGGTCGGCGGCCAGCAGCACCGCGCGGTGCCGCAGGTGGGACCGGGCGGTGGCGAGGGTGCGCGCCACCGCGGCGGCCTCGTCGTCGAGGTCCGTCGCGGCCAGGCGGGCGGCCTGCGCGCGCAGTCCCTGGTCGTCGGCGGCGGAGAGCGGCCAGGGCAGCAGCGGCAGCGCCGGTGCGGGCGCGGTGTGCTCCGGCTCGGTCGGGGCGTCGTCGGCGGGCGGGGCCGCCTCCAGGACGACGTGGGCGTTGGTGCCGCTGACGCCGAACGCGGACACCGCCGCGCGGCGCGGCCGGTCGGTTTCCGGCCACGGGCGGGCCTCGGTGAGCAGGGCGACGCCGCCGTCGGACCAGTCGACGTGCGGGGTGGGCTCGTCGACGTGCAGGGTGGGCGGGAGCTGGCCGTGCTGGAGCGCCAGGACCATCTTGATCACGCCGGAGACGCCGGCCGCGGCCTGGGTGTGGCCGATGTTGGACTTGACCGAGCCGAGCAGCAGCGGGCGGTCGGCGGGGCGGTCCTGCCCGTACGTGGCGAGCAGCGCCTGGGCCTCGATCGGGTCGCCGAGGCGGGTGCCGGTGCCGTGCCCGTCGACCGCGTCCACGTCGGCCGGGGCGAGCCCGGCGTTGGCGAGGGCCTGCCGGATGACCCGCTGCTGGGCGGGCCCGTTGGGGGCGGTCAGTCCGTTGCTCGCGCCGTCCTGGTTGACCGCCGAGCCGCGGACCACGGCCAGCACCGGCCGGCCGTCGCGGCGGGCGTCGGAGAGCCGTTGCAGCAGCACCAGCCCGGCGCCCTCACCCCAGCCGGTGCCGTCGGCCGCGCCGGCGAACGACTTGCAGCGGCCGTCGGCGGCCAGGCCGCGTTGCCTGGCGAACTCCAGGAACGGGCCGGGGGTGGCCATCACGGTGACGCCGCCGGCCATCGCGAGGTCGCACTCGCCGGCCCGCAGCGCCTGCACCGCGAGGTGCAGCGCGACCAGCGACGACGAGCAGGCGGTGTCCACCGTGACGGCGGGGCCCTGCAGGCCGAACGTGTAGGACAGCCGGCCGGAGACCACCGCCGCCGCGTTGCCGGTGGCCTGGTAGCCCTCGGTGTCGGCGCGGGCGGCCATCAGCAGCGTGGCGTAGTCCTGCCCGTTGGTGCCGACGAAGACGCCGGTGCTGCTCTCCCGCATGTCGGCCGGGGCCAGTCCGGCCCGCTCGAACAGCTCCCAGCCGGTCTCCAGCAGCAGGCGCTGCTGCGGGTCCATCACCAGCGCCTCGCGGGGTGAGATGCCGAACAGGCCGGCGTCGAAGCCACCGACGTCGGTGACGAAGCCGCCCTCCCGGGCGTACGAGGTGCCGGGCGTGTCCGGGTCGGGGTCGTAGATGGCGTCGAGGTCCCAGCCCCGGTCGGCGGGGAACGGGCCGATCGCGTCGCGGCCCTCGGCGACCAGCCGCCAGAACTCCTCCGGGCTGTCCACGCCACCCGGGTAGCGGCAGCTCATCGCCACCACCGCGATCGGCTCGTCGAGCGCGGCCACGGCCCGGGTGGGCGCGGGCGCCGCGTCGGTGACGCCGAGGATCCGGTCGGCCAGCCAGCCGGCGAGCAGTGCCGGGGTGGGCCGGTCGAAGACCAGCGTGGCGGGCAGCCGCAGCCCGACCGCCTCGGCGATCCGGTTGCGCATCTCCACCGCGCTGAGCGAGTCGAAGCCGATGTCCCGGAACGGCCGGTCCGCGCCGACCGCCTCGGCGGAGGCGTGTCCGAGCACCGCGGCGGCGTTGCTGCGGACCAGTTCCAGCAGGGCGCGGCGGCGGTCCGGCTCGGCCAGCCCGGCGAGCCGGCCGCGCAGCGGCGACGCCTCGGCCGGCTCGTCGTCGGCGCGGGTGGCGGCGAGCAGCCGGGCCACCTCGGGCAGATCCTCGATCAGCGGGCGCGGGCGGGCCAGCGCGTACGTCTGGTGGAACCGGTCCCAGGCGATGTCCGCGACGGCGAGCGTGGTGTCGTCCTCGGCGAGCGCCCGGGCGAGCACGGCGACGGCCAGGTCGGGGCGCATCGGCCGGACGCCGGAGCGGAACATCTGGTCGGCGGCGCCCTCGGTGTCCATCATGCCGCCGCCGTCCCAGGCGCCCCAGGCCACGGCGGTGGCGCGAAGACCGCGCCGGCGGCGGTCCTCGGCGAGCGCGTCGAGGAACGCGTTGCCGGCGGCGTAACCGCCCTGCAGGCCGCCGCCCCAGACGCCCGCGCCGGAGGAGAACAGCACGAACGCGTCGACGTCGGCGCCGAACGTCCGGTCGAGGTTGACCGCGCCGGCCACCTTGGCGTGCAGGCCGTCGGCGAGCGCGGCGAGGTCGGTGCCGTCGAGCGGGCCGGCGTGCGCGACGCCGGCGGCGTGGAAGACCGCGTCGATCCGGACGTCCTGCCCGGCGAGCCGCTCGACGAGGCCGCGCAGCGAGTCGAGGTCGGCGACGTCGCAGGCGGCCACCGTGACCCGGGCGCCGAGCGCGGTCAGCTCCGCCTCCAACTCGGCCGCGCCGGGCGTGGCCGGGCCCTGCCGGCCGGTGAGCACCAGGTGGTCCGCGCCCTCGGTGGCCAGCCAGCGCGCGATGTGCGCGCCGAGCGAGCCGAGACCGCCGGTGACCAGGACCGTGCCGGCGGGCCGCCAGCCGGTGGCATCGGTCGGGGTGTCGCCGCCGGCGCGGGCGAGCCGACGGCCGAACAGCCCGGAGGGGCGGACCGCGAGCTGGTCCTCGTCCCCGACGCCGGCCAGCACGACCGCGAGCCGGCCCCGGGCGCGCCGGTCCAGCACGGCGGGCAGGTCGACCAGACCGCCCCAGCGGTCCGGGTGTTCCAGCGCGGCGACCCGGCCGAGGCCCCAGACCAGGGCCTGCCCGGGGTGGTCGAGGGGGTCGGCGCGGCCGGTGGTGACCGCGCCCCGGGTGGCGCACCACAGCGGCGCGGCACAGCCGGCGTCGCCGAGGGCCTGCGTCAGCGCGAGCGTGCCGGCGAGCCCGGCGGGCACGACCGGACGGTCCGGGTGGCCGGTCTCGTCCAGCGCGAGCAGGGACAGCACGCCGGTGAACGCGCCGGTGTCCAGGCCGGCGAGCCGGTCGGCGAGCATCGCCCGGTCCGGGTCGTCGACGGTGACCGGTACGACGCCGGCGCCGGCCTCGCCGAGCGCGGCGACGACCTGACCGACGAGCGGGTCACCGGCGTACGCGGCGGGGGCGACGAGCAGCCAGGTGCCGGTCAGCCGGGCGGCGGTCGCGGCGGTGAGCGGCGTCCAGCGCACTCGGTAGCGCCAGGCGTCCACGGTGGACTCGTCGCGGCGGCGTTGCCGCCACTCGGTGAGCAGCGGCAGCGCCTCGCCGAGCGCCCGCGCGTCGCTGCCGTCGACGGCGAGGGTGGCGGCGAGCGCGTCCGCATCGGCGCGTTCGACGGCGTCCCAGAACTGCCTGTCGGCCTGGTCCTCGACGGCCGCGACCGGGCCGGTGCGCACCGGCGACTCGGGCCAGTAGCGCTGCCGGTGGAACGCGTACGTGGGCAGCGGCACGGACGCGGCGACGCGGACGCCGCAGACCGCGGCCCAGTCCACGCCGACGCCGTGGGTGTGCAGTTCGGCGAGCGCGGTGAGCATGCGCGGCCAGCCGCCGGCGTCGCGGCGCAGCGTGTTGACCACGGCGGCGTCGTGCTCGGCGTCGTCGATGGTCTCCTGCATGCCGAAGCTGAGCACCGGGTGCGGGCCGATCTCCAGGAACACCTGGTGGCCGTCGGCGAGCAGGGTCCGTACCGCCTGCTCGAAGTTCACCGTCTGGCGGAGGTTGCGGTACCAGTAGTCGGCGTCGAGCGTGGTGGTGTCGGTGGGCCGGCCGGTGAGCGCGGAGTAGAACGGCACCTCGGCCGGGCGGGCGGTGATCCCGGCGAGGCTGGCCAGGAGCCGGTCGGCGACCGGTTCGACGTGCGGCGAGTGGGAGGCGTAGTCGACGTCGAGCGGGCGGACCCGCACGTCGTCGGCGGCGCAGGCGGCGACCAGTTCGGCGAGCGCGTCCGGGTCGCCGGCGACGACGACCGAGCCGGGTCCGTTGACCACCGCCAGGCAGAGCCGGCCGGACCAGCGGTCGAGCATCCGCTCGACCCGTTCGGCGGGCAGCCCGATCGAGGCCATGGCGCCCCGGCCGGCGATGTCGGCGAGCACCTGGCTGCGCAGCGCGACGATCCGGGCGGCGTCCTCGAGGGAGAGCGCGCCGGCCACGCAGGCGGCGGCGATCTCGCCCTGGGAGTGCCCGACCACGGCGCCCGGGCGGACGCCGAGGGACCGCCACAGCCGGGCCAGGGAGACCATCACGGCCCAGAGCGTGGGCTGCACGACGCCGGAGGCGACCAGCGGCGGCGCGCCGTCGGCGCCGCGCAGCACGTCGGTCAGCGACCAGTCGACCCAGGGCGCGAGGACGGCCTCGCACTCGGCGACGGAGGCGGCGAAGACCGGCGAGGTGTCCAGCAGGTCGACGGCCATGCCGGGCCAGTGGCCGCCGTGGCCGGAGAAGACGAAGACGGGCGCCGGGTTGCGCAGCGCGGTCCCGGTGACCACGGTCGGCACGGTCTCGCCGTCGGCCAGCGCGGTGAGGCCGCGGGTCAGCTCGTCGGCGTCCCGGCCGAGCACGACGGCGCGGTGCGGGAAGGACGCCCGGCTGCTGGTGAGCGCGTGGGCCACCTCGACGGGCGCGAACTCGGGGTACGCCTCGAGGTGGGCGCGCAGCCGGACGGCCTGGTCGGGCAGCGCGGCCCGGTCGGCGGCGGAGAGCGCGAACGGGATGACGCCGGCGTCGACGGCGGCGCCGGGTCGGAACTCGGCCGGGGCGGCCGGCGCGGGCGCGTGTTCCAGGATGACGTGGGCGTTGGTGCCGGAGATGCCGAACGACGACACGCCCGCGCGCCGGGGGCGGTCCCGGTCGGGCCAGGGGGTCGGGGCGGTGGCCAGGGTGATCGCGCCGGCGGTCCAGTCGACGTGCGGGGACGGCTCGTCCACGTGCAGCGTCGGCGGGACGATGCCGTGGCGCATGGCGAGGACCATCTTGATGATCCCGGCGACCCCGGCGGCGGCCTGGGTGTGACCGATGTTCGACTTGACCGAGCCGAGCAGCAGCGGCGTGTCCCGGTCCTGCCCGTACGTGGCGAGCAGCGCCTGCGCCTCGATCGGGTCGCCGAGCGTGGTGCCGGTGCCGTGCGCCTCGACGGCGTCCACGTCCGACGTGGTCAACCGCGCGTTCGCCAGGGCCTGCCGGATGACGCGCTGCTGTGACGGCCCGTTCGGCGCGGTCAGGCCGTTCGACGCGCCGTCCTGGTTGACGGCGCTGCCCCGCACGACGGCCAGGACGCGGCGGCCCTCGCGTTGGGCGTCGGCGAGTCGCTGCACCAGCAGCACGCCGGTGCCCTCACCCCAGCCGGTGCCGTCGGCGGACGCGGCGAACGACTTGCATCGGCCGTCCGGGGACAGGCCCCGCTGCCGGGAGAACTCGATGAACGTGCCGGGCGTCGCCATCACCGTCACGCCACCGGCGAGCGCCAGGTCGCACTCCCCGGACCGCAACGCCTGCACCGCCAGGTGCAGCGCCACCAGCGACGACGAGCAGGCGGTGTCGACGGTGACGGCGGGACCTTCCAGCCCGAACGAATAGGCGACCCGGCCGGAGAGCACGCTGGCGGAGGTGCCGGTGCCGATGTAGCCCTCCACCTCGGCGGGCAGCTCCATCAGGCGCGACGCGTAGTCGTGGTACATGACGCCGGCGAACACGCCGGTCCGGGAGCCGCGCAGCCCGGCCGGGTCGAGGCCGGCGGACTCGAACGCCTCCCACGACGTCTCCAGCAGCAGCCGCTGCTGCGGGTCCATGGCCAGGGCCTCGCGCGGGCTGATGCCGAAGAAGCCGGGGTCGAACTCGGGCGCCCCGTAGAGGAAGCCGCCGTGCCGGGTGTAGGAGGTGCCGCTGCGGTCGGGGTCCGGGTCGAACAGCGACTCCAGGTCCCAGCCCCGGTCGGCGGGGAACTCGGCGATGCCGTCGCCGCCGGCGGCCAGCAGCTCCCAGAGCTGCTCCGGGTTCTCCACCCCGCCCGGGTAGCGGCAGGCCATGCCGACGATCGCGACCGGCTCGTCCAGGCCGGTGGTGGCCGCCGCCTCGGGGGCGCCGGTGGTGTCGGCGCGGGCGCCGGCGAGTTCGGCGTACACCTGGCCGGCCAGGATCTGCGGGGTCGGGTAGTCGAAGACCAGCGTGGACGGCAGCCGCAGCCCGGTGGCCGCGTTGACCCGATTGCGCAGGTCGACAGCGGTCAGCGAGTCGAAGCCGAGTTCCCGGAACGCCCGGTCGGTCGGCACCGAATCCGCGCCGCCGTGGCCGAGCACCTGCGCCACCAGGCCGCGGACCAGCGCGTCGACCTGGTCGCGGGCCTCCTGCGGGTCGAGGCCGGCGAGACGGTCGGCCCAGTTGCCGCGCCCGGCCTGGCGGCGGGTGGTGACCGGGCCGAGCAGCGCGCGCAGCAGGGACGGCACCCGGCCGCCGACGATCTGGGCCCGCATCGCCGGTACGTCGATGACGGCCGGCACGAGCACGGCCCGCCCGGCGGTCAGCGCGGTGTCGAACAGCTCCAGGCCGACCGCGGGGCTCAGGGCGCCGAGGCCGGCGCGGGTGGAGCGGGCCCGGTCGACGTCGGACTGGGACGCGGCCATGCCCTCGGTGTCCCACATGCCCCAGGCCAGGCTGACCGCCGGCAGTCCGTCCTGCCGGCGCTGCGTGGCGAGCGCGTCGAGCACGCCGTTCGCGGCGGCGTACGCGGCCTGACCCGGCGAGCCGAGCACCCCGGCGACGGACGAGAACACCACGAACAGATCCAGATCGAGGTCCCGGGTCACCTCGTGCAACCACCACGCCGCGGTCACCTTCGGCGCGAGTACGTTCGCCAACCGCTCCGCACTGATCGACGACACCACCCCGTCGTCCAACACACCGGCCGTGTGCACCACCCCGGCCAACCGACCCTCGACACCCGCCACCAGTCGAACGACCTGATCCCGATCGGTCACGTCGCAGGCCGCCACCGACACCGACGCGCCCAACCCGGACAACCGCTCCACCAGCGCGTCCGCACCCGGCGCGGCGGGACCCTGCCGCGACACCAACACCAGCGACCGCACCCCATGACCGGTGACCAGACGCTCCGCGACCAGCGCGCCGAGCGCCCCGGTGCCGCCGGTGACCAGCACCGTCCCGGCACCGACCACGCCACCAGCATCGGCACCCGCCGTGGCGGGCGCGGCGCGCACCAGGCGCGGCGTCAGCACGACGTCGCCGCGCACCGCCACCTGCCCACCGGTGCCCGGCAGGTCACCCAGCACACCCGCCAGCACCGACAACGCACCGGCATCGACATCCCGGTCCAGATCGGCCACCACGATCCGCTCCGGATGCTCCGACTGCGCCGACCGCAGCAGACCCCACACCGCCGCACCCGCCAGATCGACGACCCGGTCCCCGTCCACCGCCGCCACCGCACCCCGCGTCACCACCACCAACCGCGACTCGGCAAGCGACTCCGCCGCCAACCACGCCTGCACCACCGCCAACACGTCCGACGCGGTCACCCGCACCGCGTCCGGCACGTCCACCCCGGACGGCGCGGCGACCGGCAGCACCAGCGTGTGCGGCACGTCCTCCCCCGCGTCGGCGGCGGCCGGCACGTCCGGGTACGACGGGAGCCCACCCACGGGCGCGCCGAGCACCGCCCAGCCGGCCAGGTCGTCCACCGGCGGCACCGGCTCCGGCTGCCAGGACACCTCGAACAGGGACCGGGCCGCCGCGCCCGGCGCGGTCAGGCCAGTCATCTCGCGCAGCACCAGGGTGTCCACCGACACGACCGGCGCACCGGCGTCGTCGGCGGCGACCAGGCGCACCGCCCCGCCGTCACGGGAGAGCCGGACCCGCAGCGCGGTGGCGCCGACGGCGTGCACCTGCACGCCCTCGAAGGCGAACGGCACCCGGGGGCCGCCGCCCTCGGCGGCGAGCAGCAGCCCGATCGGGTGCAGCGCGGCGTCCAGCAGCGCCGGGTGCACCGCGAAGCCGGTCCCGCCGCCGGCGACCTCCTCGGGGAGCGCGACCTCGGCGTACACCTCGCCGTCGCCGGTCCAGGCGCGGCGCAGGCCCCGGAACGCCGGCCCGTACGCCAGGCCGTGCCCGGCCAGCGTCGGGTACCAGTCGTCCAGGTCGACCTCGACGGCGGTGGTCGGCGGCCAGGCCGGCAGGCCGGGCTCGTCGGCGACGGCCGGTTCGAGCACGCCCTCGGCGTGCCGCACCCAGCCGGCCTCCGGGTCGTCCTCGGCCTGGGCGTGCACGGTCACCGCGCGGGCGCCCGCCTCGTCGGCCGGGCCGACCCGCACCTGCACCCGCACGCCGCCGGACGCGGGCAGCACCAGCGGCGCGGCGATGGCCAGTTCGCGCAGCCGGGACACGCCGACCTCGTCGCCGGCCCGGACCACCAGCTCGACGAGCGCGGCGCCGGGCAGCACCACCACGTCGCCGACGGTGTGGTCGGCCAGCCAGGGGTGGGTGCCGGTGGACAGCCGGCCGGTGAGCAGCACCATGTCCTCGCCGGCCACGGAGACGGCGGCGCCCAGCAGCGGGTGCCCGGCCGCGCCGAGGCCGGCGCCGGAGACGTCGGCGAGCCGGCCGACCGGCTCCAGCCAGTACCGCTCGTGCTGGAACGCGTACGTGGGCAGCGCGACCGGGTGGGCGCCGGCGTCGGCGAGCAGGGCGTCCCAGTCGACGGTCAGGCCGGCGGTGTGCAGCCGGGCCAGCGCCTCCAGCACGGCGCGGGGTTCGACGCGGTCCTTGCGCACCAGCGGCACCAGCACGGCCGCCGGGTCGGCGAGGGCGCCCTCGGCCATCGCGGTGAGCACGCCGCTGGGCCCGAGTTCGACGTACGTGCCGACGCCGGCCTCGGCGAGCCGGTCTACCGCGTCGGCGAAGCGCACCGCCTCGCGGACGTGCCGGACCCAGTAGTCGGCGGTGGTGATCTCGGCCGGCTCGGCGATCCGGCCGGTCAGGTTCGACACGATCGGCACGGTGGGCGGGGCGTAGTCGAGGCCGGCGGCGACCGAGGCGAACTCGGCGAGCATCGGTTCCATCAGCGCGCTGTGGAATGCGTGGCTGACCCGCAGCCGGTGGGTGGGCGTACCCCGGTCGGTCCAGTGCGCGGCGAGCGCGTCGATCGCCTCGGCGTCGCCGGAGACCACCACCGCGGCGGGCCCGTTGACGGCGGCGATGCCGGCCCGGCCGGGGACGCCGGCCAGCGACGCGGTCACGTCCGTCTCGGCGGCGGCCACGGCGAGCATGGCGCCACCGGCGGGCAGCGCCTGCATGAGCCGGCCGCGCGCGGCGACCAGCCGGGCGGCGTGCGCCAGCGACAGCACGCCGGCGACGTGCGCGGCGGCCAGCTCGCCGATGGAGTGGCCGACGAGGTAGTCCGGGGTCAGCCCGAACGAGCGGGCCAGGCGGTGCAGGGCCACCTCGACGGCGAACAGCCCGGCCTGGGTGAACTGGGTCTGGTCCAGCAGGTCGCCGTCACCGAACAGCACCGGCTTCAGCGGCTGCGGCAGCAGCGGGTCGAGGTGCGCGCACACCTCGTCCAGCGCGGCGGCGAAGACCGGGTACGCGTCGTACAGGTCGCGGCCCATGCCGGCGCGTTGCGCGCCCTGCCCGGAGAAGAGGAACGCGACCCGGCCGCGCGGCGCGGCGGCACCGGTGACCACGGTCGGGGTGGGTTCACCGTCGGCGAGCGCGCGCAGCCCGGCGAGCAGCTCGTCGCGGTCGGCGGCGAGCACCACGGCCCGCGCGTCCAGGTTGGCGCGACGGCGGGCGGCGGCGGCCCAGTCGACCGGCCGGGCGTCGGCGGCCACGTGGTCGGCCCAGCGGCGGGCCTGCGCGGCGAGCGCCTCGGGGTCGCGGGCGGACAGCAGCACCGGCGCCAGCGGCGGCGGCGTGCCGGGTGCGTCCTCGGGCTCCTCGACGGCCGGCGGTTGCTCGACGATGACGTGCGCGTTGGTGCCGCTGATGCCGAACGACGACACCGCCGCCCGGCGGGGCCGGTCCGACTCCGGCCAGGGCCGCGCCTCGGTGAGCAGGGTGACCGCGCCGGCCGACCAGTCGATGTGCGGGGACGGCTCGTCGACGTGCAGCGTGCGGGGCAGCACGCCGTGCCGCATCGCCTGGACCATCTTGATGATGCCGGCCGCGCCGGCCGCCGCCTGGGTGTGCCCGAGGTTCGACTTCACCGAGCCGAGCCAGAGCGGGTCGCGCCCGTCGCGGTCCTGCCCGTACGTGGCGAGCAGCGCCTGCGCCTCGATCGGGTCGCCGAGCGTGGTGCCGGTGCCGTGCGCCTCGACCACGTCCACGTCGGCCGGGGACAGCCGCGCGTTCGCGAGGGCCTGCCGGATGACGCGTTCCTGGCTGGGGCCGTTCGGGGTGGTCAGGCCGCTGCTGGCGCCGTCCTGGTTGACCGCGCTGCCCCGGATGACGCCGTGGATGCGGCGGCCGTCGCGTTGCGCGTCGGAGAGGCGTTGCAGCAGCAGCATGCCGACGCCCTCGGCCCAGCCGGTGCCGTCGGCGGCGGCGGCGAACGACTTGCACCGCCCGTCGCCGGCCAGCCCGCGCTGGCGGGAGAACTCGGCGAAGACGCCGGGCGTGGAGAGCACGGTGACGCCGCCGGCGAGGGCCAGGTCGCAGTCGCGCTGGCGCAGCGCCTGCACGGCGAGGTGCACGGCGACCAGCGACGAGGAGCACGCGGTGTCGATGGTGACGGCCGGGCCTTCCAACCCGAACGTGTACGCGACCCGCCCGGACACCACGCTGCCGGAGTTGCCGGTGCCGAGGTAGCCCTCCACGCCCTCCGGCAGGTCCAGCACCCGGGAGGCGTAGTCGTGGTACATCACGCCGGCGAACACGCCGGTCCGGCTGCCGCGCAGCCGGTGCGGGTCCAGTCCGGCGGACTCGAACGTCTCCCAGGTACTCTCCAGCAGCAGCCGCTGCTGCGGGTCCATGGCGAGCGCCTCGCGCGGCGAGATGCCGAAGAACGCCGGGTCGAACTCGGTGGCCTCGTAGAGGAAGCCACCCTTGTCGGTGTACGACGTGCCCGGGTTGTCCGGGTCGACGGAGAACAGCCGGTCCAGGTCCCAGCCCCGGTCGGTCGGGAAGTCCCCCACCCCGTCGCGGCCGTCGGCGACGAGTTGCCACAGCTCGTCCGGGCCGTGCACGCCGCCCGGGTAGCGGCACGCCATGCCCACGATCGCCATCGGCTCGCGGTCCTTGGCCTCCACCTCGCGGACGCGCCGCCGCGCCTCCCGCAGGTCGGTGGTGGCGCGGCGGAGGTAGTCGAGGAACTCTGCCTCAGTGGGCATCGGGGCGCTCCGTATCGGGATCAGAGGTCCGGGGCATCTCAGGCGGTTCCGAGTTCGTCGTCGAGAAGGTGGAACAGTTCCTCGGCGCTGGCGGAGCTGAGGTTGCCGTCGCCGGCGGCGGGGTCGTCGGCGCCGCCGTCGGCGTACGTCCAGAGCGACAGCAGCTCGCGCAGCCGGACGGCGACGGCGGCGCGGTCGGTGTCGTCGTCGGCGATGGCGCGCATCGCGGTCTCCAGCTTGTTCAGCTCGCCGAGCACGGACAGCGCGGAGGTGCTCCGCTCGGCGAGCAGCGCGCCGCGCAGGTGCGTGACCATGGCGGCGGTGGTGGGCCGGTCGTAGATCAGCGTGGACGGCAGGCGCAGCCCGGTGGCGGCGCTGAGCCGGTTGCGGAACTCGACCGCGGTGAGCGAGTCGAAGCCCAGCTCGACGAAGCCCTTCTCGGCGTCCACGTCACGGATCGAGGCGTAGCCGAGCACCGCCGCCGCGTGCGTGCGGACCAGGTCGGAGAGCACCCGGTCGCGGTCCGCCTCGGCGGTGGCGGCGAGCGTGTCGCGCAGCGCCGCCGCGACGTCGCCGGCCGGGCTCGCGGCCGGGCCGGTGCCGGCGGTGCGGACCAGGCCGTGCAGCAGCCGGGGCAGCGCCGGGCCGAGCCGGCCGAGCACCGCGTGGTCGAGGCTGACCGGGGCGATCGCCGGTTCGTCGTGGCGCAGTCCCTCGCTGAACAGCGCCATGCCCTCGTCGGGGCCGAGCGGGCGGAAGCCGGCCCGGCTCATCCGCCGCTCGTCGACGTGGCCCCGCGGCCCGCCGGGCTCGTCGGGGTTGGCCCACGGCCCCCAGGCCATGGACGTGACGGCGAGGCCGCGCGCCCGGCGGTGGTGGGCGAGCCCGTCGAGGAACGCGTTCGCGGCGGCGTGGTTGGCCTGGCCGGGCCCGCCGAACAGGCCGGCGGAGGAGGAGAACAGCACGAACGCGGCCAGGTCCAGCTTCTCGGTCAGCTCGTGCAGGTGCCAGGCGGCGTCCGCCTTGGGCGCGAGGACGGTGTCGAACCGGGCCGGGGTGAGCGCCGGCAGCACACCGTCGTCGAGGACACCGGCGGCGTGCACCACGCCGACCAGCGGCCGGTCGGCGGGGATCTCGTCGAGCAGCACGGCGAGCGCGTCCCGGTCGCTGACGTCGACGGCGACGACCTGCGCGGCGGCGCCGAGCGCGGTCAGCTCGGCGGCCAGGTCGGCCGCGCCGGGCGCGTCCGGGCCGCTGCGGCTGGCCAGCAGCAGGCGCGGCACGCCGTGCCGGGTGACCAGGTGGCGGGCGACGAGGCGGCCGAGCGCACCGGTGGCGCCGGTGACCAGCACGGTGCCGGCGGACAGGTCCGGTTCGGGCCGCTCCGGCGGCGGGCCGAGGCGGACCAGCCGGGGCACCCGGATCTGCCCGGCGCGCAGCGCGAGCTGCGGTTCGCCGGTGCCGAGCGCGGCCGGCAGCGCCACCGTGGAGCGGGGGTCGTCGTCGAGGTCGAGCAGCACGAAGCGGCCCGGGTTCTCGGACTGGGCGGACCGGATCAGCCCCCACGCGGCGGCGGCCGGCAGGTCGGTCGGCCGGTCGGCGGGGTCGGCGGGGACCGCGCCCCGGGTGACCACGACCAGCGGCGTACCGGCGAGTGGTTCGCGGGTGAGCCAGTCCTGCGCCAGCGCCAGCGTCTCGTGGGTGAGCAGGTGCGCGGCGCGGGCCGGGTCGGGCTCGTCGGCGCGCTGCCCGGTGACGGCGGCGACGACCGCGTCGGGCCGGGCCGCGCCGCCGGTCACGGCCGCGACCAGGTCGTCCAGGTCGCGGTACGCCTCGACGCCGGGCCACCCGTCGGCGTCGCCGAGCACGACGAGGCGGGCCGGGCGGCGGTCGCCCGGTTCGGGGGTGATCCAGTCGAGCCGGTGCAGCGACCGGGCGGCCGTGCGGCGGGCGGTGTCGAACTGGTCGGCGCTGATCGGGCGCAGCACGAGCGCGTCGAGGGAGGCGACCGGCACGCCGCCGGTGTCGGTGACGGTGGCGGCGACCGCGCCCTCGGTGGGGGTGAGCCGGACCCGCAGTTCCCGGGCCCGGGTGGGCTGGATCGCGAGCCCGGTCCAGGAGAACGGCAGGCCCGGTCCGGCCGCCGTCTCCCCGTCGGTGTCGGTGGTGGGGGCGGCGCGGTGGAGCGCGTCGGCGCCGATGGCGTGCAGCGCGGCGTCGAGCAGCGCCGGGTGCAGCGTGAACGGGTCGGCGGGCGCGTCGGTGTCGAGCGCCACCTCGGCGAGGAGGTCGTCGCCGCTGCGCCAGGCGGCGCGCAGCGCCTGGAACGTCGGGCCGTAGCCGTAGCCCTGCGCGGTGAGGTGCGGGTAGAGCGCGTCCAGCGGGATGGGTTCGGCGTCGGCGGGCGGCCAGGCCCCGCCGGCGGCCACGGTGACCGGGCGGGTGGGGGCGAGCACGCCGGTGGCGTGTCGCTGCCAGGTGCGGCCGGCGCCCGGCGTGTCGCCGTCGTCGAGGTGGGAGTGGACGGTGACCGGCCGGCAGCCGTCGTCGTCCACGGCGCCGACGCGGACCCGCAGGTCGACGCCGCCGGTGGGCGGGACGACGAGCGGCGCTTCCAGGACCAGCTCGGTGACGTGGGCGGTGTCGACGGCGCGTCCGCTCCAGGACGCCAGCTCGACCAGCGCGGTGCCGGGGAGCAGGACGGTGCCGAGCACGGCGTGGTCGGCCAGCCAGGGGTGGGTGGCGAGGGTGAGCCGGCCGGTGAACAGCAGGCCCTCGTCGCCGGGCAGGTCGGCGACGGCGTGCAGCAGCGGGTGGTCGACCGGGTCGAGGCCGGCGGCGGGCAGGCCGGCCGGGCCGGAGCCGCCGCGCGCCAGCCAGTACCGGTCCCGCGCGAACGGGTAGGTGGGCAGGTCGACCGTGTCGGTGGGGGTGAGCACGGCGGTCAGGTCGACGGGCAGGCCGATGGTGTGCGCGACCGCGAGGCTGGTCAACAGCCGGGTCGGGTCGTCGTCACCCCGGCGCAGCGTGGACAGCGTGTGCCCGGTGGTGTCGGCGTCGTCGAGGATCGCCGTCACCGGCATGGTCAACACCGGATGCGCGGACACCTCCACGAACGTGGTGTGCCCGGCGGCGAGGGCGGTGCGCACCGCCTGCTCGAAGCGCACCGGCTGCCGCAGGTTCGTGTACCAGTACTCCCCGTCCATGCTCTCCGGGTCGGCCCAGTCCCCGGTCACCGTGGACACCATCCGGACCTGACCCGGCTGCGGCGACAACCCGGCGAGGTCGGCGAGCATCCGCTCCCGGATCCGCTCCACCGCCGGGTTGTGCGAGGCATAGTCGAACGGCACCGGCCTGGCCCGCACCCCCTCGCCCTCCCACCGCTCGCGCAGCTCGGCGAGCGTCTCGGGCGGACCGGAGACGACCACGTGACCGGGACCGTTGAGCACCGCCACCACCGTGCCCGCCACACCCTCGATCCGCGCCGCCACCTCCTGCTCGGGCAGGTCCACCGCCAACATCCCGCCGGTTCCGGCGAGGGCGGCCAGGGACCGCGCCCGCAGGATCACCGCCCTCGCCGCGTCGTCGAGCGACAGCACCCCGGCCACACAGGCGGCGGCCATCTCCCCCTGTGAGTGGCCGATCACCAGCGACGGCTCCACGCCGGCGGCCCGCCACACCTCCGCCAGGGACACCCCGACCGCGAACAGGACCGGCTGCAGGATCTCGACCCGGTCCAGCCAGCCGGCGTCCTCACCGGTCAACACCGACACCAGATCCACGTCCAGGAACGGCGCGAACGCCCGCTGACACTCCGCCAACCGCCCGTCGAACGGCGCACACCGACCCACCAGACCGGCCGCCATCCGCACCGACTGACCACCCTGACCCGGGAACACGAACACCGGCCCCGGGCCGTGCTCGACGCCGGCGCCGGTCACGAGGTTCGCCGCGGGCACACCGGACGCCAGCGCGTCCAGGCCGGCCAGCAGCTCGTCCCGGTCGGCGCCCACGATCGCGGCGCGCTGGTCGAGCGCGGCGCGGGTGGTGGCGAGGGACCAGGCCAGCGCGGCGGACGGCTGGTCCGGGTGCGCGCGGACGTGCCGGGCGAGTCGACCCGCCTGGCCGGCGAGGGCGACGGTCGAGCGGGCGGACAGCGGCCAGAGCACCGCGTCGGTCCGCACCAGTCCCGACGCGTCGGGCCGGTCGGTGACCATGGTCGCGGGGGCAGGCTCGTCGGGCGCCTCGATGACCACGTGGGCGTTGGTGCCGGAGATGCCGAACGACGACACCGCCGCCCGGCGCGGACGGTCCACCGCCGGCCACGCACGCGGCTCGGTGACCAGCTCCACCGCCCCGGCGTCCCAGTCGATGTGCGGCGACGGCGCGTCCACGTGCAGCGTGGCCGGCACGGTCGCGTGCCGCATCGCGAGAATCATCTTGATCACGCCGGCGACCCCGGCGGCGGCCTGCGCGTGACCCATGTTCGACTTGATCGACCCGAGCAGCAGCGGTTCCGCCCGCCCCTGCCCGTACGTGGCCAGCACCGCCTGCGCCTCGATCGGGTCACCCAGCGTGGTGCCGGTGCCGTGCGCCTCCACCACGTCGACGTCCGACGTGGACAGCCCGGCGTCCGCCAGCGCGGCCCGGATCACCCGCTGCTGCGACGGACCGTTCGGCGCGGTCAACCCGTTCGACGCGCCGTCGGAGTTGACGGCCGAGCCGCGGACCAGCGCGAGCACCCGGTGGCCGTTGCGGCGGGCGTCGGAGAGCCGTTCCACCAGCAGCATGCCGACGCCCTCGGACCAGCCGGTGCCGTCGGCGGCGGCGGCGAACGACTTGCACCGCCCGTCGGCGGCCAGCCCGCCCTGGCGGGAGAACTCGGCGAACGTGTCCGGGGTGGCCATCACCGCGACGCCGCCGGCGAGCGCCAGGTCGCACTCGCCCCGGCGCAGCGACTCCCCGGCCAGGTGCAGCGCAACGAGCGACGACGAGCAGGCGGTGTCCACGGTGACCGCCGGCCCCTCCAGCCCCAACGTGTAGGCGACCCGCCCGGAGATGACGCTGTGCGCGCCGCCGGTCATCAGATAGCCCTCGGTGCCCTCCGGCACCTCGGTCAGCCCGGTGCCGTAGCCGGAGGTGGACGCGCCGACGAACACCCCGGTACGGCTGCCGGCCAGGCCGGTCGGGTCCACCCCGGCGCGCTCCAGCACCTCCCAGGCCGACTCCAGGGTGAGCCGCTGCTGCGGGTCCATGGCCAGTGCCTCGCGGGGCGAGATGCCGAAGAACGCCGGGTCGAAGCCGGTCGCCTCGGGCAGGAACCCGCCGGCCGGCGTGTAGCCGCTGTCCGGCGCGGGCACCGCCCAGCCCCGGTCGGTGGGGAACCCGCCGATCGCGTCGACCCCGTCGGCGACGAGGCGCCACAGCTCCTCCGGGCCGTCCACGCCGCCCGGGTAGCGGCAGGCCATGCCGACCACCGCGATCGGTTCGTCCGCGCCGGCGGTGACCGTCGGTAGGGCCGGCGCGGCGGTGTCCGCGCCGAACGCGGTGACCCGCAGGTGCCGGGCCAGCTCGGCCGGGGTGGGGTGGTCGAAGACCAGCGTGGACGGCAGTCGCAGGCCGGTCGCCTCGTTCAGCCGGGTCCGCAGGTCCACCGCGGTCAGCGAGTCGAAGCCGAGGTCCTTGAACGGCCGCCCGCGCAGGTCGTCGGCGGTGGCGTGGCCGAGGACCCGGGCGGTCTGCTCGTCGACCAGGCGCAGCAGCTCCCGTTCCTGGTCGGCCTCGGGCCGGCCGGCCAGGGGGCGCAGCGCCTCGGTGACGCCGGCCGGCGCGGCGGCGTCCCGGGCCGCCTCGGCCTCGGCCAGCGCGCGGACCTGCGGCAGTTCGGACAGCAGCGGGCTGGGTCGGGCGAGGGTGAACGCCGGGTGGAAGCGGCTCCAGTCGACGTCGGCGACGGTGACACCGGCGGTGGGCCGGTCCAGCGCCCGGTCCAGCGCCACCAGGGCCCGCGCCGGGTCGATGGTGGGCAGGCCCATCCGGTGCAGTTGCTCGGTGGCGGTGTTCTTCGCGGCCATGCCGTCGGCCCCGCCCCACGCGGTCCAGGCCACGGCGGTGGCGGTGAGGCCCCGGTCGCGGCGGTGCACGGCGAGCGCGTCGAGCAGCGAGTTGCCCGCGCCGTACGCGCACTGCCCGGCGCTGCCCCAGGTGCCGGAGACGGAGGAGAAGAGCAGGAACGCGGCGAGCGGCCGGTCGGCGAGGCACTCGTCGAGGTGCAGCGCGCCGAGCACCTTGCCGGCGACGACGTGCGCGAACTCGTCGAGCGTGGTGCCGGTCAGCGGGGTGAGCTGGTCGGTGCCGGCGGCGTGCACCACCGCGGTCAGGTCCGGCAGCGAGTCCAGCAGCGCGGCGACCGCCGTACGGTCGGTCATGTCGCAGGCGGCGGCGGTGACCCGCCCGTCGGCGCCGTGTTCGGCGAGCAGTGGGGCCAGGCCGGGGGTGTCGGGGCCGCGCCGGCCGGCCAGCACGACCCGCCGGGCGCCCCGGTCCAGCAGCCAGCGGGTGACGTGGCCGCCGAGCGCGCCGGTGCCGCCGGTGACCAGCACGGTGGCGTCGGCCCACCGGTCACCGGCCGGCCGTTCCGGCGCGGGGGCGGGGACGAGCCGCCGACCCCAGACGCCGCCGGCGCGGACCGCGACCTGGTCCTCGCCGCTGCCGCCGGCGAGCACCGCGGCGAGGCGGCGGCGGACCGCGTCGTCGGGCGTGGCCGGCAGGTCGATCAGGCCGCCCCACCGGTGCGGCTGCTCCACGGCGGCGGCCCGGCCGAGGCCCCAGACCAGGTTCTGCACCGGGTCGGTGAGCCGGTCGGCCGGTCCGGCCTTGACCGCGCCGCTGGTCAGGCACCAGACGGGCGCGGTCAGGTCGAGGTCGGTCAGCGCCTGGAGCAGCACCAGCGTGGTGGCGGCGGCGACGCTGACGCCGGGGTGCTCGGACAGCAGCCGGTCCTGGCCGGCGACCAGGTGCAGCACACCGGCCACCGGCGCGTCGCCGACCGCGGCGCGCAGCCGGTCGGCGAGCGCGGCCCGGTCCAGGTCGTCGGCGCCGAGGCGCAGCACGGTCGCGTCGTCGACGAGCGCCGGCAGGTCGTCGGCCCAGCCGGGAGGGGTGTCCGCGGGCAGCAGCACCAACCAGCGGCCCGCCGGCCGGTCACCCTCGGCGACCGCCACCGGTTGCCACCGCACCTGGTACGACCAGCCGTCCACCACGGAGCGGTCGTGCCGGCCGCGACGCCAGGCGGAGAGCACCGGCAACGCCTGACGCAGCGCCGCCACCGGGTCGTCGTCGGTGGTGGCGCCGAGTTGGTCGCGCAGCGCGTCCACGTCGGCGCGTTCCACGGCGGCCCAGAACTCGGCGTCCGCGCCGCTTCCCTCGGCGGCGGGCGCGGCGGCCGGCGGCTCGGGCCAGAAGCGCTGGCGGTGGAACGCGTACCCGGGCAGCCGGACCCGGTGCGGGTCGACGCCGGCGAACAGCTCCCGCCAGCCGACCGGGACGCCGGCGACGTGCAGGTCGGCGAGCGCGGTGAGCAGCGCCTCCGGTTCCGGCCGGTCGCGACGCAGCAGCGCCACGGCGGTGGCGTCCGGGCCGGTCAGCTCCCGGGTCAGCGCGGTCAGCACGCCGCTCGGCCCGACCTCCAGGAACGTGCCGGCGCCGAGCGCGCGCAGCCGGGTCACGCCGTCGGCGAAGCGGACCGTCTCCCGGACGTGCCGCACCCAGTACTCCGGGGTGCGGATCTCGTCCGGGTCGACCGGCTCGCCGGTCAGGTTGGACACGATCGGCAGCGTCGGCGCGTGCCGCTCCAGCCGTTCCACCACGGCGGCGAACGCGGCGAGCATCGGCTCCGTCAGCGGGCTGTGGAACGCGTGGCTGACGGTGAGGCGCTTGGTGCGTACCCCCTGGGTGGCGGCGCGGCGCTCGACCTCGGCGATCGCGTCGCCGGCGCCGGAGACCACGACGGCGGCCGGCCCGTTGACGGCGGCGACGCCGATCGGCCCGTCGACGCCGGCGAGGAGCGCCTGGACGTCGGCCGGCGCGGCGGCCACGGAGAGCATCGCGCCGCCGGCCGGCAACTCCTGCATGAGTCGCCCGCGCGCGGCGACCAGTGTGGCGGCGTCGGCGAGGCTGAACACGCCGGCCACGTGCGCGGCGACGATCTCGCCGACGGAGTGGCCGGCGAGCAGGTCCGGCCGGACGCCCCACGAGTCCAGCAGCCGGCACAGCGCCACCTCGACGGCGAAGAGCGCGACCTGGGTGTACTCGGTCCGGTCGAGCAGCGCGGCGTCAGCGGTGCCGGGTTCGGCGGCCAGGATCGGCCCGAGCGGGCGGGGCAGGTGCCGGTCGAGTTCACGGCAGACCTCGGCGAGCGCGTCCGCGTAGGCGGGGAACGCGACGGCCAGATCCCGGCCCATCCCGGCGCGCTGCGCGCCCTGCCCGCTGAACAGGAACGCCACCTGCCCGCCGCCCGGTCCGGCACCGGTGACCAGGCCGGACGCGGCGTCGCCGGCGGCCAGGGCACGGAGGCCGTCGCGCAGCGTGTCGCGATCCGGCGCGAGGACGACGGCCCGGTGGTCGAGCGCGCCCCGGGTGGTGACCGAGGACCAGCCGATGTCGGCCAGTGACGCGTCCGGGCCGGCGGTGCTGGCGGTGTCGGCGGTGTCAGCGGGGTCGGCGGTGTCGAGCCAGTCGGCCCAGCGGGCGGCCTGGGCGGCCAGCCCGGCGGCGTCGCGCGCGGAGAGCAGGACCGGCACCAGCCCGGCGGCCACCACCGGCACCGGACCGGCCACCGGCACGGCGGCGGTCGACGCGGCGGCCTCGGCGTCCGGGGTCGCCGGCTCGGCGGCGGCCGGATCCGGCATCGGCGGCGCCTCCTCGACGATCACGTGGGCGTTGGTGCCGCTCATGCCGAACGAGGAGACCCCGGCCCGGCGGGGCTGCTCCCCCGCCGGCCAGGGCATCGGCTCGCTCAGCAGCGACACCGCGCCGGCGGTCCAGTCGACGTGCGGGGTGGGCGCGTCCACGTGCAGCGTGGCCGGGAGCCGGCCGTGGCGCAGCGCCATCACCATCTTGATCACGCCGGCGACGCCGGCGGCGGCCTGGGTGTGGCCGATGTTCGACTTCACCGACCCGAGCCGCAGCGGCCGGTCCGCCGGCCGGCCCTGCCCGTACGTGGCGAGCAGCGCGGTCGCCTCGATCGGGTCGCCGAGGTTGGTGCCCGTGCCGTGCGCCTCCACGGCGTCGACCTGCTCCGGGGCGAGCCGGGCGCTGGCCAGCGCCTGGAGCACCACCCGCTGCTGGGAGGGGCCGTTGGGGGCGGTGAGCCCGTTGGACGCGCCGTCCTGGTTGACCGCGCTGCCCCGGAGCACGGCGAGCACCCGGTGGCCGTTGCGGTGGGCGTCGGAGAGCCGTTCCAGCAGCAGCACGCCGACGCCCTCGCCCCAGGCGGTGCCGTCGGCGGCGGCGGCGAACGCCTTGACCCGGCCGTCGGCGGCCAGCCCGCGCTGGCGGCTGAACCCGACGAACGCGGCCGGCGTGGACATGACGGTGGCGCCGCCGGCGAGCGCGAGCGTGCACTCGCCCTGCCGCAGCGCCTGGCCGGCGAGGTGCATCGCGACCAGCGAGGACGAGCAGGCGGTGTCGACGGAGACGGCCGGTCCCTCGATGCCCAGCACGTACGAGATGCGGCCGGAGACCACGCTGGCGGCGGTGCCGGTGAGCACGTACCCCTCGACGCCGGGCGGGGGCGACTGGAGCAGCGCCGCGTAGTCCTGACCGGTGGTGCTGGCGAACACGCCGACCTGGTGGCCGCGCAGCGTCGCCGGGTCGATGCCGGCGTGCTCGAACGCCTCCCACGACGTCTCGAGCAGCAGCCGCTGCTGCGGGTCCATGCCCAGCGCCTCGCGGGGCGAGATGCCGAAGAAGCCGGCGTCGAACTCGGTGGCCGAGTCGAGGAAGCCGCCCTCACCGACGTAGGAGGTGCCGGGGTGGTCGGGGTCCGGGTGGATGAGCCGCTCCAGGTCCCAGCCACGGTCGGTGGGGAACGCGGAGACCGCGTCGGTGCCGCTGTCGACCAGCCGCCACAGGTCCTCCGGCGAGCGCACCCCGCCGGGGAACCGGCAGCCGATGCCGACGACGGCGATGGGCTCGCGCTGCGCGGTTTCCAACTCGCCGAGCTTCCGCCGGGTCTGGTGCAGGTCGGCGGTCATCCATTTCAGATATTCCCGGAGGGTGTCCTCAGTCGCCATCAGCGCCACCTTTTCGGGCCGGAACAACAGGCGACCCAATACCGTTCGGCGCGATCACGAATTGCGTTGACCGGCGCCCACCAGGTCTCACTTACGGTGAGGAAGGTAATTGCCGCCGGAGAGGCGTCACAACCCCTAGGCCGCCCCTAGGGCCGCCCCTAGCAGGGACGCCGTCGCGAGGTGCGCAGGCTGGGCCGGTGAGCCGCCGCGACCGGTCCGGCCGGACCGGTCGCGGCGGTGTCCGCACCGCCCCCGCGACCGGTCGCGCCGGAGCGGCCCACAATGGCGCGCGAATTCGTTCAGAATTCGCCGACCGGACCACCCAGCTCGCGATGGATGAAATCGAACAGTTCGGCGTCGCTGGCCCCGTCGAGCGTGTCGGTCACCGGCGCCTGCGGCGCCGCGGCGCGGTCGTCGCCCCAGCGGGCGACGAACGCCTGCATCTGCACCAGCAGCTTCTGCTTCGTCAGCGGGTCGGGCGTGCCGGCGGCGAAGAGACCGTCCACCTTCTCCAACTCGGCGAGCAGGCCGGTGGTGGCGGCGACGCCGTCGGGCGCCAGCAGCGTCCGCAGGTGCCGGGCGAGCGCCAGCGGCGTCGGGTAGTCGAAGACCACGCTGCCCGGCAGCGTGGCCCCGGTGGCGACGCGGAGCCGGTTGCGCAGCTCGACCGCGGTCATCGAGTCGAACCCGACGTCGCGGAACGCCCGGCCGGGGCCGAGGTCGGCGGCGTCCGGCAGGCCGAGCACCGCCGCTGCCGCCCCGGCGACCAGGTCGACCAGGATCGCGTCCCGCTCCGCGTCGCCGAGCGGGCGGAGCCGGTCGCGCAGCGCCGCCGCGGCCGCGTCGTCGGTGGGCTGCTCGGCGTGCAGGCCGCGCAGCGCCTCGACGGCCTCGGGCAGGTCGCCGAGGAGCGGCCGGTCCCGGACCGCGGCGACGGCCGGCACGAACCGGTCCCACCGCACGTCCGCGACGACGAGCCGGTCGCCGTCGAGGACCGCCTGGCGGAGCGCGGCGACGGCCAGTTCCGGGTCCATGCCGGGCAGGCCACCGCGGCCCAGGTGCGCCAGGTCGGTGTCGGTGAGGCCGTCCGCCCAGGGGCCGAACGCCACCGAGGTCACCGGCAGTCCGGCGCGCTGCCAACCGGCGGCGAGGACGTGCAGCAGCGCGTCGCCGGCCGCCTGCCCGTAGCGCCCGCCGGAGCCCCACACGCCGGAGGTGGACGAGCAGACCACCAACGCGCCGAGCGCGCGCTGCTCCACCTCGTCGGCGTAGCGGGGCAGCTCACCGACGGTGGCGGTCAGGTCGGCGGCGAGGTCGGCCAGGGTGAGCGCGGCCAGCGGCACGGTGCCGGTGTCGGCCGGTACGTGCACCAGCCCGGTCACCGGCCGCCCGTCGGCGGCGAGCTGCGCCATCCGGTCGGCCAGCTTGCCGCCGGCCGTGTCGTCGAGCGGCACCACGGACGCGCCCGCCCGGTCGAGCCAGGCGGTGGTGTGCCGGGCGACGGGTCCGGCGCCGCCGGTGAGCAGCACGCTGCCCTGCGGGGTCCAGCCGCCGCCCGTACCCCCGCCCGGGCCGGCGGCCCGGACCAGCCGGCGGACGAGCGGGCCGGACGCGCGTACCGCGATCTGGTCCTCCCCCTCCCGGTTGGTCAGCGCGGCGAGCAGCCCGGCGGCGGCCTCGGGGGTCACCGTGCCGGGCAGGTCCACGAGCCCGCCGACGTGCCGGGGGTGTTCCAGCGCGGCGGCCAGCCCGAGGCCCCAGGTGGTGGCCTGCCACGGCCGGGTGGCGGGTTCGTCGTCGGTCGCGGCGGCGCCGGCGGTGGCGAGCCACAACGGCGTGCCGTCGTCGCGGCCGGCGTGTGCCTGGAGCAGCAGCAGGTTGGCCGCGAGGCCGGCCGGCAGGGCGTCCTGCGCGGGGTGCGGGGCCTCGTCCAGCGCCAGCAGCGACAGCAGCGCGGTGGGCCGGTGGTCGGCCTCGGCCCGGGTCAGGGCGTCCGCGAGGCCGTCCCGGTCCGCGGTGGCCGGGTCGACGGTGAGCAGCCGTACGTCGGCGCCGCCGGCCCGCAGCGCGTCGGCGACCGTGTCGGCGGTCTCGCGGGGCGGCGCGACCAGCAGCCAGCGGCCCGGTTCGCCGCCGGTCAGCGGGCGCCGGCGCCAGGTGACCCGGTAGCGCCATCCGGCCAGCACGCCGTCCTGGCGCCGCCGCCGTCGCCACGCGTCGAGCTGGGGCAGCACGTCGCGCAGCGGCTGCCCGCCGTCGATGCCGAGCCGGTCGAGGTCGCCGTCGCCGACGGCTCGCCAGAACTCGCCGTCGTCGGCCGCCGCGCTGCCGACCGGGGTGGTCAGGGTGGGCCAGTACCGCTGGGGCCGGAACGCGTAGGTGGGCAGTTCGGGGAGGTCCCGCGCGGCGGGGCGGGGGCCGGCCAGCGGCGTCAGCAGCGCCGGCCAGTGCGGGTCACGCCCGGCCGCGTAGCCGGTGGCGACGGCGGCGAGCAGGCTGGTGACCTCCGGTACGCCGGCGCGCAGCGCGGCCACCGCGACGGTGTCGTCGGGCAGCAGGTCGGCGTGCATCGGGGTCAGCACCGCGGCCGGCCCGAGTTCCAGGTACGTGTCCACGCCGGTGTCGCGCAGCGCGGCGATCCCGTCGGCGTACCGGACCGCCTCGCGGACGTGCCGCACCCAGTAGTCGGGGCTGCGCAGGTCGTCTCCGTCGGCGAGCGCGCCGGTCAGGTTGGACACCACCGGCAGCAGCGGCGCGGCGAAGCTCAACCCGTCGAGCACGGTCCGGAACTCGGCGAGCATCGGCGCCATCAGCGGGCTGTGGAACGCGTGCGACACGGTCAGCCGGCGGGTACGGACGCCCCGGTCCCGCCAGGTGCGCCCGATCTCGTCCAGCGCGTCGAGCGGGCCGGACACCACCACCGACGACGGGCCGTTGACCGCCGCGATCCCGACCGCCGGGTGCCCGGCGATCGACGCGGCCACCTCGGTCTCCGGCGCGGCCACCGCCAGCATCCCGCCGCCGGTCGGCAGCGCCTGCATCAGCCGACCGCGCGCGGCCACCAGCGTGGCCGCGTCGGCCAGTGACAGCACACCCGCCACGTGGGCGGCGACGATCTCGCCGATCGAGTGTCCGCCGACGACGTCCGGCACGATCCCGAACGACTCGACGAGGCGGAACAACGCCACCTCGACGGCGAACAGGCCGGCCTGGGTGAACTGCGTCTCGTCCAGCAGGTCACCGTCGCCGAACAGCACCGGCTTCAGCGGCTGCGGCAGCAGCGGGTCGAGCTGCGCGCACACCTCGTCCAGTGCGGCGGCGAAGACCGGGTACGCGTCGGACAGCTCCCGGCCCGTGCCGGCGCGCTGCGCGCCCTGCCCGGAGAAGAGGATCGCGGTCCGGCCGGTCCGCGCGGGCGCGGCCGGGACGAGCGCCGGGTGGGCGTCGCCGGCGGCGAGCGCGCGCAGCGCGGCCAGCCGGGTCGCCGGGTCGGCGGCGACCACCACGGCCCGGTGGGCCAGGTGCGCCCGGCCGTCCACCAGCGCCCAGGCGACCGCGCCGGGGTCGACGGCGGCCGGATCGACGGCGGCCGGATCGACGGCCGGCGGGTCGGTGAGCCGCCGGGCCAGGCGGTCGGCCTGGTCCCGCAGGCCGGCCGCAGTCGCGGCGCTGACCGGCCAGGGCAGCGCCACGTCGGGGCGCGGCCCGGCGGTCGGGTGCGCGTCGGCGGTCCGGCCCGGGTCGGTGCGCGGCGCGGCGGCGGGGTCCTCGGTCGTCCGCCCCGGCCCGGTGTCGCCCGCGCCCGCCTGCACGACGGCGGGACGACCGACGGCCGGCGCCTCCTCCAGGATCACGTGGGCGTTGGTGCCGCTGATGCCGAACGACGAGACGCCGGCCCGGCGCGGCGCGTCGCCGGTCGCCCAGGGGCGGGCCTCGGTGAGCAGCGCCAGCGGGCCGGACGCCCAGTCCACGTGCGGGGTGGGCGCGTCGACGTGCAGGGTGGCCGGCAGCGTCGCGTGGCGCAGCGCCAGCACCATCTTGATCAGGCTGGCCGCGCCGGCGGCGGCCTGGGTGTGGCCCAGGTTCGACTTGACCGAGCCGAGCCAGAGCGGCCGGTCGGCCGGCCGGTCCGGCCCGTACGCGGCGGCGAGCGCCTGCGCCTCGATCGGGTCGCCGAGCGTGGTGCCGGTGCCGTGCGCCTCGATCGCGTCGACGTCGGCCGGGGTGAGGCCGGCGTTGGCCAGGGCGGCCCGGATGACGCGTTGCTGCGCCGGCCCGTTCGGCGCGGTCAGCCCGTTGGACGCGCCGTCCTGGTTGACCGCGCTGCCGCGCACCACGGCGAGGATCCGCCGGCCGTCACGTTCGGCGTCGGAGAGGCGTTGCAGCAGCAGCACGCCGACGCCCTCACCCCAGCCGGTGCCGTCCGCGGCGGCGGCGAACGCCTTGACCCGGCCGTCCTCGGCGAGCCCGCGTTGCCGGGAGAACTCCAGGAACGCGCCCGGGGTGGACATCACGGTCACGCCACCGGCCAGCGCCAGGTCGCACTCGCCGGAGCGCAGCGCCTGCGCGGCCAGGTGCAGCGCCACCAGCGACGACGAGCAGGCGGTGTCGACGGTGACGGCGGGCCCGTGCAGGCCGAACGCGTACGCCAGCCGGCCGGAGACCACCGACGCGCCGTTGCCGGTGGCCTGGTAGCCCTCGACCTCGGAGCGGGCGCCGAGCAGCAGCGTGGCGTAGTCCTGCCCGTTGGTGCCCATGAACACGCCGGTGGCGGAGCCGCGTACCCGCTGCGGGTCCATGCCGGCGTGCTCGAACGCCTCCCAGGTGGTGTGCAGCAGCAGCCGCTGCTGCGGGTCCATGGCGAGCGCCTCGCGCGGGTTGATGCCGAAGAACGCGGCGTCGAAGCCGGCCACGTCGGCGAGGAAGCCGCCGCTGCGGGTGTAGCTGGTGCCGACCCGTTCCGGGTCGCTGTCGAACAGGCCGTCGAGGTCCCAGCCCCGGTCGGTGGGCATCGGGGTGACCGCGTCCCCGCCGTCGGCGAGCAGCCGCCACAGCTCCCGCGGGGAGGACACCCCGCCGGGGAAGCGGCACGCCATCGAGACGATGGCGATCGGTTCGTCGGCGGCCGGCCGGGGGGCCGTCGTGGTCGCGGCGGGGACGTCCGCGCCGCCCACCATCTCGGTACGCAGGAAGCGCGCCAGCTCGGCCGCCGACGGGTGGTCGAAGACCACTGTCGAGGGCAGCGTGGCGCCGGTGGCCCGGCCCAACCGGTCGCGCAGTTGCACGGCGGCAAGCGAGTCGAAGCCGAGTTCGCGGAACGCCCGACCGGCGGGCACCTGGTCGGTGGAGGCGTGCCCGAGCACCGCCGCGGCCTCGGCGCGTACCAGGTCGAGCAGGAGCGTCTCCTGCCCGGCGGCCGGCAGCGCGGCCAGCCGGGCGCGGAGGCCGCCGTCGCCGGCTTCCGGCCGCTCCCGGTCGACGGCGACGGCCGGCGCGACCCGGTCGAAGAGGTGGCTCGGCCGCGCCGCGGTGTACGCGGCGACGAACCGCGACCAGTCCACGCCGGCGATCACCGGGGCCGGCTCGGCGGCGTTGACCCAGCGGCCCAGCGCGGCGACGGCGGCGGCCGGCGGCAGCGGGTCGAGGCCGCGCCGGCGCAGCCCGTCCGCGGTCTCCCCGGCGGCCATGCCGTCGGCGGCCCACGGCCCGTAGGCGAGCGCGGTGGCCGGCAGGCCGGCGGCGCGGCGGGCCGCGACCAGCGCGTCGAGCAGGGCGTTGCCGGCAGCGTAGCCGGCCTGCCCGCCGCCGCCCCACACGCCGGCCACGGAGGAGAACACCACGAACGCGTCCAGCTCGCGGTCCTGGCAGGCGGCGTCCAGGTGGAGCGCGCCGAGCGCCTTGCCGGACAGGGTGCCGGCCAGGTCGGTGGTGGTCAGGTCGGTCACGGCGGCGGGGTCGCCGGCGACGCCCGCGGTGTGCACCACGGCGGTCAGCTCCGGCAGGTCGTCCACCAGGTCGGTGACGGCGACCGGGTCGCTGACGTCGCAGGCGACCACCCGGACCGCGCCGAGCGTGGCGGGCAGGTCGGCGGCGCCGGGGGCGTCCGGGCCGCGCCGGGAGGCCAGCACCACCTCGTCGGCGCCGTTGGCCAGCAGCCACCGGGCCACGTGCCGGCCGAGCGCGCCGGTGCCGCCGGTGACCAGCACCGTGCCGCGCGGCTGCCAGCCGCCGCCGGCCGGGGGCGCCGCCGGGAGCAGACGCCGGGCGAGGATCCCGGTGCGGCGTACGGCGACCTGGTCGTGGCCGCCGTCGGCGAGCACCGCGACGAGGGCGGCGCGGGTGCTGCGGTCGGCGCGTCCGGGCAGGTCGATCAGGCCGCCCCACCGGTCGGGTCGCTCCAGCGCCACGACCCGGCCGAGGCCCCAGGCGGCCGCGGCGCGGACGTCGCCGCCACGGTCGCCGGGCGCCACCGGCAGCGCGGCGCGACTGAGCGCCCACACCCGGCCGGGCAGGTCGGTGTCGGTGAGCGCCTGGACGAGCGTGAGCAGCGCGGCCGTGCCGGCCGGGACGGCCGGCTGGTCGGGGGTCGGCCGGTCCTGGCGGGGCAGCACGCAGAGCACGCCGGTCCAGCCCTGCCCGCCGAGTCGCCGCAGCCGCTCGGCCAGGTCCCGCCGGTCGACGCCGGCCGGGACGGTGAGCGTGTCCACCTCGGCGCCGGCCGCGACGATCGTCCTGGCGACGCCCGCGTCGGCGCCGCCGCCGACGGTGGCGACGAGCCACCGGCCGGTCAGCCCGGCCGCGGCGGCGGGTCGCACCGGCTCCCACCCGATCCGGTACGCCGGTGCGGCGCCCCGGGTCCGCGCCCGGCGCCAGTCGGCCAGCACCGGCAGCGCGGCGCTGAGCGCGTCGGCGGCGGTGTCGTCGCCGAGGTGCGCGGCGAGCGCGGCCGGATCGCCGTGCTCCACGGCGGCCCAGAACTCCGCGTCCGGCCCGTCGACGCGGGCGGGCGCGTCGGGCCAGAACCGTTGGTGCTGGAACGCGTACGTGGGCAGGTCGACGCGGGTCGCGCCGACGCCGGCGAACCAGGGTGCCCAGTCGACGGGCACGCCGTGCACGTGCAGCTCGGCGAGCGCGTGCAGCAGCGCGCCGGTCTCGTCCCGGTCGTGGCGTTGGGCGGCGACCGCCGGTACGCCGTCGGCCTGGTCGCCGATCAGCGCGGTGAGCACGCTGCGCGGGCCGATCTCCAGGAACGTGTCCGCCCCGGCGTTCCGCAGCGCGGCCACCCCGTCGGCGAACCGCACCGCCTCGCGGACGTGCCGCACCCAGTAGTCGGCGGTGACGATCTCGTCCCCGGCGAGCGCGCCGGTCACGTTGGACACGATCGGCAGGCTCGGCGCGGCGAACGTCAACCCGTCGAGGACCGTGCGGAACTCGGCGAGCATCGGCTCCATCAGCGGACTGTGGAACGCGTGCGACACCGTCAACCGCCGAACCCGGACGCCACGGTCCCGCCACGCGCGGTCGATCGCGTCCAGCGCGTCGACCGGCCCGGACACCACCACCGAGGACGGCCCGTTGACCGCCGCGATCCCGAGGTCCGGGTAGCTCGCGTGGTCCGCGTCGCTCGCATGGTCCCCGGTGTTCGCGTGGTTCGCGTTCGTGATCGACGCGGCCACCTCGGACTCCGACGCCGCGACCGCCAGCATCCCGCCGCCGTCCGGCAGCGCCTGCATCAACCGGCCCCGCGCCGCCACCAGGGTGCACGCATCAGCCAGCGACAGCACACCCGCCACATGGGCAGCGGTGATCTCACCGACCGAATGCCCACCCACGAAGTCCGGGGCGACACCGAACGACTCCACCAGGCGGAACAACGCCACCTCGACCGCGAACAACCCCGCCTGCGTGAACTCCGTCCGATCCAACAGGTCACCGTCACCGAACAGCACCGGCTTCAACGGCCGCGACAGCAACGGATCGAGCTGCGCACACACCTCGTCCAGTGCGGACGCGAACACCGGAAACGCCTCGGACAACTCCCGACCCATGCCGACGCGCTGCGCACCCTGCCCGGAGAAGAGGATCGCGAGCCGGTCCCGTCGCTCCCGGCCGCCGGTGACCAGCGAGCCGGACGGTTCACCGGCGGCGAGCGCCCGCAGCGCGGCGAGCAGGCCGTCGCGGTCGGCGGCGGTCACCACGGCCCGCTGCTCCAATGCCGCCCGGGTGGCCGTGGAGGACCAGGCCACGTCGGCCGGGCGGACCGTCTCGTCGGCGGCCAGCCAGGCCGCCCACCGGTCGGCCTGCGCGGCGAGCGCCGCGTCGGTACGCGCCGACAGCAGCACCGGCACCGGTCGGCCGGTCGCATCCGGGTCCCCGGCGACCGCAGGCGCGGCGGCGGGCTGTTCGAGGATGACGTGGGCGTTGGTGCCGGAGATCCCGAACGACGACACCGCCGCCCGGCGGGGCCGGTCCACCACGGGCCACGGCGTCGCCTCGGTCGCCAGGCTCACCGCACCGGCCGACCAGTCGATGTGCGGGGACGGCTCGTCCACGTGCAGCGTCGGCGGCACGACGCCGTGGCGCATGGCGAGGACCATCTTGATGATCCCGGCGACCCCGGCGGCGGCCTGGGTGTGACCGATGTTCGACTTCACCGAGCCGAGCAGCAGCGGCGTGTCCCGGTCCTGCCCGTACGTGGCCAGCAACGCGGTCGCCTCGATCGGGTCACCCAGCGTGGTGCCGGTGCCGTGCGCCTCCACCGCGTCCACGTCGGCGGTGGTCAGCCGCGCGTTGGCCAGGGCCTGCCGGATGACCCGTTGCTGCGACGGCCCGTTCGGCGCGGTCAGGCCGTTCGACGCCCCGTCCTGGTTCACCGCCGTGCCCCGCACCACCGCCAGGATCCGCCGGCCCTCACGCCGCGCGTCGGCGAGTCGCTGCACCAGCAGCACGCCGGTGCCCTCACCCCAGCCGGTGCCGTCCGCGGCGGCCGCGAACGACTTGCACCGGCCGTCCGGGGACAGACCCCGCTGCCGGGAGAACTCGATGAACGTCCCCGGCGTCGCCATCACCGTCACACCACCGGCCAACGCCAGATCGCACTCCCCGGACCGCAACGCCTGCACCGCCAGGTGCAGCGCCACCAGCGACGACGAGCACGCGGTGTCCACCGTGACCGCCGGACCCTCCAGCCCGAACGAGTAGGCGACCCGGCCGGACAGCACGCTGCCCGACGTGCCCACGCCCACGTAGCCCTCCACCTCGGCCGGCAGTTCCACCAGCCGCGTGGCGTAGTCGTGGTACATGACGCCGGCGAACACGCCGGTCCGGGAGCCGCGCAGCCCGGCCGGGTCCACGCCCGCCGACTCGAACGCCTCCCACGACGTCTCCAGCAGCAGCCGCTGCTGCGGATCCATGGCGAGCGCCTCGCGCGGGCTGATGCCGAAGAAGCCGGGGTCGAAGTCGGCGGCGTCGTAGAGGAAGCCGCCCTGCGTCGCGTACGACGTGCCGCTGCGGTTCGGGTCCGGGTCGAACAGCGACCCGAGGTCCCAGCCCCGGTCGGCCGGGAACTCGGCGATGCCGTCGCCGCCGGCGGCCAGCAGCTCCCAGAGCTGCTCCGGGTTCTCCACCCCGCCCGGGTAGCGGCAGGCCATGCCGACGATCGCCACCGGCTCGTCCAGGCCGGTCGTGACGGCGGCCGGCGCGGCGGCCGGGTCCGGCCGGCTCCCGGCCAGCTCGGACCACACCTGCCCGGCGAGCGCGGCCGGCGTCGGGTAGTCGAACACCAGCGTGGACGGCAGCTTCAGCCCGGTGGCCGCGTTGACCCGGTTGCGCAGGTCCACCGCGGTCAGCGAGTCGAAGCCCAGCTCCTGGAACGCCCGGTCGGCCGGCACCGCGCCGGCACCGGCGTGGCCGAGCACCTGCGCGACCAGGCCGCGGACCAGCAGGTCCACCTCGGCGCGGGCCTCGTCGTCGGTGAGCCGGGCGAGCCGGCCGGCCCAGCCACCGGTCCCGGCGAGACGCCGGCCGGTGGGGCGGCCGACGAGCGCGGCCAGCATCGCCGGTACGGGTGCGCCGGTGGCCGCCGCGCGCAGCGCCGGCACGTCGATCACGGTGGGCACGAGCTGCGGCCGGCCGGTGGCGAGCGCGGCGTCGAACAGCTCCAGGCCGGTCTCCGCGCTCATCGGCGTCAGTCCGGCGCGCGCCGACCGCTGCCGCTCCTCCGCCGACAGCGACGCCGCCATCCCGGCGGTGTCCCACATGCCCCACGCCAACGACGTCACCGGCAGGCCCGTCGACCGGCGGTGCACCGCCAGCCCGTCCAGGAACGCGTTCCCCGCCGCGTACGCGGCCTGGCCGGGTGAACCGAGCACCCCGGCGATCGACGAGAACACCACGAACAGATCCAGATCGAGGTCCCGGGTGGCCTCGTGCAACCACCACGCGGCGGTCACCTTCGGCGCGAGCACGTTCGCCAACCGCTCCGCACTGATCGACGACACCACCCCGTCGTCCAGCACACCGGCGGTGTGCACCACCCCGGCCAACCGGCCTTCCACGCCTGTCACCAGGCCGACGACCTGATCCCGATCGGTCACGTCACACGCCACCACCGACACCGACGCACCCAACCCGGACAACCGCTCCACCAGCGCGTCCGCACCCGGCGCGGCCGGACCCCGCCGCGACACCAACACCAGCGACCGCACCCCGTACCCGGTCACCAGGTGCTCCGCCACCAACGCACCCAACGCCCCGGTGCCACCGGTCACCAGCACCGTCCCCGCACCGGCCGACACCGACGCGTCGCCCGTGGCGGCCCGACCACCGGCCACCGGCGCCGACCCGGCATCCGTCGTGGCCAGTTCGGATCCGGCGCCCGTCGTGGTCGACCCGGACCCGGCGTCCGCCGCGGCGGGCGCCGCGCGGACCAGGCGTGGCGTCAGCACCGCGTCACCCCGCACCGCCACCTGCCCACCGGTTGCCGCCAGGTCACCCACCACGCCCGCCAACACCGACAGCACACCGGCGTCCACGTCCCGGTCCAGATCGGCCACCACGATCCGCTCCGGATGCTCCGACTGCGCCGACCGCAACAACCCCCACACCGCCGCGCCCGGCAGATCGACGACCCGGTCCCCGTCCGCCACGGCCACCGCGCCCCGCGTCGTCACCACCAGCCGCGACTCGGCAAGCGACTCCGCCGCCAACCACGCCTGCACCACCGCCAACACGTCCGAGGCGGTCACCCGCACTGCGTCCGGCACGTCCACCCCGGACGGCGCGGCGACCGGCAGCACCAGCGTGTGCGGCACGTCCTCCCCCGCGTCGGCGGCGGCCGGCACGTCCGGGTACGACGGGAGCCCACCCACGGGCGCGCCGAGCACCGCCCAGCCGGCCAGGTCGTCCACCGGCGGCACCGGCTCCGGCTGCCAGGACACCTCGAACAGGGACCGGGCCGCCGCGCCCGGCGCGGTCAGGCCAGTCATCTCGCGCAGCACCAGGGTGTCCACCGACACGACCGGCGCACCCGCCTCGTCGGTGGCGGTCAGCCGGACCGCGTCGCCGGTGCGGTGCAGCCGGACCCGGAGCGTCGTGGCGCCGGCGGCGTGCACCTGCACGCCCTCGAACGCGAACGGCACCCGGGGACCACCGGTCGCGCCGTCGGGCAGCAGCCCGATCGGGTGCAACGCGGCGTCCAGCAGCGCCGGGTGGAGCGCGAACCGGGCCGCGTCGGCGGCCACGTCGTCCGGCAGGGCGATCTCGGCGTACGCCTCGCCGTCGCCGGTCCACGCGCGGCGCAGGCCCCGGAACGCCGGCCCGTACGTCAGGCCGTGCGCGGCGAGCGCGTCGTACCAGCCGGTCAGGTCGACCTCGGTCGCGCCGGCCGGCGGCCAGGCCCCGACGGCGGGTTCCTCGGCGGCGGGCGGTTCGAGGACGCCGTCGGCGTGCCGGGTCCAACCCGCCTCGGGGTCGTCGTCGGGGCGGGAGTGGACGGTGACGGCGCGGCGGGTGCCGGCGCCGTCGACGCGTACCTGGATGCGCAGGCGACCGGTGTCCGGCAGGACCAGCGGCGTGGCCACGGTGAGTTCGCGGAGCCGGGGTACGCCGGCCTCGTCGCCGGCCCGGACGGCGAGTTCGACGAGCGCCGCGCCGGGCAGCAGCGTGGCCCCGGCGACCGCGTGGTCGGCCAGCCAGGGGTGGGTGGCGAGGGAGATCTGGCCGGTGAGGACCACCTCGCCGTCGCCGGCCAGGTCGACGGTGGCGCCGAGCAGCGGGTGCGCGGCGTCGCTCAGCCCGGCCCCGGAGACGTCCCCACGGCGGCGGCCGGCCGCCGGCCAGTAGCGCCGGTGCTGGAACGCGTACGTGGGCAGGTCGACGCGGGTGGCGCCGGCGAACCACGGTGCCCAGTCGACGGGTACGCCGTGCACGTGCAGCTCCGCCAGCCCGGCGAGCAACGCCTCGGTCTCGTCCCGGTCCCGGCGCTGCACCGCCACCGCGACCACGGTCTCGTCGTCCGCCAGGATCTCCGCCGCCAACGCGGTCAGCACACTGCGCGGGCCGATCTCCAGGAACGTGTCCACCCCGGCGGCCCGCAGCGCGGTCACCCCGTCGGCGAACCGCACCGCCTCGCGCACGTGCCGCACCCAGTAGTCCGGGGTCCGCAGGTCGTCGTCCGACGCCGGCGCGCCGGTCACGTTCGACACCACCGGCAGCAGCGGCGCGGCGAAGCTCAACCCGTCGAGCACGGTCCGGAACTCGGCGAGCATCGGCTCCATCAGCGGACTGTGGAACGCGTGCGACACCGCCAACCGGCGGGTCCGCACGCCCCGCTCCCGCCACCCGCGGTCGCTCTCGTCCAGCGCGTCCAGGTCGCCGGAGACGACCGTCGACGTCGGGCCGTTGACCGCCGCGACGCCCAGCGTCGGGTGTCCGGCTAGCGACGCGGCCACCTCGGCCTCGGGGGCCGCGACCGCGAGCATCCCGCCGCCGGCGGGCAGCGCCTGCATCAACCGGCCCCGCGCCGCGACCAGAGTGCACGCGTCCGGCAGGGACAGCACGCCGGCCACGTGGGCGGCGGTGATCTCGCCGATCGAGTGCCCGCCCACATGGTCGGGGATGACGCCGAACGATTCGACCAGGCGGAACAGGGCCACCTCGACCGCGAACAGGCCCGCCTGGGTGAACTCCGTGCGGTCGAGCAGGTCGCCGTCGCCGAACAGCACCGGCTTCAGCGGCTGCGGCAGCAGCGGGTCGAGCTGCGCGCAGACCTCCTCCAGTGCGGCGGCGAAGACCGGAAACGCGTCGGCGAGGTCCCGGCCCATGCCGGCGCGCTGCGCGCCCTGCCCGGAGAACAGCACGGCGAGCGGGCCGCGCCGGGCCACGGCGCCGGTGACCACCGCACCGGACGGTTCGCCCGCCGCGAGGGCCCGCAGCGCGGCGAGCAGGTCGTCCCGGTCGGTGACGCCGAGCACGGCCCGTCGCTCCAGCGGTGTTCGCGTGGTGGCGGACGACCAGGCCACGTCGGCCGGGCGGACCGTCTCGTCGGCGGCCAGCCAGGCCGCCCACCGGTCGGCCTGCGCGGCGAGCGCGCCGTCGGTACGCGCGGACAGCAGCACCGGCGCCGGCCGGCTCGGCTGCCCGTCGCCGTCGACCGGCAGCATGGTCGACGGCGCGGCGGTGGCGTCGGTCGGTTGTTCGAGGATGACGTGGGCGTTGGTGCCGGAGATCCCGAACGACGACACCGCCGCCCGACGCGGCCGGTCCACCACCGGCCACGGCCGCGCCGACGTCGCCAGCTCCACCGCACCGGCCGACCAGTCGATGTGCGGCGACGGCTCGTCCACGTGCAACGTCGGCGGCACCACCCCGTGCCGCATGGCCAGGACCATCTTGATGATCCCGGCGACACCCGCGGCGGCCTGCGTGTGCCCCAGGTTCGACTTCACCGACCCGAGCAACAACGGCGTGGACCGACCCTGACCGTACGTCGCGAGCAGCGCCTGCGCCTCGATCGGGTCACCCAACGTGGTGCCCGTCCCGTGCGCCTCCACCGCGTCCACGTCGGCCGTGGTCAGACGCGCGTTCGCGAGAGCCTGCCGGATCACCCGCTGCTGCGACGGGCCGTTCGGCGCGGTCAACCCGTTCGACGCCCCGTCCTGGTTCACCGCCGTACCCCGCACCACCGCCAGGATCCGCCGGCCCGCACGCCGGGCGTCGGAGAGTCGCTGCACCAGCAGCACGCCGACGCCCTCGGACCAGCCGGTGCCGTCGGCGGACGCGGCGAACGACCGGCACCGGCCGTCCGGCGACAGGCCCCGCTGCCGGGAGAACTCGACGAACGTCCCCGGCGTCGCCATCACCGTCACGCCGCCGGCGAGCGCCAGGTCGCACTCGCCCGAGCGCAACGCCTGACCGGCGAGGTGCAGCGCGACGAGCGACGACGAGCAGGCGGTGTCCACCGTGACCGCCGGGCCCTCCAGCCCGAACGTGTACGCGACCCGGCCGGAGAGCACGCTGGCGGAGGTGCCGGTGCCGACGAAGCCCTCGGCGTCCGGCGGGAGGTCGGCCAGCCGGGAGGCGTAGTCGTGGTACATGACGCCGGCGAACACGCCGGTCCGGGAGCCGCGCAGCGCCACCGGGTCGACTCCGGCGGACTCGAAGCTCTCCCAGGACGCCTCCAGCAACAGCCGCTGCTGCGGGTCCATGGCGACCGCCTCGCGGGGCGAGATGCCGAAGAAGTCGGGGTCGAAGTCGGCGGCGCCGGCGAGGAAACCGCCGTGCCGGGCGTACGAGGTGCCGGCGTGGTCGGGGTCCGGGTGGTAGAGCGTGTCGAGGTCCCAGCCCCGGTCGGCGGGGAACTCGACGATGCCGTCCCGGCCGGCGGCCAGGAGCTGCCAGAGCTGCTCGGGGTCGTCGACGCCGCCGGGATAGCGGCAGGCCATGCCGACGATCGCGATCGGCTCGTCGGTGTCGACGGCCCGCACCGCCGCGCGGCGGGCGCTGATCCGGCCGGAGACCTGCTCGTAGAGGTGCTCGGCGAGCGCCGCCGGGCTGGGGTGGTCGAAGACCAGCGTGGACGGCAGCCGCAGCCCGGTGGCCGCGTTGACCCGGTTGCGCAGGTCCACCGCGGTCAGCGAGTCGAAGCCCAACTCGCGGAACGCCCGGTCGGCCGGCACCGCGCCGGCCCCGGCGTGGCCGAGCACCTGCGCGACCAGGCCCCGCACCAGCAGGTCCACCTCGGCGCGGGCGTCCTGCGGGTCGAGGCCGGCGAGCCGGTCGGCCCAGTCGCCGCCCGCGCCGGCCTGCCGCCGGGTGGCGGTCGGGCCGACCAGGGTCCGCAGCACCGCCGGCACCGGGCCGGCGCCGAGCGCGGACCGCAGCGCCGGTACGTCGAGGACGGCCGGCACGAGCACCGGGCGGCCCTCGGCGAGCGCCGCGTCGAACAGCTCCAGCCCGGTTTCCGCGCTCATCGGCGTCAGTCCGGCGCGCGCCGACCGCTGCCGCTCCGCCGCCGACAGCGACGCCGCCATCCCGGCGGTGTCCCACATGCCCCACGCCAGGCTGATGCCGGGCAGTCCGTCCTGCCGGCGCCGCGCCGCGAGCGCGTCCAGGAACGCGTTCCCCGCCGCATAGGCCGCCTGCCCCGGCGAGCCGAGCACTCCGGCGACCGACGAGAACACCACGAACAGATCCAGCTCACGATCCCGGGTCGCCTCGTGCAACCACCACGCCGCCGTGGCCTTCGGCGCCAACACCGCCGCCAGCCGCTCCGGGCTGATCGACGACACCACCCCGTCGTCCAACACGCCGGCGGTGTGCACCACCCCGGCCAACCGGCCCGGCACACCCGACACCAGGCCGGCGACCTGATCCCGATCGGTCACGTCACACGCCACCACCGACACCGACGCACCCAACCCGGACAACCGCTCCACGAACGCGTCCGCGCCCGGCGCGGCCGGACCCCGCCGCGACACCAACACCAGCGACCGCACCCCGTACCGGGTCACCAGGTGCTCCGCCACCAGCGCACCCAACGCCCCGGTGCCACCGGTCACCAGCACCGTCCCGGCACCGACCGCCCCACCGCTACCGCTACCGACACCGACACCGACACCGGCACCGGCACCGGCACCGGCACCGACACCGACACCGACACCATCCGGCACCGACGCGTCACCGGTGCCGGGCCGGCCAGCGGCCGTCGGCGCGGACCCGACGCCCGTCGTGGTGGGCGCGGCACGGACCAGGCGGGGCACGAACACCCGGCCGTCCCGCATCGCGAGCTGCGCACCGGTCGGGTCGGTGACCGCGTGCGCGAGCACGGCGAGCGTCCGGTCGTCCGGGTCCGCGTCGAGGTCGGCCAGCACGATCCGTCCGGGATGCTCGGACTGCGCCGAGCGCAGCAGGCCCCACACGGCGGCGCCGGCCAGGTCGGTCACCGGGTCGGCGTCGCCGACGGAGACCGCGCCCCGGGTCAGGACGACGAGCGGCGCGCCGGCGAGCGCGTCGGCCGCCAGCCAGGACCGCACGACGGTCAGCACGTCGGTGGTGACCGCGCGCACCGCGTCCGGGGTGGGCAGGTCGGCGGCGGGCACCGGCAGGACCAGCGCCGGCGGCGTCGGGTCCGCCTCGACCAGCGCCGCCACGCTCGGGTACGCCGGCAACCCGGCCGGCGCCGGCACGCCCGGTCGACTCGCCGACCCGCCCTCCGGCACCTCGCCGGGAACGGTGAGCACGGCCCAGCCGGCCGGCGCGTCGGTGGCGGGGACGTCCTCCGGCTGCCAGGTCAGCGCGTACAGGGACCGGGCCGCGACGCCCGGCACGACGTCGCCGGTCAGCTCCCGCAGCGCCAGCGTGTCGATGGAGACCACCGGGGCGCCGGCGGTGTCCACGGCCACCAGACGGGCGGTCGAGCCGGTACGGGTGAGCCGTACCCGCAGCACGCGGGCCCCGGTGGCGTGCACCTGGAGGCCCTCGACGGTGAACGGCACGCGCGGGCCGTCGCCGGTGAGCAGCAGCCCCACCGGGTGCAGCGCGGCGTCGAGCAGCGCCGGGTGGACGCCGAACCGGGACGCCTCGCCGGTCGCCTCGTCGGGCAGTACGACCTCGGCGTACGCCTCGCCGTCGCCGGTCCAGAGCCGGCGCAGGCCCCGGAACACCGGCCCGTACGCGAGGCCGTGCCCGGCCAGCGCCGGGTACCAGCCGTCCAGGTCCACCTCGGTGAGCCCGGCGGGCGGCCAGGCGTCGAGCGTCGGCTCGTCGGCGGTAGCGGGTTCCAGCATGCCGTCGGCGTGCGCGGTCCACCCGTCGTCACCGTCGGGCTGGGAGTGGACGGCCACCGGCCGGGCGCCGGTGTCGTCGGGGGCGCCGACGCGTACCTGCACCCGCACGCCGCCGGCGGCGGGCAGCAGCAGCGGCGCGGTGAGCGTGAGGTCGCGTACCCGGGGGGTGCCGACCTCGTCGCCGGCCCGGACGGCCAGCTCGGTGAGCGCGGTGCCGGGCACCAGGACGGCGCCGGCGACCACGTGGTCGGCGAGCCACGGGTGGGTGGCCGGCGACAGCCGGCCGGTGAGCAGCACCATGTCCGCGCCGGCCACGGTGACGGCGGCGCCGAGCAGCGGGTGGGCGGCGTCGCCGAGGCCGGCGCCGCTGACGTCGCCCGGGCGGGGGCGACCGGTGGGCAGCCAGTAGCGCTGGTGCCGGAAGGCGTACGTGGGCAGGTCGACCCGGGTCGCGCCGGCGCCGGCGAACCACTCCGGGAAGGAGACCGGCACGCCGTGCACGTGCAGGTCGGCCAGCGCGGCGAGCAGGGCGGCCGGCTCGTCGCGGTCCCGTCGTTGGACGGCGACCGCGAGCGCGTCGGGCAGGATGTCGCCGGTCAGCGCGGTGAGCACGCTCTGCGGGCCGACCTCCAGGAACGTGTCGGCGCCGGCGTCCCGAAGCGCGGTGATCCCGTCGGCGTAGCGGACCGCCTCGCGGACGTGCCGCACCCAGTAGTCGGCGCGGGTCAGCTCGGCCGGGTCGGCGAGCGTGCCGGTCAGGTTGGACACCACCGGCAGCAGCGGCGCGGAGAAGCTCAGCCGGTCGAGCACGGCCCGGAAGTCGGCGAGCATCGGCTCCGTCAGCGGGCTGTGGAACGCGTGCGACACGGTCAGCCGGCGGGTACGGACACCCCGGTCGCGCCAGGCGCGTTCGACCTCGTCCAGCGCGTCGAGCGGCCCGGACACCACCACCGAGGACGGCCCGTTCACGGCGGCGACGCCCAGCTCGGGGTGACCGGCGACGGACGCCGTCACGTCGGCCTCGGCGGCGGCCACCGCCAGCATCCCGCCGCCGGCCGGCAGCGCCTGCATGAGCCGGCCGCGCGCGGCGACCAGCGCGGCGGCGTCGGGCAGGGTCAGCACCCCGGCCACGTACGCGGCGGTGATCTCACCGATCGAGTGGCCGCCGACCAGGTCCGGGGTGACGCCGAACGACTCGACCAGGCGGAACAGGGCCACCTCGACGGCGAACAGGCCGGCCTGGGTGAACTGCGTCCGGTCGAGCAGGTCGCCGTCGCCGAACAGCACCGGCCTCAGCGGCTGCGGCAGCAGAGGGTCGAGCTGCGCGCACACCTCGTCCAGCGCGGCGGCGAACACACCGAACGCCTCGGACAGCTCCCGGCCCATGCCGGCGCGCTGCGCGCCCTGCCCGGAGAAGAGGATCGCGAGCCGGCCACGGGTGGCCGCCGTACCGGTGTGGACGTTCCCGGCCGGGGTGCCGGCGGCGAGTGCGCGCAGCCCGGCGAGCAGGTCGTCGCGGCCGGTGGCGACGACGACGGCGCGGTGGTCCAGGACGGCGCGGCCGGCGGCCGACGACCAACCGACGTCGACCGGCCGGGCGGCGGGGTCGGCGGCCAGCCGGCGGGCCCAGCGGTCGGCCTGCGCGGCGAGCGCCTCCGGGTCACGGGCGGAGAGCAGCACCGGCGCGGGTCGGCGCGGCGGCTCGGCGGTGACGGGGGCCGGCTCGGCGGGCGGCGCCTCGATGATGACGTGGGCGTTGGTGCCGCTCACCCCGAACGACGAGACGGCGGCGCGGCGGGGCCGGTGCGACCGGGGCCAGGGCCGGGCCTCGGTGAGCAGGGAGACGTTGCCGGCGTCCCAGTCGATGTGCGGGGACGGCGCGTCGACGTGCAGCGTGCGGGGCAGCACGCCGTGCCGCATCGCCAGGATCATCTTGATGATGCCGGCGGCGCCGGCGGCGGCCTGGGTGTGGCCCAGGTTCGACTTGACCGAGCCGAGCCAGAGCGGTTCGCCGGCCCGGTCCTGCCCGTAGGTGGCGAGCAGCGCCTGCGCCTCGATCGGGTCGCCGAGCGTGGTGCCGGTGCCGTGCGCCTCCACCGCGTCCACGTCGGCGGTGGTCAGCCGCGCGTTCGCCAGGGCCTGCCGGATGACGCGCTGCTGGGAGGGGCCGTTCGGCGCGGTGAGGCCGTTGGACGCGCCGTCCTGGTTGACGGCGGTGCCGGCGACCACGGCGAGGATGCGCCGCCCGTCGCGGCGGGCGTCGGAGAGGCGTTGCACCAGCAGCACGCCGACGCCCTCGGACCAGCCGGTGCCGTCGGCCGACGCGGCGAACGACTTGCACCGCCCGTCGGCGGCGAGGCCGCGCTGGCGGGAGAACTCGATGAACGTGCCCGGGTTGGCCATCACGGTCACACCGCCGGCCAGCGCCAGGTCGCACTCGCCGGAGCGCAGCGCCTGCACGGCCAGGTGCAGCGCGACCAGCGACGACGAGCAGGCGGTGTCCACGGTGACCGCCGGGCCCTCCAGCCCGAACGTGTACGCGACCCGCCCGGACACCACACTGCCGGAGTTGCCGGTGCCGAGGTAGCCCTCCACGCCCTCCGGCAGCGCCCCCACCCCGGCGGCGTAGTCGTGGTACATCAGGCCGGCGAAGACGCCGGTGCGGGAGCCGCGCAGCCGGGCCGGGTCGAGCCCGGCGGACTCGAACGTCTCCCAGGACGCCTCCAGCAGCAGCCGCTGCTGCGGGTCCATGGCGAGGGCCTCGCGCGGGCTGATGCCGAAGAAGCCGTTGTCGAAGTCGGCGGCGCCGCCGAGGAAGCCGCCCTCCCGGGCGTACGAGGTGCCCGGGTGGTCGGGGTCGCTGTGGAACAGCGTGTCGAGGTCCCAGCCCCGGTCGGCGGGGAACGCCCCGATACCGTCGCCGTCGGCGGCCAGCAGCTCCCACAGCGCCTCGGGGCTGTCGACGCCGCCCGGATAGCGGCAGGCCATGCCGACGATCGCGATCGGCTCGTCCACGCCGGTGACCGCCGCCGCGTCGGCGCGGGTCGCGGCGGTGGCGCCGGTGAGCTGCTCGTGCACGTGCCCGGCGAGCGCGGCCGGCGTCGGGTAGTCGAACACCAGCGTGGACGCCAGCCGCAGCCCGGTGGCCGCGTTGACCCGGTTACGCAGGTCCACCGCGGTCAGCGAGTCGAAGCCCAGCTCCTGGAACGCCCGGTCCGCCGGCACCGCGTCCGCGCCGCCGTGGCCGAGCACCTGCGCGACCAGGCCGCGCACCAGCAGGTCCACCTCGGCGCGGGCCTCGTCGGCGGGCATCGCCGCGAGCCGGCCGGCCCAACCCTCGGCCGTCGCGCCGGCCTGCCGCCGGGCGGGCGCGCCGGCCAGGGCCCGCAGGATCGGCGGTACGCCGGCGGCGGCGCGCAGCGCCGGCAGGTCGAGCACGGCCGGGACGAGCGCGGCGGTGTCGCCGGCGACGGCGGCGTCGAAGAGCGCGACGCCGACCGCTGCGGTGATCACGCCGAGCCCGGCGCGGGCCACCCGGGAGCGGTCGGCGCCGTCGAGTCCGGCGGCCATCCCGTCGGTGTCCCACATGCCCCAGGCGAGCGCGTGCGCGGGCCGGCCCTGGGCGCGGCGGTGGACCGCGAGCGCGTCGAGGTAGGCGTTCGCGGCCGCGTAGGCGCCCTGGCCGGGGGAACCGAGCACGCCGGCGATCGACGAGTAGGTGACGAACAGGTCGAGATCGAGGCCGGCGGTGGCCTCGTGCAGGTGCCAGGCGGCGTCCACCTTGGGCGCGAGCACCCGGGCCAGCCGATCGGCGTCGGTGCCGGTGATCACGGCGTCGTCGAGCACGCCGGCGGTGTGCACGATCCCGGCGAGCCGGCCGGCGGCGGTGAGGTCGGCGACCAGCCGGTCGACCGCGTCGCGGTCGGTGACGTCGCAGGCCAGCACCCGCACGTGGGCGCCGAGCGCGGTCAGCTCGCCGGCCAGCTCGTCGGCGCCGTCGGCGTCGGGTCCGCGCCGGGAGGCCAGGGCCAGCGAGTCCACGCCCCGGTCGGTGACCAGGTGCCGGGCGAGCATCGCGCCGAGCGCGCCGGTGCCGCCGGTGACCAGGACGGTGCCGCCGCGGGTGGCCGGGGTGGTCGCGGGCGGGGTGTCGGCGCGTACCAGCCGGGGGGTGTGGGTGGTGTCGCCGCGGACCGCGAGCTGCGCCGCGGCCGGGTCGCCGGCGGCGGCCGCGAGCAGCGCCAGCACGTCGGCGTCGAGGTCCCGGTCGAGGTCGGCCAGGACGATCCGGCCGGGGTGCTCGGACTGGGCGGAGCGGACCAGGCCCCAGACGGCGGCGCCGGCCAGGTCGGTGGCCGGGTCGTCGGGCGCGGCGGGCATAGCGTCGCGGGTGACCACGACGAGCCGCGCGTCGGCGGTCGCGCCGGCGGTCAGCCAGTCGCGCAGGGTGGTGAGCACGCCGGTGGTGGCGGCCCGGACCGCGTCCGGCGTCGGCCCGGCCGGCGGCACCGGCAGCAGCACCAGCGGGGGTACGCCGCCGGCGGCCACCAGCGCGGCCACGTCCGGGTGGGCGGCGGCGTCGGGCAGGGCGGGCGGCGTCGCGCCGAGCACCGCCGTGACGGGCGGCCGGACCGGGGTGAGCGGTTCGGCCGGCCAGGCGACCCGGAACAGCGACCGGGCGGCGCGGGTGGGGGCCGGCGGCGTGACGCCGGTCAGCTCGCGCAGCACCAGCGCGTCGACGGTGACGACGGGCCGGTCGGTGTGGTCGACGGCGAGCAGCCGCACCGCCGTGCCGGCCCGGGTGAGCCGGACCCGCAGCGTGTCCGCGCCGACGGCGTGCACCTGGACGCCGGTGAACGCGAACGGCGCCTTCGGGCCGGTGGTGCCGTCGCCGGGCAGCAGTGCGGTGGGGTGCAGCGCGGCGTCGAGCAGCGCGGGGTGCACGCCGAACCCGCCGGCCGGATCGGTGCCGGCGGGCGGCAGGGTCACCTCGGCGTAGACGGTGTCGTCGCCTGTCGTCCAGGCCCGTCGCAGCCCCTGGAACGCCGGCCCGTACGTCATGCCGTGGCCGGCGAGCGCGTCGTACCAGCCGGTGAGGTCGGTTTCGGTGGCGTGCGGCGGGGGCCACGCGCCGAGGCCGGTCTCGTCGGCGGGGTCGGCGGCGGTGAGCAGGCCCTCGGCGTGGCGGACCCAGTCGCCGTCGGGGTCGTCGTCGGGCTGGGAGTGCACCGCGACGGTGCGCCAGCCGGTGTGGTCGCGGGGGCCGACCCGGACCTGCACGCGCACCGCGCCCCGGGCGGGGAGCACCAGCGGCGCGGCGACGGTCAGCTCGCGGACCCGGCAGGGGCCGAACTCCTCGCCGGCGCGCAGCACGAGTTCCACCAGCGCGGTGCCGGGGACGAGGACCGCGCCGGCGACCTGGTGGTCGGCGAGCCACGGCTGGGTGGACAGGGACAGCCGTCCGGTGAGCACGGCGGCGTCCTCGCCGGCCAGCCGGACGGCGGCGGTGAGCAGCGGGTGGCCGGCGGCGCCGAGGCCGGCGCGGCTGACGTCGGCGGCGGGTCCGGCCGGGCGCAGCCAGTAGCGGTCACCGCCGAACGCGTAGGTGGGCAGGTCGGTCACGGTGGCGGGGACGCCGCCGAACAGCGGGGTCCAGTCGACGTGCGCGCCGCCGGCGAAGAGTTCCGCCAGCGCGGTGAGCAGCGCGCGGGGCTCGGTCCGGTCGGCGCGCTGGGTGGCGACGGCGAGCGCGGCCGGGTCGTCGGTGGTGTCGCGGATCAGCGCGGTGAGCACGCCGCGCGGGCCGATCTCCAGGAACGTGTCCACCCCGGCGGCCCGCAGCGCGGTCACCCCGTCGGCGAACCGCACCGCCTCGCGCACATGCCGCACCCAGTAGTCCGGGGTCCGCAGGTCGTCGCCCGCCGCCAGCGCCCCGGTCACGTTCGACACCACCGGCAGCAGCGGCGCGGCGAAGCTCAACCCGTCGAGCACGGTCCGGAACTCGGCGAGCATCGGCTCCATCAGCGGACTGTGGAACGCGTGCGACACCGTCAACCGGCGGGTCCGCACGCCGCGTTCCCGCCAGGTCCGCTCGACCTCGTCAAGCGTCTGCACCGGGCCGGACACCACCACCGACGACGGGCCGTTGACCGCCGCGATCCCGACCTCCGGGTGTCCGGCGATCGACGCGGCCACCTCGGCCTCGGGTGCCGCGACCGCGAGCATTCCGCCGCCGGCCGGCAGCGCCTGCATCAACCGTCCCCGCGCCGCCACCAACGTGCACGCGTCCGGCAGCGACAGCACCCCGGCCACGTACGCGGCGGTGACCTCACCGATCGAGTGCCCGCCCACGAAGTCCGGGGTGACCCCGAACGACTCCACCAGGCGGAACAGGGCCACCTCGACCGCGAACAGGCCGGCCTGGGTGAACTGCGTCTCGTCCAGCAGGTCGCCGTCGCCGAACAGCACCGGCTTCAGCGGCTGCGGCAACAGCGGATCGAGCTGCGCGCACACCTCGTCCAGCGCGGCGGCGAACGCACCGAACGCCTCGGACAGCTCCCGACCCATGCCGGCGCGCTGCGCGCCCTGCCCGGAGAACAGCAGCGCGACCGGGCCCCGGTCGGTGGCGCGGCCGGTGACCAGGTTCTCGGCGGGCGCGCCGGCGGCGAGCGCGCGCAGCCCGGCGACCAGTTCGTCGGGGTCGGCGGCGAGCAGCACCGCCCGGTGCTCCAGCGCGGTCCGCGCGGTCAGCGACGTGCGGGCGGCGTCGCGCAGGTCGGGCCGCTCCGGCGCGGCGAACGCGTCGGCCCAGCGGGCCGCCTGCCGGGCCAGCCCGCCGTCGCCGCGCGCGGACACCAGCACCGGCACCAGCGGCGGCGCGGGAGCCTCGGTCGCCTCGGGTTCGGTGGCCGGCGGCTGCTCGATGACGATGTGGGCGTTGGTGCCGCTGACGCCGAACGAGGAGACCGCCGCCCGGCGGGGCCGGTCCACCGCCGGCCACGGCCGGGCCTCGGTGAGCAGTTCCACCGCGCCGGCCGACCAGTCGACGTGCGGGGTCGGCGCGTCCACGTGCAGCGTGCGGGGCAGCACGCCGTGCCGCATCGCCTGCACCATCTTGATCACCCCGGCGACGCCGGCGGCGGCCTGGCTGTGCCCGATGTTCGACTTGATCGAGCCCAGCCACAGCGGCTCGCCGGCCCGTTCCTGCCCGTACGTGGCCAGCAGCGCCTGCGCCTCGATCGGGTCGCCGAGCGTGGTGGCGGTGCCGTGCGCCTCCACCGCGTCCACGTCGGCCGGGGTGAGCCCGGCGGCGGTCAGCGCGGCCCGGATGACGCGCTGCTGGGACGGTCCGTTCGGGGCGGTGAGGCCGTTGGACGCGCCGTCCTGGTTGACCGCGGAGCCGCGGACCACGGCGAGCACCCGGTGGCCGTTGCGGCGGGCGTCGGACAGCCGCTCCACCACCAGCACGCCGACGCCCTCGGACCAGCCGGTGCCGTCGGCGGACGCGGCGAAGGACCGGCACCGGCCGTCGGCGGCGAGGCCGCCCTGGCGGGTGAACTCGACGAACGCGCCCGGGGTGACCAGCACGTTCACGCCGCCGGCGAGCGCCAGGTCGCACTCGCCGGCGCGCAGCGACTGCACCGCCAGGTGCAGCGCGACCAGCGACGACGAGCAGGCGGTGTCCACGGTGACCGCCGGACCCTCCAACCCGAACGTGTAGGCGACCCGGCCGGAGATGACGCTGTGCGCGCCCCCGGTCAGCCGGTAGCCGTCCAGGTCGCGGGTCTCGTCGCCGGCGCCGTAGCCGGACGGGGACGCGCCGACGAACACGCCGGTGGAGGTGCCGTGCAGCGCGTCCGGGGCGAGCGCGGCCTGTTCGAACGCCGCCCAGGTGGCCTCCAGCAGCAGCCGCTGCTGCGGGTCCATCGCGAGGGCTTCACGCGGGCTGATGCCGAAGAAGTCAGGGTCGAACTCGGTGGCCCGGTCGATGAACCCGCCGTGGCGGGTGAACGAGCGGCCCGGGGCGTCCGGGTCGTCGGCGAAGAGCCGGTCGAGGTCCCAGTCCCGGTCGGTGCGGAACTCGGTGATGCCGTCGCGGCCCTCGGCGACCAGCTCCCACAGCCCGTCCGGGTCGCTGACGCCGCCCGGGTAGCGGCAGCTCATGCCGACGATCGCGATCGGCTCGTCGGCGGTCGCCGGGCCGGCGGGGGTGTCGGCGGCGGCGTCACCGGATTCGGGCAGCCGCAGCAGCGTGGCGAGCTGACCGGCGAGCACGGCCGGGCTGGGGTAGTCGAAGATGACGGTGGTGGGCAGCGACAGCCCGGTGGCGGCGGTGAGCTGGTTGCGCAGCTCCACCGCGGTCAGCGAGTCGAAGCCGAGGTCGCGGAACGCGCGCCGGGGGCGTACCGCGTCGCTGCCGGCGTGGCCGAGCACCGCGGCGGCGTGGTCGCGGACCAGGTCGGTGAGGCGCCGTTCCCGGTCGGCGAGGGGCAGGTCGAGCAGTTGCCGGCGCAGTCCGGCGGCCCGGTCGTCGACCTCCTCGGCGGGCCGCTCGGCCAGCGCGTCGCGGGCCTCCGGGATGTCGGCGAGCAGCGGCCGGGGCCGGGCGGAGGCGTACGCGGGCGCGAACTGGGCCCAGTCGACGTCCGCCACGACGAGGGTGGTCTCGCCGTGCTCGACGGCGCGGCGCAGGGCCAGCAGCGCGGCGGCCGGCTGCATCGGGTTGAGCCCCCGGCGGCTGAGCAGTCGCTGGGCCTCCTCGGTGGTGGCCATCCCACCCTCGGCCCAGGCGCCCCAGGAGATCGAGGTGGCGGCCAGTCCCCGGGCGCGGCGCTGCTCGGCGAGCGCGTCCAGGTGGGCGTTCGCCGCCGCGTACGCGGCCTGGCCGCCGCTGCCCCACACGCCGGAGATGGAGGCGAACAGCACGAACGCGTCGAGCGGCCGGTCGCCGAGCAGCTCGTCGAGGTGGACGGCGCCGGCGACCTTGCCGGCCATCACGTGGTCGAACACGTCGAGGTCGGTGTCGACCAGCGCGGTGAGCCGGGTGATCCCGGCGGCGTGCAGCACGGCGGTCAGCGGCGCGACGTCGTCCAGGCCGGCGACCAGCGCGGCGACCTGCTCCCGGTCGGCCAGGTCGCAGGCGACCACGGTGACCCGTACCCCGTCGGTGGTCAGCTCGTCGGCCAGCTCGCGGGCCCCGGCGGCGTCGAGGCCGCGGCGGCTGGTGAGCACCAGGTGCTCGGCGCCGTTGGCGGCGAGCCAGCGGGCGGCCTGGGCGCCGATCGCGCCGGTGCCGCCGGTGATCAGCACGGTGCCGCGCGGCTGCCAGCCGGTGAGCTGCCCGGCGGTCCGCGCGGTGGTGCGGGCCAGCCGGCGGACGAACGTGCCGTAGGGGCGGACCGCGAACTGGTCCTCGTCGCCGCCGCCGGTGAGGATGCGGGCCACCTCGGCCCAGGTGGCCGCGTCGGGCGCGGCGGGCAGGTCGACCACGCCGCCCCACTGCCGGGGGTGTTCCAGGCCGATCACCCGGGCCAGGCCCCAGAGCGCGGCCTGGGCGGCGCTGGCGACCGGCTCGTCCGGACCGGTGCCCACGCCGCCCCGGGTGACGCACCACAGCGGCGCGGCGCGGCCGGCGTCCTGGGCGGCCTGCACCAGCCGGGTGGTGGCGACCAGGCCGGTGGAGATGCCGGGGTGGCCCGGGTGGCCGGTGTCGGCGAGCCCGAGCAGGGACACGATCGCGGTCGGCTCGTCGGTGAGCGAGGCGGCCAGCTCGGCGCGGGTGGCGTGGACCGGGTCCACGGTCAGCGTGCGCAGCGTCGACCCGTCGGGCAGCGCGGCGGCGAGCGCGGCCAGCCAGGCGTCGGCCCGCTCGTCGCCGGCCGGCGTCACCGCCAGCAGGTCGGCGACGGCCGGGGTGCCGCCGCCGGTGGCCGGCTGCCAGCCGACCCGGTAGGACCAGCCGTCCAGCACGGCCCGCTGGAGCCGGACGCGGCGCCAGGAGGACAGCAGCGGCAGCGCCGGGGCGAGCACCTCCGGGTCGGCGTCCCCGGTGGTGAGCGCGGCGACGTCGGCGCGTTCCACCGCCGACCAGAACTCCACGTCGACGACGTCCGGGCCGACCGGGCCGGCGGCGCTCGCCGCGATCCGCTCCGGCCAGTAGCGGCGCCGCTGGAACGCGTACGTGGGCAGGCCGGTGAGCACCGGCGCGGGGGCGAGGACCCGGGCCAGGTCCACCGGCAGGCCGTGCGCGTGGGCGTGGGCGATGCTGGTCAGCAGCCGCAGCCGGGCGTCCTCGCCGCGTCGCAGCGTGGACAGCGCGCGGCCGGTGGTGCCGGTGTCGTCCAGGATGGCCGCGATCGACATGGTGAGCACCGGGTGCGGGGACACCTCGACGAAGTCGGTGTGCCCGGCGTCGATCGCGGTCCGCACGGCGGTGTCGAAGAGCACCGGCAGGCGCAGGTTGTCGGCCCAGTGATCGGCGTCGAGGCGGGTGCCGTCGATCCGGTCGCCGGTGACCGTGGAGATGATCGGCACGTCGCCGGCGCGAGGCGTCAGCCCGGCCAGTTCGGTGCGGAGCCGGTCGGCGACCGGCGCCACGGCCGGGGAGTGCGAGGCGTAGTCGACGGCCACCGGGCGGGCGCGTACCCCGTCGGCGACCAGCGTGGCGATCAGGTCGGCGACGGCCTGCGGCGGCCCGGCCACGGCGGTGGTGGCGGGACCGTTGACCACCGAGACGGTGACGCCCTCGGGCAGGCGGGCGGCGAGTTCGGCGGCGGGCAGGTCGACGGCGGCCATGGTGCCGGTGCCGGCGACGTCGGCCAGCGCCCGCAGCCGCAGCGACAGCACCCGGGCCGCGTCGGCGAGGGTGAGCGCGCCGGCCACGTGGGCGGCGACGATCTCGCCCTGGGAGTGGCCGATCACGGCGCGCGGGCTCATCCCGGCGTGCCGCCACAGCCGGGCCAGTGCCACGCCGACCGCGAACAGCGCCGGCTGGGCGATCTCGGAGCGGGTCAGCCACGAGGTGTCGGCGCCGGTGAGCACGCCGACCACGTCGACGTCGAGCCAGCGGTCCAGTTCGGCCTGGCACTCGGCGAGCGCCTCGTCGAAGACCGGCGCGGCGCCGATCAGCTCGGCGGCCATGGCGGCGTGCTGCGCGCCCTGGCCGGGGAACACCCAGACCGGTCCCTCCCCCGGCTCGCCGGCGTGCCCGGTGACGACCGTGGCGGCGGGCGTGCCGGCGGCGACCGCGTCCAGGCCGGCGAGGAGCTGGTCGGGGTCGGCGGCGACCACGGCGGCCCGGTGCTCGAACACCGACCGGGTGGTGACCAGCGACCAGGCCAGCCGCGCCGGGTCGAGGTCGGCGTGCGCGCGGACGTGACGGGCCAGCCGGGCGGCCTGCTCGCGCAGCGCGTCGGCGGACCGGGCGGAGAGCGGCCACACGGTCGCGGCGCCGGCGATCAGGGCCGGCCGGTCGGTGTCGACCGCCGGGGCGGGCGTCGGGTCGGCCTGTTCCACGATGACGTGGGCGTTGGTGCCGCTGATGCCGAACGAGGAGATCGCGGCGCGGCGCGGCCGGTCCACCGCCGGCCAGCTCCGCGCCTCGGTGAGCAGTTCCACCGCGCCGGCGGTCCAGTCGATGTGCGGGGACGGCGTGTCGACGTGCAGCGTGGCGGGCAGCCGGCCGTGCCGGATGGCCTGCACCATCTTGATCACGCCGGCGACGCCGGCGGCGGACTGGCTGTGGCCCAGGTTCGACTTGATCGAGCCGAGCCACAGCGGGTCCCGCCCGTCGCGGTCCCGCCCGTACGTGGCCAGCAGCGCCTGCGCCTCGATCGGGTCGCCGAGCGTGGTGCCGGTGCCGTGCGCCTCGACCACGTCCACGTCGCCGGTGTCCAGCCGGGCGTTGCTCAGCGCCTGCCGGATGACCCGCTGCTGGGAGGGGCCGTTGGGGGCGGTGAGCCCGTTGGACGCGCCGTCCTGGTTGATCGCGCTGCCGCGCAGCACCGCGAGGACCGGGTGGCCGTTGCGGCGGGCGTCGGCGAGCCGTTCGACGAGCAGCAGGCCGACGCCCTCGGCCCAGCCGGTGCCGTCGGCGGCGCCGGCGAACGACTTGCACCGCCCGTCGGAGGCGAGGCCCCGCTGGCGGGAGAAGCCGACGAACGCGCTGGGGCTGGCCATCACGGTCACGCCGCCGGCCAGCGCCAGGTCGAACTCGCCGGCCCGCAACGCCTGCGCGGCCAGGTGCAGCGCGACGAGCGACGAGGAGCAGGCGGTGTCCACGGTGACGGCCGGCCCTTCCAGGCCGAGCGCGTACGCGATCCGCCCGGAGACCACGCTGGTGACGGTGCCGGTGAGCAGGTAGCCCTCGTCGGCGTCGGTGGCGGCGCCGTCGGCGGCGGCGCCGTAGCCGTTGGCGGCGGTGCCGACGAACACGCCGACCTTCTGGCCGCGCACCGACGAGGGGGCGATGCCGGCGGTCTCGAACGCCTCCCACGAGGTTTCCAGCAGCAGCCGCTGCTGCGGGTCCATGGCGAGGGCCTCGCGGGGGCTGATGCCGAAGAACTCGGCGTCGAAGCCGGCCGCGTCGTAGAGGAAGCCGCCCTGCTGGGTGGTGGAGCGGCCGACCCGGTCGGCGGACGGGTCGTAGAGGTTGGCCAGGTCCCAGCCCCGGTCGGTGGGGAAGCCGCCGATCGCGTCGCCGCCGGCGTCCACCAGCTCCCACAACTGCTCGGGGGTGGACACCCCGCCGGGATAGCGGCAGGACATCGCGACGATCGCGATCGGTTCCCGGGCGGCGGCGGTGAGCTGCTGGTTGAGCTGCTTGAGCCGGCCGGTCTCCTTGAGGGAGGCCCGAAGCGCCTCGACGACCTTGTCTGCGGACGTGGACATCATCTACTCCGTACGTGGGCGTCAGGACTCGGAGCCGTCGAGGGCCAGCCGGATCAGGGTGTCGGTGTCGAGGTCGTCGAGGTCGACCTCCGCGCCGTCCGGCTCGGGCGCGGGACCGTCGGCGTCGGCGAGGCCGAGCAGCAGCTCCAGCAGCCCGGCCTCGCGGATGCGGGCGAGCGGGACGGTGGCCAGCGCCTGGCGTACCGCGGTCTCGGCCGGGTCGGCCGCCGACGTGCCCGACGCGTCGGGCAGCAGCGTGGCGCGCAGGTGGTCGGCCAGCGCCGTGGGGTCGGGGTGGTCGAAGACCAGCGTGGTGGGCAGCGCCAGGCCGGTGGCCCGGTTGAGCCGGTTGCGCAGCTCGACCGCGGTGAGCGAGTCGAAGCCGAGGTCCTTGAACGCCCGGCGGGGCTTGACCCGGTCCGGGCCGCCGTGGCCGAGCACCGCCGCCGCCTCGGCGCGGACCAGCTCGACGAGCCTGCGGTCCCGGTCCTCGGTGGACAGCTCGCGGATCTGGTCGCGCAGCGCGGCGCCGCCGTCGGCGGGGACCTCCGCGGCGGCGCGGATCGCCTGCCGGGCCTCGGGCAGGTCGGCCAGGAACGGCCGGGGACGGCTCGACGCGTACGCGGGGGCGAACGTCGCCCAGTCCACGTCGACCACGGTGAGGGTGGCGTCGCCGCGTCCGACCGCGACGCGCATGGCGTGCACCGCGTCGGCCGGGGCCATCGCCCGCAGGCCGCGTCGGGCCAGTTCCCGCTGCGCGTCGTCGGTGGCCATGCCGCCGTCGGCCCACGGCCCCCAGGCGACCGAGGTGGCGGCGAGGCCGCGGGCGTGCCGCCGCGCGGCCAGCGCGTCGAGGTGGGCGTTGCCGGCCGCGTAGCCGGCCTGCCCGCCGCTGCCCCACACCCCGGCGATGGAGGCGAACAGCACGAACGCGTCGAGCGGCCGGTCGCCGAGCAGTTCGTCGAGGTGCACCGCGCCGGCGGTCTTGCCGGTGGACACCCCGGCCAGCCGGTCCGGGTCGGTGTCGAGCAGCGGCGCCACGTCGTTGAGCCCGGCGGCGTGCACCACGGCGGTCAGCGGCGCGGGGTCGGCGTCGAGGCGGCCGAGCAGCGCGGCGACCGCGTCCCGGTCGGCGACGTCGCAGGCGGCCACGGTGACGCGTACGCCGAGCGCGGTCAGCTCGTCGCGCAGCTCGGCCGCGCCGGGGGCGGCGTCGCCGCGCCGGCTGGTGAGCACCAGGTGGTCCGCGCCGGCGCCGGCCGCCCAGCGGGCGACGTGCGCGCCGAGCGCGCCGGTGCCGCCGGTGACCAGGACCGTGCCGGTGGGCCGCCACCGGTCGGCGGCGGCCGGCGCGGCGGGGGTGGCGCGGACCAGCCGGCGCGCGTGCAGGCCGCCGGAGCGCAGCGCGAGCTGGTCCTCGTCGCCGCCGGCGGTGAGCGCGGCGGCGAGCCGGGCGGGTTCGATGGGGGTGTCACCGTCGCCGGCGGGCAGGTCGAGCAGGTTGACGCGCAGCCGGGGCAGTTCCAGCCCGGCGACCCGGGCCAGGCCCCAGAGGCCGCCCTGGGCGACGCCGTGCACCGGGTCGTCGCCGTCGACGGCGAGCGCGTCCCGGGTGAGGCACCACAGCGGCGGCGTGTCACCGGTGTCGTGCAGCGCCTGGATCAGCAGCAGCGTGGCGACGGTGCCGGCGGGCAGGCTCGGGTGCTCCGGGTGCGGCGCGTCGGTCAGGCCGAGCAGCGAGACCACGCCGTCGACCGGCCCGTCGGCGAGCGCCTTGCCGAGCGCGGCGGCGAGGTCGGTTCGGGTGGCGGTGGCCGGGTCCACGGTGACCGGGCGCAGCTCCGCGCCGGCCAGCGCGGCGGCGACGTCGGCGGTGGCGGGTTCGCCGGCCGGGCCGACGACCAGCCAGGCCCCGCCGGTGGCGGGCGGCCCGTCGAGGTCGAGCCGTTTCCAGGTGACCTGGTACGCCCACCGGTCGGCCGGGGCGCGCCGGGTGCGGGCCCGCCGCCAGGTGGTGAGCGCGGGCAGCGCCGGGGTGAGCGTGTCGAGGGCGTCGTCGGCGAGGTGACCGGCGAGCGCGGTGAGGTCGCCGCTCTCCACGGCGGCCCAGAACTCGGCGTCGGAGGCGTCGGCGCGGGTGGGCGTGTCAGGCCAGAACCGCTCGTGCTGGAACGCGTACGTGGGCAGGTCGACGCGGGTGGCGCCGGTGCCGGCGAACCAGGGCGTCCAGTCGACGCGGACGCCGTGCACGTGCAGCTCGGCCAGCCCGGCCAGCAGCGCCTCGGTCTCGTCCCGGTCCCGGCGCTGCGCGGCGACCGCCACCACCGTCTCGTCGTCGGCCAGGATCTCCGCCGCCAAAGCGGTGAGCACGCTCTGCGGGCCGATCTCCAGGAACGTGTCCGCCCCAGCAGCGTGCAGTGCGGCCACCCCGTCGGCGAACCGCACCGCCTCCCGCACGTGCCGCACCCAGTAGTCGGCGGTGACGATCTCGTCAGGCTCGGCCGGCGCGCCGGTCACGTTCGACACCACCGGCAACAGCGGCGCGGCGAAGCTCAACCCGTCGAGGACGGTACGGAACTCGGCGAGCATCGGCTCCATCAACGGACTGTGGAACGCGTGCGACACCGTCAACCGGCGGGTCCGCACGCCGCGCTCCCGCCAAGTCCGCTCGACCTCGTCCAGCGCGTCCACCGGCCCGGACACCACCACCGACGACGGCCCGTTGACCGCCGCGATCCCGAGGTCCGCCATGTCAGCGGCGTCTGTACGGCTCGCGTGGTCCGCGATCGACGCGGCCACCTCGGCCTCCGGGGCCGCGACCGCCAGCATCCCCCCGCCGGCAGGAAGCGCCTGCATCAACCGGCCCCGCGCCGCGACAAGCGCGCAGGCGTCGGCCAGCGACAACACACCCGCCACGTGAGCGGCGGTCACCTCACCGATCGAGTGCCCACCCACGAGGTCCGGGGTCACCCCGAACGACTCCACCAGGCGGAACAACGCCACCTCGACCGCGAACAACCCCGCCTGCGTGAACTCGGTCTGATTCAGCAGGTCACCGTCGCCGAACAGCACCGGCTTCAACGGCCGCGACAGCAGCGGATCAAGCTGCGCGCACACCTCGTCCACCGCGGCGGCGAACGCCGGGAACGCCTCGGACAGCTCCCGGCCCATGCCGGCGCGCTGCGCACCCTGTCCGGAGAACAGCACCGCCAGCCGCCCGCGCGGGCTGGACGGGCCGGTGGTCACCGCGCCGGAGGACGCGCCGCCGGCCAGCGCGCGCAGCGCGGCGAGCAGTCCGTCCCGGTCGGCGACGCCGAGCACGGCCCGCTGCTCCAGGGCCGGCCGGGTGGTGAACGCGGACCATCCGACGTCGGCCGGGCGCAGCGTCTCGTCGGCGGCGATCCAGCGTGCCCACCGGTCGGCCTGGGCGGCGAGCGCGGCGTCGGTGCGCGCGGACAGCAGCACCGGCACCGGCAGGTCTTCGACGCGTGCCGGAGCCGGGTCGACGCCGGCGGCCGGGTGGGCGTCGGCGCGGTCCGGCGTGCGGGCGCCGTGCCCCAGGTGCGTGTCGTCCGAGGTCACGGTCGACGGCTCCGGCGCGGGCGCCGGATGTTCGAGGATGACGTGGGCGTTGGTGCCGGAGATCCCGAACGACGACACCGCCGCCCGACGCGGCCGACCCACCGCAGGCCACGGCGTCGCCTCGGTCGCCAAACTGACCGCCCCGGCCGACCAGTCGATGTGCGGCGACGGCTCGTCCACGTGCAACGTCGGCGGCACAATCCCGTGCCGCATGGCCAGGACCATCTTGATGATCCCCGCCACGCCGGCCGCCGCCTGGGTGTGCCCGATGTTCGACTTCACCGACCCGAGCAACAGCGGCGTCGACCGCTCCTGCCCGTACGTCGCCAGCAGCGCCTGCGCCTCGATCGGATCCCCGAGCGTGGTGCCGGTGCCGTGCGCCTCCACCGCGTCCACATCCGACGTGGACAACCCCGCGTTCGCCAGCGCCTGCCGGATCACCCGCTGCTGCGACGGACCGTTCGGCGCGGTCAACCCGTTCGACGCGCCGTCCTGGTTGACCGCAGTCCCTCGCACCACCGCGAGGACCCGGTGGCCGCGACGTCGGGCGTCGGAGAGCCGTTCGACGAGCAGCATGCCGACGCCCTCGCCCCAACTCGTGCCGTCGGCACCGGCGGCGAACGACTTGCACCGCCCGTCGGGGGCGAGGCCGCGCTGGCGGGAGAAGCCGACGAACGCGCTGGGCGTGGCCATCACCGTCACGCCGCCCGCGAGGGCCAGGTCGCATTCCCCGGCCCGCAGCGCCTGCCCGGCGAGGTGCAGCGCGACGAGCGACGACGAGCAGGCGGTGTCGACGGTGACGGCCGGCCCTTCCAGCCCGAAGACGTACGCGACGCGGCCGGAGGCGACGCTGCCGGCGGTGCCGTTGACCAGGTAGCCCTCCAGCTCCTCGGAGGCGTCGAGCCGGCCGGCGTAGTCGTGATGGATGAGGCCGGCGAAGACTCCCGTGGTCGTGGTGCGGTCGTGCGGGTCGAGGCCGGCGGACTCGAACGCCTCCCACGAGGTCTCCAGCAGCAGCCGCTGCTGGGGGTCCATGGCCAGGGCCTCGCGCGGGCTGATGCCGAAGAACGCCGGGTCGAAGTCGGCGGCGCCGGGCAGGAAACCGCCGTACCGGGTGGTGGACGTGCCGGCGCGGTCGGCGTCCGGGTCGTAGAGCGCGTCGACGTCCCAGCCCCGGTCGGTGGGGAACTCGGCGATCCCGTCGCCGCCGGCGGCGATCAGGTCCCAGAGCTGGTCCGGGCTGGTGACGCCGCCGGGGAGCCGGCAGGCCATGCCGATGATGGCGATCGGATCGTCGCCGTCGGTGGCGGTGGCCCGGGTGGCGGTGGTGACGCCGGCCGGCCGGTGGCCGAGTCGTTCGTGCAGGTGCTCGGCGAGGCGTTCCGGGGTGGGGTGGTCGAAGACCAGCGTGGCGGGCAGCCGCAGCCCGGTGGCCGAGGCGAGCCGGTTGCGCAGCTCGACCGAGGTCAGCGAGTCGAACCCGAGGTCCTTGAACGCCCGCGCGCCGGGCACCGCCTGCGCCGAGGCGTGCCCGAGCACGGCCGCGGCCTGTGCCCGGACCAGTTCCACCAGCAGCGCGGTCGCCTCGTCCGGGGCCAGGCCGGCGAGCCGTTCGGTCAGGCCGGTGGTGGTGGCGTCCGTGGTGCGGGCCTGCCGGCGTCCGCCGGTGGGGGTGAGCAGGCGCAGCAGCGGCGGGAGTGGCTTCCGGTCGCCGGTGACCCGCAGCCGGGCGGCGACGACGGCGGGCAGCGGTTGCGTGGTGGCGACGTCGAGCAGCGCGCTGCCCTCGGCGGCGCCGAGGCCGGTCATGCCGATCCGGCCGAGTCGGTGCCGGTCGCCGGCGTCGAGCCGCCCGGCCATGCCGCCGGTGGCCCATGCGCCCCAGCCGATGCTGGTGGCCGGCAGTCCGGTGGCGTGGCGGTGGGTGGCGAGCGCGTCGAGGAACGCGTTCGCCGCGGCGTAGTTGCCCTGCCCGGGCGAGCCGAGCGTCGCCGCGATCGACGAGAACAGCACGAACGCGGACAGGTCGTGACCGGCGGTGGCCCGGTGCAGCGCCCACGCCGCGTCCACCTTGGGCCGCATCACCCGGTCGACGGCGTCGGCGTCCAGCGACGCGATGGTGGCGTCGGCGACCACGCCGGCGCAGTGGTACACCGCGGTCAGGTCCAACCCGGCCACCAACTCGGCCGCCCGCTTCGCATCGCCGAGATCCACCGCTACGGCGCGGACAGCGGCCCCACCCTTGGTCAGCTCCTCGACGAGCGCCGCGTAGGCCGGGTCGTCGGCCGGCGCACGGCGGGCCGCCAGCAGCAGGTTACGAGCGTGGCCGGTGGCGACGAGGTGCCGGGCGACGATCGCCGCGAGGGCGCCGGACGCGCCGGTGACCAGCGTGACCCGGTCCGGGTCGGCGGGCGCCGGCACGGTGAGCACGACCTTGCCGACGTGCCGGGCCTGGCTCAGGTGCCGCAACGCGGTCCGCGCCTGCCGCACGTCCCACGCCCGCACCGGCAGGGGCCGCAACGCGCCGCTGGTGAACAGCGCGAGCAGTTCGCCAAGCATCGCCCCGATCCGCTCGCCGCCGGCGTCGTTCAGGTCGAACGACCGGTAGGCGACGCCCGGATGTTCCCGCGCCACCACCTCCGGGTCGCGCAGGTCTGTCTTGCCCATCTCGACGAAGCGTCCGCCGCGCGGCAGCAGCCGCAACGACGCGTCCACGAACTCCCCCGCCAGGGCGTCCAACACCACGTCGACGCCGGCACCACCGCTGGCGGCGGCGAAGGCGCTCTCGAAGTCCGTGGTCCGCGACGACGCGATCCGCTCCGGGGCCACCCCCAGGCCCCGCACCGCGCCCCACTTGCCGGGGCTCGCCGTGGCATAGACCGTCGCGCCCAGATGGTGCGCGATCTGGATCGCCGCCATGCCGACCCCACCCGCGCCGGAGTGGATCAGCACCGACTCACCGGCCCGCAGATCCGCCAGGTCCCGCAACGCGTACCACGCGGTCAGGAACACCACCGGCACCGACGCCGCCTCGACGAACGACCACCCGTCCGGCACCCGCGCGATCCGGTCCCGCCGCGCCACCACCTCCGGACCGAACCCGGGCTCGAACAACCCGAACACCCGATCACCCACGGCCAACCCGGACACCCCCGGACCGACCTCCAGGACCACGCCGGCGCCCTCGCTGCCCATCACCGCCGACGCATCCGGATACATGCCGAGCGCGATCAACACGTCCCGGAAGTTCACCCCGGCCGCCCGCACCGCCACCCGCACCTCACCGGCCGCGAGCGGCGCCGGCCCGGCCGACACGATCTCGACGCCGTCGAGCGTGCCGGGTCGCGCGGCGGCGACGTGCCAGCCGCCCGCCGACGGCGGCGTCAGCTCCGCGTCGGCCGGGCGCACCAGCCGGGGTACGCACACCCGGTCACCGCGCAGCGCGAGCTGCCCGCCCACGGTGGTGGGGTCGGCCACCACGGCGGCCAGCACGCCGAGCGCGCGCCGGTCGAGGGCGGCGTCGGCGTCCACCAGCACGATCCGGTCGGGGTGTTCGGACTGCGCCGACCGCAGCAGCCCCCACACCGCCGCGGCGGCCGGGTCGACCGTCCGGTCGTCGTCGTCGCCGGTGCTCACCGCGCCCCGGGTCAGCACCACCAGCCGGGAGTCCGCGAGCGCGTCGGCGGACAGCCACGCCTGCACGCTCGCCAGCACCGTCGCCGTCAACGACCGCACCCGGCCCGGCAGGTCACCGTCGACGCCTGCCCCCTGGGCCGCCCGGTTCACCGCGCCCCCGGACACCACACCGGCCGACGCACCGGCAGCGCCACCCGCCGACGCACCGGCAGACGCACCGGCTGCGGCGTCTGCCGCGAGGCCGATCGGCAGCAGGATCGCGTCGGGGGTGGGTGTGCCGGCCTCGACGGCTGCCACCAGCGCCGCGACGTCCGGGAACGCCGGCACCGCCCCGGCCGGTTCGAGCCAGCCGGCGTGCGGGGATCCGGTGTTCAGCCGGGCCGCGCCTCGCCCGGTCGCCTTCCGGCTCCGGACCGGCCGGTCCGCGTCGGCGCCGGCCGGCCGTGCCGGGGCGAGCGCCGCCCAGGTCAGGTCCGCGTCGGCCGGCGGGATCTCCTCGACCGGCCAGGTCACCGCGTACAGCGAGCGGGGGCCGGCAGCCGGGGCGGGGGCGCCGGCCAGTTCGCGCAGTACCAGCGTGTCCACCGACACCACCGGCGCGCCGGTCTCGTCGACCGCCACCAGCCGGACGCCGGCGCCGGCGCGGGACAGCCGCACCCGCAGCAGCCGGGCGCCGGTGGCGTGCACCTGCACGCCCTCGAACGCGAACGGCACGCGCGGTCCGGTCGTCGCGTCGCCGCCCGGCAGCAGGCCGATCGGGTGCAGGGCGGCGTCCAGCAGCGCCGGGTGCACCGCGAACCCGGCGACCGGGCTGTCGGGGAGCGCCACCTCGGCGTACACCTCGTCGCGGCCGGTCCACGCCCGGCGCAGGCCCTGGAACGTCGGCCCGTAGGTGAGGCCGTGGCCGACGAGCGTCTCGTACCAGCCGGTCAGGTCCGTCTCGGTGACGCCGGCCGGCGGCCAGGCGGCGAGGCCAGGCTCGTCGGCGGCGGCCGGCTCCAGCACCGCCTCGGCGTGCCGGGTCCACTCCGCGTCCGGGTCGTCGTCCGGCTGGGCGTACACGGCGGCGTCCCGGCCGCCGGTGTCGTCGGCGGCGCCGACCCGCACCTGCACCCGGACACCGCCGGTGGCGGGCAGCACCAGCGGGGCGGTCACGGTGAGGTCGCGTACCCGGGGGGCGCCGACCTCGTCGCCGGCGCGCACCACCAGCTCGACCAGCGCGGTGCCGGGCAGCAGCACCGCGCCGGCCACGACGTGCTCGGCCAGCCAGGGTTGCGCGGACACCGCGAGCCGGCCGGTCAGCACCGTCTCGTCCGCGCCGGCCAGCCGCACCGCGGCGCCGAGCAGCGGGTGGCCGGGCGCGGCCAGCCCGGCGCCGGTCAGGTCACCGGCCCGCCAGCCGGTGGCGTCGGGCCAGAAGCGTCGCCGCTGGAACGGGTACGTGGGCAGGTCCAGCGGTGCCCCGGCGCCGGTCAGCGGCGTCCAGTCCACCGGCACGCCACCGGCGTACGCCTCGGCGAGCGCGGTGAGCAGCGCCGGTCCCTCGGTGCGGCCGGCGCGCAGTGTCGGCACGACCACCGGGGCCGCGTCGTCGCCGAGGCAGTCGCGGATCATGCCGGCGAGCACCCCGTCCGGCCCGACCTCCAGGTACGTGCCGACGTGGCGCCGCCGCAGGTCGGCGATGCCGTCGGCGAAGCGGACCGCGTCGCGGACGTGCCGCACCCAGTAGTCGGGGTCGCGCAGCGCGTCCGGTTCGGCGACGCGGCCGGTCAGGTTCGACAGCACCGGCAGGCGCGGCGGGTCGAGGGTGAGCCCGTCGACGACGGCCCGGAAGTCGGCCAGCATCGGCGCCATCAGCGGGCTGTGGAACGCGTGACTGACCCGCAGCCGGCGGGTCCGCACGCCCCGCTCCCGCCACTGGTGCGCCAGTTCGTCCAGCGCGTCCGACGCGCCGGAGACGACCACCGAGGACGGGCCGTTGACGGCGGCGACCCCGACCCGGTCGGCGTACCCGGCGAGCGCGGCGGTCACCTCGTCCTCGGGCGCGGCGACCGCGAGCATGCCGCCGCCGTCGGGCAGCGCCTGCATGAGCCGGCCGCGCGCGGTGACCAGCGCGGCGGCGTCGGGCAGGGACAGCACCCCGGCCACGTACGCGGCGGTGATCTCGCCGACGGAGTGCCCGCCGACCAGGTCGGGGGTGATGCCGAACGACTCGACCAGGCGGAACAGCGCCACCTCGACGGCGAAGAGCGCCGGCTGGGTGAACTCGGTGCGGTCCAGCAGCGCCGCCTCCGGGGCCCCTTCGGGCGCGAAGAGCACCGGGCGCAGCGGTCGGGGCAGCAGCGGGTCGAGGTGCCGGCAGACCTCGTCCAGCGCGGCGGCGAAGACCGGGAACGCCCGGTACGCCTCGCGGCCCATGCCGGGGCGCTGGGCGCCCTGCCCGGAGAAGAGGACGGCGAGCCGGCCGGTGCGGGCGGTGCCGCGTACCACGGTGGACGACGGCTCGTCGGCGGTGACGGCGGCCAGGCCGGCGAGCAGGCCGGACCGGTCGCGGGGCAGCAGCACGGCCCGGTGCTCGAACGCGGACCGTGCGGTGGCGAGCGCGTGGCCGAGGTCGGCCGGCGACACCGCCGGGTTCGCCTCGATCCAGGCGGCCAGCCGGTCGGCCTGGGCGCGCAGCGCTTCCGGGGTGCGGGCGGAGAGCACGCACGGGATGCCGAGGTCGCCGGTGACGGCGGGCGGCGTGGTGGGCGCCGGGGCCGGTTCGGGGGCCTGTTCCAGGATGGCGTGCACGTTGGTGCCGGAGATGCCGAACGAGGAGACGGCGGCGCGGCGGGGCCGGTCGACCGCCGGCCAGGGCGTCGTCGCGGTGGCCAGGGTGATCGCGCCGGCGGTCCAGTCGACGTGCGGGGACGGCTCGTCGGCGTGCAGGGTCGGCGGGACAATGCCGTGGCGCATGGCGAGGACCATCTTGATGATCCCGGCGACCCCGGCGGCGGCCTGGGTGTGCCCGATGTTCGACTTGACCGAGCCGAGCAGCAGCGGCGTGTCCCGGTCCTGCCCGTAGGTGGCGAGCAGCGCCTGCGCCTCGATCGGGTCGCCGAGGGCGGTGCCGGTGCCGTGCGCCTCCACCACGTCCACGTCGGCCGGGGACAGCCGCGCGTTGGCCAGCGCGGCCCGGATGACGCGCTGCTGGGACGGGCCGTTGGGGGCGGTGAGCCCGCTGCTGGCGCCGTCCTGGTTGACCGCGCTGCCGCGCAGCACGGCGAGGATCCGGCGGCCGTCGCGGCGGGCGTCGGAGAGGCGTTGCAGCAGCAGCATCCCGACGCCCTCGGCGAAGCCGGTGCCGTCGGCGTCGGCGCCGAACGCCTTGCACCGCCCGTCCGGGGACAGGCCGCGTTGCCGGGAGAACTCGGCGAGCATGCCGGGGGTGGACATGACCGTCACGCCGCCGGCCAGCGCCAGCCCGCACTCCTGCTGGCGCAGCGCCTGGGCGGCCAGGTGCAGCGCGACCAGCGACGAGGAGCAGGCGGTGTCGACGGTGACCGCCGGGCCTTCCAGTCCGAGCAGGTAGGAGATTCGGCCGGAGGCGACGCTGCCGGCGCTGCCGTTGCCCACGTACCCGTCGAGGTCGTCGTCGGCGCCGACGGCGGTGCCGGCGTAGTCGTGGTAGATCAGGCCGACGTAGACGCCGGTGCTGCTGCCCCGGATGCCGGCCGGGTCGACGCCGGCCCGTTCCAGCGCCTCCCACGAGGTCTCCAGCAGCAGCCGCTGCTGCGGGTCCATGGCGAGCGCCTCGCGCGGGTTGATGCCGAAGAACGCGGCGTCGAAGTCGGCGGCGTCGTAGAGGAAGCCGCCGTGCCGGGGCGCGGGGCGGTCGTCGCCGTCGCCCAGGCCGGCGAGGTCCCAGCCCCGGTCGGTGGGGAACGGCGCGATCGCGTCCGCGCCGCCGGTGACCAGGTCCCACAGGTCCTCGGGGCTGCGGACGTCGCCGGGGAAGCGGCAGGCCATGCCGACCACGGCGATCGGCTCGTCGACGGCGGTGGTCGCGGTGACGGCCGGCGTGGCGGCGGGTGCGGTCCGGCCGCCGATCTCCCGGTCGAGGTGCTCGGCGAGCACGACCGGGGTGGGGTGGTCGAACGCCACGGTGGCGGGCAGTCGCAGCCCGGTGGCGGCGGCGAGCCGGTTGCGCAGCTCCACCGAGGTCAGCGAGTCGAAGCCGAGTTCCTTGAACGGGCGGTGCGGGTCGACGCCGTCGGCGGACCGGTGGCCGAGCACCGCGGCGACGCTGCCGGCGACCAGGTCGAGGAGCTGGTTGTGCCGGGCGGCGGGGCTGAGCGTCGCGAGCCGGTCGGCCAGCGACAGGTCCCCTCCGGTACGCGCGGCGGCCCGCCGCCGGGCCGGGCGGATCAGGTCGCGCAGCAGCTCCGGTACGCGGCTCGGGTCGGCGCCGGCCGGCACGTTCATGAGCACGGCGTGCGCGCCGCCGTGCCGCCGGGCGGCGTCGAGCAGCGCGAGCCCTTCGGCGTCGGTGAGCGGGGCGCTGCCGGCGCGGATGGCGCGCCGGTGCTCGCCGTCGTCGAGGTGGGCGGTCATGGTGCTGGTGGTGGCCCAGAGTCCCCAGGCGAGGCTGGCCGCCGGCAGCCCGGTCGCCCGGCGGTGGGCGGCGAGCGCGTCGAGGAACGCGTTCGCGGCGGCGTAGTTGCCCTGCCCGGGTGAGCCGAGCGTGGCCGCGACGGAGGAGAACAGCACGAACTCCGCCAGGTCGTGCCCGGCGGTGGCCTGGTGCAGCGCCCACGCGGCGTCCACCTTGGGCCGCAGCACCCGTTCGACGGCGCCGGCGTCCAGCGAGGTGACGGTGGCGTCGGCGATCGTGCCGGCGCAGTGGTACACGGCGGTCAGGTCGACGCCTGCCACCAGCTCGGCGGCCCGGCCGGGTTCGGTCAGGTCGACCGGGACGGCGTGGACCGTGGCCCCGGCGTCGGTCAGCGCGGCGACCAGCGCCGCGTACGCCGGGTCGTCGGCCGGGGACCGGCGGGCGGCGAGCAGCAGGTTGCGGGTCCGGCCGGTGGCGACGAGGTGCCGGGCGACGATGCCGGCGAGGGTGCCGGACGCGCCGGTGACCAGCGTGACCCGGTCCGGGTCGGCGGGCACGGGCACGGTGAGCACGACCTTGCCGACGTGCCGGGCCTGGCTCAGGTGCCGCAGCGCGGTCCGCGCCTGCCGCACGTCCCAGGTGCGGGTGGGCAGCGGCGTCAGGGCGCCAGTTTCGAACAGGTCGAGCAGTTCGGTGAGCATCCCGCCGAGGCGTTCGCCACCGGCCCCGTTGAGTTCGAACGCCCGGTAGGTGACGCCGGGGTGCTGGGCGGCGACCGCGTCCGGGTCGCGGACGTCGGTCTTGCCCATCTCCACGAACCGGCCGCCGCGCGGCAGCAACCGCAACGACGCGTCCACGAACTCCCCCGCCAGGGCGTCCAACACCACATCCACCCCGGCGCCGCCACTCGCGGCGGCGAACGACCGCGCGAACTCCGTCGTCCGCGACGACGCGATCCGCTCGTCCGCCACGCCCAGGCTCCGCAACGTGTCCCACTTCGCGGGGCTGGCCGTGGCGTAGACCGTCGCACCGAGGTGCCGGGCGATCTGGATCGCGGCCATCCCGACCCCACCGGTCCCCGAGTGGATCAGCACCGACTCACCGGCACGCAGGTCAGCCAGGTCCCGCAACGCGTACCACGCGGTCAGGAACACCACCGGCACCGACGCCGCCTCGACGAACGACCACCCGCCCGGCACCCGCGCGATCCGATCCCGCCGCGCCACCACCTCCGGACCGAAACCCGGCTCGAACAACCCGAACACCCGGTCACCCACCGCCAGCCCGGACACCCCCGGACCGACCTCCCGCACCACCCCGGCACCCTCACTGCCCAGCACCGCCGACACGTCCGGATACATCCCCAAGGCGATCAACACGTCGCGGAAGTTCACCCCGGCCGCCCGCACCGCCACCCGCACCTCACCTGCGGCGAGCGGCAGCGTGTCGGTCGGTCGGAGGGCGACGCCGTCGATGGTGCCGGGCGCGACGGCCGCCACGTGCCAGCGTTCGGTGGACGGGACGAGCCGGTCGCCGGCCGGGCGGACCACGCGCGGGACGAGCACGTCGCCGTCGCGCAGCGCGACCTGCCCGCCGGCCGGCGCGGCGGCCAGCAGCGCCAGCGCGTCGGCGTCGGGTGCGCGGTCGAGGTCGGCCAGCACGATCCGGCCCGGGTGCTCCGACTGCGCGGACCGCAGCAGCCCCCACGCGGCGGCGCCGGCCAGGTCGGCGATCCGGTCACCGTCGCGGGCCGCCGTGGCGCCCCGGGTGGTCACCACCAGCCGGGAGTCGGCCAGCGCGTCGGCGGCCAGCCAGGTCCGCACCGCCGCCAGCACCGCGAGCGTCACCGACCGTACCCGGTCCGGCAGGTCCCCACCGGCCGCGGTCTCCCCGTCGGTGGTCGCGCCGCCCCGGCCGGTCGGCGGGGGCAGGATCGGTAGCAGCACCGCGTCGGGGGCCGGCGCGCCGGCCTCGACGGCGGCCACCAGCGCGGCCACGTCGGAATGGGTCGTGCCGACCGGGGCGTCCGGGTCGCCGGTCGTGTCGTCGTCGCGGTGCGCCGCGTCCGGGCCGGTGATCCCGGCCAGCACCGCCCAGGCCGTCGGCCCGTCCGCCGGCGTGACGTCCCGCGTCGACCAGGCCACCTCCAGGACGGACCGGTCGGCGGCGGCCGGCACGGCGGACGCGCCCAACTCCTTGAGCACCAGCTCGTCCACCGACACCACGGGCGCGCCGGTCTCGTCGGCGGCGACCAGGCGCACCGTGTCGCCGGCGCGGGACAGCCGGACCCGCAGCGCCGCCGCGCCGGCCGCGTGCACCTGCACGCCGCCGAACGTGAACGGCACCCGAGGTCCGGGCGTCGCGTCCCCGCCCGACAGCAGGCCGATCGCGTGCAGCGCGGCGTCGAGCAGCGCCGGGTGCACCTCGAACCGGCCGGCGCGGTCGGCCGGCCCGTCCGGCAGGGCGACCTCGGCGCAGACGGCGCCGTCGACGGTCCAGGCCCGGCGCAGGCCCCGGAACGCCGGCCCGTACGCCAGGCCGTGCCCGGCGAGCGTGTCGTACCAGCCGGTGAGGTCCACCTCGGACGCGCCCGCCGGGGGCCAGGTGTCGAGCGTGGACTCCTCGGCGGTGGCCGGTTCCAGCACGCCCTCGGCGTGCCGGGTCCACCCGTCGTCGGCGACCCCGTCGGGTTGCGCGTGCACGGTCACCGGGCGGGCGCCCGCGTCGTCGGGCGCGCCGACGCGCACCTGCACCCGGACCGCGCCGGTGTCCGGCAGGGCCAGCGGGGCGACGAGCGTCAGCTCGCGTACCCGGGCGGCGCCGACCTCGTCGCCGGCCCGGACCGCCAGCTCGACCAGCGCGGTGCCGGGCAGCAGCACGGTGCCGGCGACCGCGTGGTCGGTCAGCCACGGCTGCGCCGCCAGCGAGAGCCGGCCGGTCAGCACCACCTCGTCGGCGTCGGCCAGCCGGACCGCGGCGCCGAGCAGCGGGTGCCCGGCGGCGCCGAGGCCGGCGCCGGTGACGTCGCCGCCGTGCGTCGTGCCCGGTTCGGGCCAGAACCGTTCCCGCTGGAACGCGTACGGGGGCAGGTCCACCCGACCGCTCCCGGAGCCGGCGAAGACGGCCGCCCAGTCGACCGGTACGCCCGCGGTGTGCAGGCCGCCGAGCGCGGTGAGGAGCTGGCGGGGGCCGTGTTCGTCGCGGCGCAGCGAGCCGACGACCACGCCGGTCGTCCCGGCGGTCGTCCGGTCGAGCGCGTCCTGCACCACGACCTTGAGCACCGGGTGCGGGCTGATCTCGACGAACGCCCGGTGACCGGTGTCGATGAGCGCGTCCACGACCGGCGCGAGGCGGACCGGTTCGCGCAGGTTGCGGAACCAGTAGCCGGCGTCCAGCTCGGTGGTGTCGATCGGCTCGCCGGTGACGGTGGAGTGGAACACCACCCGGCTCGGGCGCGGTTCGAGCGTGCCGAGCGCGTCGGCCAGCTCGTCGCGGACCGCGTCGACGTGCGCGCAGTGCGAGGCGTAGTCGACGGCGATCCGCCGGGCCCGCAGGTCGCGGTCGGCGGCGACGGCGAGCAGCTCGTCGACGGCGTCCGCGTCGCCGGAGACGACGGTGACGGTGGCGCCGTTGAGGGCGGCGACGCCGAGCCGGTCGCCCCAGGGCGCGACGAGGTCGGCGGTGTCGGCGGCGGAGAGCGGCACGGAGACCATGCCGCCCCGGCCGGAGAGGGCGAGCAGCGCCCGGCTGCGGGCCACCACGAGTCGCATCGCGTCGGGCAGGGTGAGCGCGCCGGCCACGCACGCGGCGGCGATCTCGCCCTGCGAGTGGCCGATCACCGCGTCCGGGCGTACGCCGCAGGAGCGCCACACCTCCGCGAGGGACACCATCACGGCGAACAGCAGCGGCTGCACCACGTCGACCCGGTCCAGCGGTGGGGCGTCGGGCGCGCCGCGCAGCACGTCCTCGGGCGTCCAGTCGACCAGCCCGGCCAGCTCGGCCGCGCACTCGCGCATCCGGTCCCGGAACACCGGCGAGCTGTCCAGCAGGTCGAGCGCCATGCCGGGCCACTGGGAGCCCTGGCCGGGGAAGACGAAGACGACCTTCGGCGTACCGTCGGCGGGGGTGGCCGGCGGCGCGGCGTCGGCGAGCGCGGCGAGCGCGTCGGTGCGGCCGGCGGCGACGGTGACCTGCCGGTACGGGTGCTGGGCCCGGTCGGTGGCGAGGGACCGGCCGACGTCGACCAGGTCCAGGTCGGGGTGGGCGTCGAGGTGCTCACGCAGCCGGGCGGCTTGGGCGGGCAGCGCGCGGGCGCCACGGGCGGAGAGCAGCAGCGGCACGGCGTCGGCGGAGACCAGGCCGGGGCCGGCGGCGGGCGCGGGGCCGGCCGGCGGCGCGGCGGGTGCGGCCTCGATGACGGCGTGCGCGTTGGTGCCGGAGATGCCGAACGAGGAGACGGCGGCGCGGCGGGGCCGGTCGACGACCGGCCAGGGCGCGGTGTCCGTGACGAGGGTGACCGCGCCGGCGGTCCAGTCGATGTGCGACGAGGGCGCGTCCACGTGCAGCGTCGGCGGCACCACGCCGTGCCGCATGGCGAGGACCATCTTGATGATCCCGGCGACGCCGGCGGCGGCCTGGGTGTGGCCGATGTTCGACTTGATCGAACCGAGCAGCAGCGGCCGGTCGGCGGGCCGGTCCTGCCCGTACGTGGCGAGCAGCGCCTGCGCCTCGATCGGGTCGCCGAGCGTGGTGCCGGTGCCGTGCGCCTCGACCACGTCCACGTCGGCCGGGGACAGCCGCGCGTTGGCCAGCGCGGCCCGGATGACCCGCTGCTGCGAGGGGCCGTTCGGCGCGGTGAGGCCGTTGGACGCGCCGTCGGAGTTGATCGCGGTGCCGCGGACCACGGCGAGGACGCGGTGCCCGTCGCGGTGCGCGTCGGCGAGGCGCTGCACCAGTAGGATGCCGGCGCCCTCGCCCCAGCCGGTGCCGTCCGCGCCGGCGGCGAACGCCTTGCACCGGCCGTCCGGGGCCAGGCCGCCCTGGCGGGAGAACTCGGAGAACATGCCGGGCGTGGCCATCAGCGCCACACCACCGGCGAGCGCCAGGTCGCACTCGCCGGAGCGCAGCGCCTGCGCGGCCAGGTGCAGCGCGACCAGCGACGACGAGCAGGCGGTGTCGACGGTGACGGCCGGGCCTTCCAGGCCGAACGTGTAGGCGAGCCGGCCGGAGGCGACGCTGCCGGCGGTGCCGGTGAGCAGGTGCCCTTCGAGCCCTTCGGCGCCGTCGGCGGCGTAACCGGAGGAGGCGGCGCCGACGAAGACGCCGGTGGCGCTGCCGGCGCGGGTGGCCGGGTCGATGCCGGCGGACTCGAAGGCCTCCCACGCGGTCTCCAGCAGCAGCCGCTGCTGCGGGTCCATGGCCAGCGCCTCGCGGGGGCTGATGCCGAAGAACGCCGGGTCGAAGTGGCCGGCGTCGGCGAGGAAGCCGCCGTGGCGGGTGGTGGACGTGCCGGCCCGGTCGGTGTCCGGGTCGTAGAGCGCGTCGAGGTCCCAGCCCCGGTCGGCAGGGAACCCGCCGATCGCGTCGCCGCCGGCGGCGACCAGGTCCCACAACTGCTCGGGGGTGGCGATGCCGCCGGGATAGCGGCAGGCCATGCCGATGACGGCGAGCGGTTCGTCGGCGCGGGCCGGCCCGGTGGTGCGGGTGGCCGGCGCGGCGGGACCGGCGGCGGCGAGTTGCCCGTGCAGCAGGCCGGCGACGCGTTCCGGGGTGGGGTGGTCGAAGACCAGCGTGGCGGGCAGCCGCAGCCCGGTGGTCGAGGCGAGCCGGTTGCGCAGTTCGACCGAGGTCAGCGAGTCGAATCCGAGGTCCTTGAACGCCCGCGTGCCGGGCACCGCCTGCGCGGACGCGTGTCCGAGCACGGCCGCGGCCTGGGCCCGGACCAGGTCGACCAGCAGCGCGGTGGCCTCGTCGGGGGCCAGGCCGGCGAGCCGTTCGGCCCAGCCGCTGTCGCCGCCGGTGGACCGCGCGGCGCGGCGGGCACCGGTGCGGGCCAGGCCGCGCAGGATCGCCGGGTAGCGGTCGGCGTCGCCGGCGAGCCGCAGCGTGGCCGCGGCGACGGCGGGCCGGGCGCGGCGGGTGGCGGCGTCGAGCAGGGCGGCGCCCTCGGTGGCGGTGAGCGGGGTCATGCCGAGGCGGCGCAGCCGGCGCGCGTCGTCCCGGTCGAGGTGGGCGGTCATCGCGCTGTCGGTGGCCCACATGCCCCAGCCGATGCTGGTGGCGGGCAGCCCGTTGGCGTGGCGGTGGGCGGCCAGCGCGTCGAGGTACGCGTTCGCGGCGGCGTAGTTGCCCTGCCCCGGTGAGCCGAGCGTCGCCGCGAACGAGGAGAACAGCACGAACGCGGACAGGTCATGGCCGGCGGTGGCCCGGTGCAGCGCCCACGCGGCGTCCACCTTGGGCCGCAGCACTCGGTCGACGGCGTCGGCGTCCAGCGACGCGATCGTCGCGTCGGCGACTACACCCGCACAGTGGTAGACGGCGGTGAGGTCGAGCCCGGCCACCACCTCGACCACCCGGTCCGCGTCACCGAGATCGACGGCAACGGCCCGGACGGTCGCGCCGGCCTCGGTCAACTCGTCGACGAGCGCCGCGTAGGCCGGGTCGTCGGCCGGGGACCGGCGGGCGGCCAGCAACAGGTTGCGCGACTGTCCGGAAGCGACCAGGTGCCGGGCGACGATGCCCGCGAGCGCGCCGGACGCGCCGGTCACCAGCGTGACCCGCTCCGAATCGACCGGCGCCGGCACGGTGAGCACCACCTTGCCGACGTGCCGGGCCTGGCTCAGGTGCCGCAACGCGGTCCGCGCCTGCCGCACGTCCCACGCCCGCACCGGCAGCGGCGACAACGCACCGCGTTCGAACAGCGCCAGCAGCTCGCCGAGCATCGCCCCGATGCGCGCCCCGCCGGCGTCGTTCAGGTCGAACGACCGGTACGCCACGCCCGGATGTTCCCGCGCCACCACCTCCGGGTCGCGCAGGTCCGTCTTACCCATCTCGATGAAGCGTCCGCCGCGCGGCAGCAACCGCAGCGACGCGTCCACGAACTCACCGGCCAGGGCGTCCAACACCACGTCCACCCCGGCACCATCGCTGGCGGCGGCGAAAACGCCCTCGAACTCCGTGGTCCGCGACGACGCGATCCGCTCCGGGGCGACGCCCAGACCCCGCACCGTGTCCCACTTGGCCGGGCTGGCCGTGGCGTAGACCGTCGCGCCCAGATGGTGCGCGATCTGGATCGCCGCCATCCCCACCCCACCCGCACCGGAGTGGATCAGCACCGACTCACCGGCACGCAGGTCAGCCAGGTCCCGCAACGCGTACCAGGCGGTCAGGAACACCAGCGGCACGGACGCCGCCTCGGTGAACGACCAGCCGGCCGGGACGCGGGCCACCCGCTCGCGGGCGGCGAGCACCTCCGGGCCGAAGCCCGGCTCGAACATGCCCAGGACCCGGTCGCCGGGGGCCAGGTCGGTGACGTCCGGGCCGACCGCCAGGACCACGCCGGCGCCCTCGCTGCCCATCCGGGCGGCCGGGTCGGGATACATGCCGAGCGCGATCAGCACGTCGCGGAAGTTCACGCCGGTGGCCCGCACCGCGATGCGGACCTGGCCGGGGCCGGGCTCGGCGACCGACGCCCGCACCGGTGCGACGCCGTCGAGCGTGCCGGGCGCGACCGCCGCGAGATGCCACGGCCCGTCCGGCGGGCTCAGCTCGTCGTCGGCCGGGCGCGCCAACCGGGGTACGCGCACCGCGTCACCACGCAACGCCACCTGACCGCCGGTCGACGCCGGGTCGGCGACCACCCCGGCCAGCGCCGACAGCGCCTCGGCGTCCGGCTCGCGGTCCAGGTCGGCCAGCACGATCCGGCCCGGGTGCTCGGACTGCGCCGAGCGCAGCAGCCCCCACACCGCCGCGCCGGTCAGGTCGGTGACCCGGTCGTCGTCGATGGCGGCGACCGCGCCCCGGGTGAGCACCACCAGGCGCGAGTCGGCGAGCGCGTCCGCGGCCAACCAGTCCTGGAGGGTCCCCAGCACGGCGGTGGTCACCGCGCGGACCCGGTCCGGCAGGCCGGCACCGTCACCGGTCACGGCTGCCGTCGCGCCCGCGTCGCCGGTGGGACGGGCGTCGGCGGGCCCGTCGCCGGTGGGAGGACGGTCGTGGGTGGAACGCTCGTCGGCCGGGTCGGTGGGCACCCGCAGCAGCACGGCCCCCGGGTCCGGGGCGCCGGCCGCCACGGCGGCGACGAGCGCCGCCACGTCCGGATACTCCGCTACGTCACCGCTGCCGGACGCCGACGCGCCGGACCCGGCGAGGTCGGCCGGGTCCTCGTCGGTCGTCCGCAGCGCCGCCCACACCGGCGCGGTGGCCGGCGCGGGGACCTCCTCGACCGGCCAGGTCAGCGCGTACAGCGACCGGTCGGCGGCGGTCACCGGCGCGGCGCCGGAGAACTCCCGCAGCGTCACCGCGTCCACCGAGACCACCGGCGCGCCGGCGGCGTCCACCGCGACCAGCCGCACCGACGCGCCGGCGCGGGTCAGCCGCACCCGCAGCACCCGGGCGCCGGCGGCGTGCATCTGCACGCCCTCGAACGCGAACGGGACCCGGGGGCCGTCGCCGGTGCCGGCGTCGAGCAGGCCGATCGGGTGCAGGGCCGCGTCGAGCAGCGCCGGGTGCACGCCGAAGCCGGTCGGGTCGGCCCCGTCGGGGAGCGTCACCTCGGCGTACGCCTCGTCGGGGCCGGAGAGGACCCGGCGCACGCCCCGGAACACCGGCCCGTACGTCAGGCCGTGCGCGGCGAACGCGTCGTACCAGCCGGCGACGTCCACCTCGGACGCCCCGGCGGGCGGCCACGCGCCGATCGAGGGCTCCTCGGCGGCGGCCGGCTCCAGCAGGCCCTCGGCGTGCCGCACCCACTCGGCGTCCGGGTCGTCGTCGGGCTGGGCGTGCACGGTCACCGGCCGGGCGCCGGCGTCGTCGGCGGCGCCGACCCGCACCTGCACCCGGACCGCGCCGGCGGCCGGCAGGGTGAGCGGGGCGGCCACGGTCAGCTCGCGGATCCGGCCGGCGTCGACCTCGTCGCCGGCGCGCACCACCAGCTCCAGCAGCGCGGTGCCGGGCACCACCACCGCGCCGGCGACCACGTGGTCGGCCAGCCACGAGTGGGTGGATCGGGACAGCCTCCCGGTGAGCACCACCTCGTCGTCCCCGGCGAGCCGGACGGCGGCGCCGAGCAGCGGATGCCCGGCCACGCCGAGTCCGGCCCCGGACACGTCCCCGACCTGCCAGGCCGGCGCGTCCGGCCAGAACCGTGCCCGCTGGAACGCGTACGTGGGCAGGTCGACCGGTCGGGCGCCGATGTCGGCGAACCAGGGCGTCCAGTCGACGGGTACGCCGTGCGTGTGCAGCTCGGCCAGCGCCGCGAGCAGCGCCTCGGTCTCGGTGCGGTCGCGCCGCTGGGTGGCGACGGTGAGCACCCCGTCGGTGTCGGGCAGCGCCTCGGCGGTGAGCGCGGTGAGCACGCTGCGCGGGCCGATCTCCAGGAACGTGTCCGCGCCGGCGTCGCGCAGCGCGGTCACGCCGTCGGCGTAGCGGACCGCCTCGCGGACGTGCCGCACCCAGTAGTCGGGGGTGCGCAGGTCGTCGCCCTCGGCGAGCGCGCCGGTCAGGTTGGACACCACCGGCCGGGTCGGCGCGGCGAAGCTCAGCCGGGCCAGCACCGCGCGGAAGCGGTCCAGCATCGGCTCCATCAGCGGGCTGTGGAACGCGTGCGACACGGCGAGCCGCCGCACCCGCACGTCCTGCCCGGTCCAGCGTGCGGCCAGCTCGTCCAGCGCGTCGGCCGCCCCGGAGACGACCACCGACGACGGGCCGTTGACCGCGGCGATCCCGACCCGGTCGGCGTAGCCGTCCAGGTCGGCGCGGACCCGCTCCTCGCCGGCGGCGACGGCGAGCATGCCGCCACCGGCGGGCAGCGCCTGCATCAGCGCACCCCGGGCGGCCACCAGCAGGCAGGCGTGCTCCAGCGACAGCACGCCGGCCAGGTGCGCGGCGGTGACCTCGCCGATGGAGTGACCGGCCAGCAGGTCCGGGGTGACGCCGAACGACTCGACCAGGCGGAACAGCGCCACCTCGACGGCGAACAGGCCAGCCTGGGTGAAGGCGGTCTGGTCCAGCAGGTCACCGTCGTCGAACAGCACCTCCTTCAGCGGCCGGGGCAGCGCCCGGTCCAGGTGCGCGCACACCTCGTCCAGCGCGGCGGCGAACACCGGGAACTGCGCGTACAGCTCCCGGCCCATGCCGGCGCGTTGCGCGCCCTGCCCGGAGAACAGCATCGCGGTGGGGCCGCGGTCGGTCGCCTCGCCGGTGACCAGCGTGCCGGACGGTTCGCCGGCGGCCAGCGCGCGCAGCGCGGCCCGCAGGCCGTCCGGGTCGCCGGCGGTGAGCACGGCCCGCCGGTCCAGCGCGGTCCGGGTGGTGACCGACGCGTACGCCACGTCCCGCACCCGGGGTGCGGGGTCGGCGTCCAGCCAGGACGCCCAGCGGCCGGCCTGGGCGGCGAGCGCGGCCGGGTCGGCGGCGGAGAGCAGCACCGGCACCACCGGCCGGTTGACGGTGGCGGTCGGCTCGGGCGCCGGCTCGGGCGCCGGGGCCTCCTCGATGACCAGGTGGGCGTTGGTGCCGCTCATGCCGAACGAGGAGACGGCGGCCCGGCGGACCCGGTCCGGGTCGGCCGGCCACGGCCGGGGCTCGGTGAGCAGCGCCACCGCGCCGGCCGACCAGTCCACGTGCGGGGTGGGCTCGTCGGCGTGCAGCGTGGCGGGGAGCAGGCCGTGGCGCAGCGCCAGCACCATCTTCATCACGCCGGCGACGCCGGCGGCGGCCTGGGTGTGGCCGAGGTTCGACTTGAGCGAGCCGAGCCGCAGCGGCCGGTCGGCGTCCCGGTCCCGGCCGTACGTGGCGAGCAGCGCCTGCGCCTCGATCGGGTCGCCGAGCGTGGTGCCGGTGCCGTGCGCCTCGACCGCGTCGACGTCGGCCGGGGTGAGGCCGGCGTTGGCCAGGGCCTCCCGGATGACGCGCTGCTGGGCGGGGCCGTTCGGGGCGGTGAGCCCGCTGCTGGCCCCGTCGGAGTTGACCGCGCTGCCCCGGATCACGGCCAGCACCGGGTGGCCGTTGCGGCGGGCGTCGCTGAGCCGTTCCACCAGCACCAGGCCGGCGCCCTCGGCCCAGCCGGTGCCGTCGGCGGCGGCGGAGAACGCCTTGCACCGCCCGTCGGCGGCGAGGCCGCGCTGGCGGGAGAACTCGACGAAGCCGCCCGGGGTGGCCATCACGCTGGCCCCGCCGGCGACGGCCAGCGTGCATTCGCCGTCGCGCAGCGCCTGCGCGGCCAGGTGCAGCGCGACGAGCGACGACGAGCAGGCGGTGTCGATGGTGACGGCCGGCCCTTCCAGGCCGAACGTGTAGGCGAGGCGGCCGGAGATGACGCTGGCGGCGGTGCCGGTCAGCACGTACCCCTCGACGCCGGCGGGCAGCCGGCGCAGCACCGACGCGTAGTCCTGTCCGGCGGTGCCCACGAACACGCCGGTGCGGCTGCCGCGCAGCGTGCCGGCGTCGATGCCGGCCCGTTCGAACACCTCCCAGGTGGTCTCCAGCAGCAGCCGCTGCTGCGGGTCCATGGCGAGTGCCTCGCGTGGGCTGATGCCGAACGGGGTGGGGTCGAAGTGGCCGGCGTCGGTGAGGAAGCCGCCCCGGTCGCTGTACGAGGTGCCCTGGTGGTCCGGATCCGGGTCGTAGAGGTCGGCCAGGTCCCAGCCGCGGTCGGTGGGGAACGGTCCGGTGGCGTCGGTGCCGGCGGCGACCAGGTCCCAGAGCTGTTCCGGGGTGGTCACGCCGCCGGGGAACCGGCCGGCCATGGCCACCACGGCGATCGGTTCGGGCTCCTCCAGCTCGCGCAGGCGCCGGTGCGCCTGACGGAGCTCGGTGGTCACCCACCTGAGGTGTTCGAGAAGCTTCTCTTCGTCCGCCATGATCCACCCGCCCGCAGTTGCTGCCGATCGATTCCGTCGAACACCGAGGTCGCCGCCGGTGCGGCACACGGGGGTACGCCGGCACCCGGCCCGTCACCGTGAGTGGACGCTACTGAGCGCTGACCTGCGACCCAACCCCTACGGACCCCTCATTCGCCGGTCCCGGCGGGGGGTCCGGGCGGGCCGGCGGACCGTCAGCGGAGCTGCCCGGCGAGCGCCGGGAGGATGGCCCGGGGCGGCCGGGCGGGGTGGCGCGGCGGCGCCACTCGCGGGGGTAGCCGACGGACACCTCTTCGAACCGGACGCCGTCGTGGCGGGTGCTGCGCGGGATGTGCAGGTGCCCGTAGACGGCGACGCGGGCGTCGTAGTGCAGGTGCCAGTCGGCGGTGAGGTCGGTGCCGCACCACTGGGCGAACTCGGGGTGGCGCAGGATCCGGGTCGGTTCGCGGACCAGCGGGTAGTGGTTGACCAGCACGGTGGGCAGGCCGCCGCGCTCGGCGTCGAGCCGCCGTTCGGTGCGGATGACCCGGGCCCGGCACCAGGCGTCCCGGCTCGGGTACGGGTCCGGGTGCAGCAGGATCTCGTCGGTGCACACCACCCCGGTCTCGTACGCCAGCGCCAGCGCTTGGGCCCGGTTGTAGGTGCCCGGCGGCCGCCACGAGTGGTCGTACCCGACGAACAGCGGCACCACCAGCACCGGGTCGCCGTCGGCGTCCCACACCGGGTAGGGATCCTCCGGGGTGAGGACGCCGAGCCGCCGGCACGTCGCCACCAGGTGCCGGTAGCGGGCCTCGCCGCGCAACTGCACCGGGTCGTCGCGGGGCGTCCACAGCTCGTGGTTGCCGGGCGACCAGACGACCCGGGCGAAGCGCCGGGCGAGCAGGCCGAGCGCCCACTCGACGTCGTGCAGGTACTCGCCGACGTCCCCGGCGACGATCAGCCAGTCGTCGTCGCCGTCGGGGCGCAGCCGTTCGACCAGCGCCCGGTTCTCGGCGTGCCCGACGTGCAGGTCACTGATGGCGAGCAGCCGGCCACCCCTAGCCGCGTGCGTACCCCTAGCTGCGGCGCCGGTCACGACTTGCCGAACTCTCGCTGGATGATGGCGAAGATGTCGTCCTCGCCGGCGTCGGCCAGGTCGTCGGCGTCCGATTCGGCGGCCGGCGGCGGCGCGGCGTCGCCGCGCCAGCGGGCGAGCAGTTCCTCCAGCCGGTGGGTGACCTGGTCGTCCCGCCGCTCGTCCGGCACCGCGTCGAGCAGCCGCGCCAGGCGGTCGATCTCGGCGGTGACGCCGTCGGCCGAGGGCCGCAGTTCCCGGCCCAGGTGCCCGGCGAGCGCGGCCGGGGTGGGGTGGTCGAACACCAGCGTGGTGGGCAGCGCCAGGCCGGTTCCGGCGGTGAGCCGGTTGCGCAGTTCGACCGCGGTGAGCGAGTCGAAGCCGAGGTCGAGGAAGCCGCGTGCGGCCCGGACCGTGGCCGGGGTGCGGTGCCCGAGCACGGTGGCGGCTTCGGCGCGTACCAGGTCGAGCAGGATGCGGTCCCGTTCCGCCGGGCCGGCGGCGGCGAGCCGGTCGCGCAGCGCGGCCGGCGCGTCCGCGTCGGCGGCGGGGGCGCCGGCGCGGTCGGCGGCGGCCTCGGGCACGCCGGTGAGCAGCGGGCTGGGCCGGCGGGCGGTGAACGCGGCGGCGAACCGCTCCCAGTCGACGTCGGCGACGACCACGGCGCTGTCGTCGCGGTCCAGCGCGCCCTGCAGGGCGGTGACCGCGAGGTCCGGGTCGAGCGCGGGCAGGCCGCGCCGGGCGAGCTGGTCCCGCTGGTCGCCCTGGGCCATGCCGGCGCCGGCCCACGGTCCCCAGGCCACCGCGGTGCCGGCCGCGCCGCGGGCGCGTCGCCGGGCGACGAGGCCGTCGAGGTACGCGTTGGCCGCGGCGTAGCCGGCCTGCCCGGCGGAGCCCCACACGCCGGCGATGGAGGAGAACACCACGAACGCGTCCACGTCCGGCAGCAGCGCGTCGAGGTTGGCCGCGCCGTCGACCTTGGCGCGCAGCACGTCGGCCAGTTCCGCGCCGGTCATCGCGGCGAGCGGGGTGGCCTGGGCGGCGCCGGCGGCGTGCACGACGGCGCGGACCGGGTCGGTTCCCAGGCCGTCGAGCAGCCCGGCCAGCGCGGCCCGGTCGGCCACGTCGCACGCGGTCACGGTCACCCGCACACCGCCGGCCCGCAGCCGGTCGGCCAGCTCGGCCGCGCCCGGCGCGTCCGGTCCGCGCCGGCTGGTCAGCACCACGTGCTCGGCACCGCTGTCGGCCGCCCACTGCGCGACCCGGGCACCCAACGCACCGGTGCCGCCGGTGACCAGCACGGTCCCGGAGAGGCGGAACTCCCGTCGTGCCGGGTCGCCCGAGGCGCGCACCAACCGTCGGGCGAAGACTCCCGACGACCGCACCGCCACCTGGTCCTCGCCGTTCCCGGCGAGGACCCCGCACACCCGGCGCACCGCCCGGCCGTCCACCACCTCCGGCAGGTCCACCAGGCCACCCCAGCGGCCCGGCTCCTCCAGCCCCGCGACGCGGCCGAGCCCCCAGGTCCCGGCCGCGACCGGGTCGACGGGCCGGTCGGAGGCGCCCACCGCCACCGCACCCCGGGTCAGCCACCACAGGCGACCGGCGAGGCCGCTGTCGGCGAACGCCTGCACGGTGGCCAGCGCCGCGCCGGCCCCGGCGCCGCCGAGCGCGAGCAGCGACACCACGCCGGCGGTCGGGTCGGCGTCGCGCAGCGCCTTGGCGAGCAGTTCCCGGTCGTCGTCCGGCCCGTCCGAGCGTACGAGCCGCACGTTCGCGCCGGCCGAGGTCATCCCGTCGGCCAGGGTCGTGACCAGTGTGTCGTCGATGCCGGCGTACGGCACCAGCAGCAGCCACGTCCCGCCGAGCGTCGCGGTCGGCTCGGGCCGGCCCGACCAGTCGATCCGGTAGCGCCACGAGTCGGCGGCGGCGGACCGCTTGCCGGCGGTCCGCCACCGGGCGAGTGCCGGCAGCAGTTCGGCGACCGGCCGCTCGGCGCGGAACTCCGGGTCGAGGGCGGTGAGGTCGGCCTGGTCGACGGCGGCCCAGAACCGGTCGTCCGCCTCGCCGCCTGCGGCCGGCGCCGGCTGTGGGGCGTCCTCGTCGGACAGCCAGTACCGCTGGTGCTGGAACGCGTAGGTGGGCAGGTCGACGGTGGCGGGTCGCCGGCCGTCGCGGCTGAACCAGGCCGCCCAGTCGACGGGCGTGCCGGTCACGTGCAACCGGGCCAGCGCCGTGGTGAGCGCGGTGACCTCGTCCTGGTCGCGGCGCAGCGCCGGAACGTGCAGCACCGGCCGATCGGTGGGGGTGTCGGCGGCCATCGCGGTCAGGGTGGCGTCGGGTCCGAGTTCCAGGAACGTGGTCACGCCCGCGGCGTGCAGTGTCGCGACGCCGTCGGCGAACCGGACCGCCTCCCGCACGTGCCGCACCCAGTAGTCCGCCCCGGCGATCTCCGCCGGGTCGGCGAGTTGGCCGGTCAGGTTCGACACGATCGGCAGACGCGGCTGCTGCCAGTCCAGACCCGCGATCGCGGCCCGGAACCCGTCAAGCATCGGCTCCATCAGCCGCGAGTGGAACGCGTGGCTGACCGTCAGCCGCTTCACCCGCCACCCCTGGGCGGCGCACTCCCCCGCCAACCGGTCCAGCTCCTCCACCGGCCCGGAGAGCACCACCGACGACGGACCGTTCACCGCCGCCACATCGACACCGGAACCGGGAACCGCCCCCGGACCCCCACCACCGACACCCGACACCAGCTCGCGGACCTGGGACTCCGACGCGCCCACCGCCAGCATCCCACCACCGGCCGGCAACGCCTGCATCAACGACCCCCGCGCCGCCACCAGCACACACGCGTCCGTCAACGACAGGACACCCGCCACATGGGCGGCGGTCACCTCACCGATCGAGTGCCCCGCCACATAGTCGACCGCCACACCGCACGACGACACCAACTCCCACAGGGCGACCTCCACCGCGAACAGACCCGCCTGCGCGAACACCGTCCGGTCCAACAACTCACCGCCGTCGAACACGACCTCCCGCAACGGCCGCTCCAACCGGCCCTCGAACGACGCGCACACCCGGTCGAACGCGTCCGCGAACACCGGGAACGCGTCGTACAGCTCCCGGCCCATGCCGACACGCTGGGAACCCTGACCGGTGAACAACACCGCCCGCCGGCCCGGCGACGCCTCCCCGCTGATGACTCCGCGCGCCGACGCGCCCTCGGCGACGGCCGCCAGGCCGGCCAGCAACGACTCCCGGTCCGCGCCGACCACCGCCGCCCGGTGCGACAACGCCGCCCGCGTCGTCGCCAGGGAAAAACCCACCCCGACCGGCGACACGTCCACGTCGTCGCGCAGACGGTCGAGCAGCCGGGCCGCCTGCGCCGCCAGCGCCTCCGCCGACCGACCCGACACCAACCACGGCACCACCGGCACCGCATCGGCGGCCCGATCGTGCGCGGCCCTCGCCGACGGGGGCTCCTCCAGGATCACGTGCGCGTTGGTGCCCGAGATGCCGAACGACGACACCGCCGCCCGACGCGGACGGTCCACCGCCGGCCACGGGCGGGCCGACGTGGCCAGCTCCACCGCACCGGCCGACCAGTCCACCTTCGACGACGGCGCGTCCACGTGCAGGGTGGCCGGCACCACGCCGTGCCGCAGCGCGAGGACCGCCTTGATGACGCTCGCCGCGCCGGCCGCGGCCTGGATGTGCCCGATGTTCGACTTGATCGAGCCGAGCAGCAGCGGCGTCTCCCGCTCCTGCCCGTACGTGGCCAGCAACGCCTGCGCCTCGATCGGGTCGCCCAGCGTGGTGCCGGTGCCGTGCGCCTCGACCACGTCCACGTCGGCGGTGGTGAGGCGCGCCGAGGCGAGCGCGGCCCGGATGACGCGTTGCTGGGCAGGCCCGTTCGGCGCGGTCAACCCGTTCGACGCGCCGTCGGAGTTGACCGCCGAGCCGCGCAGCACGGCGAGGACCCGCCGGCCGTCCCGCTCGGCGTCGGAGAGCCGTTGCACCAGCAGCACGCCGACGCCCTCACCCCAGCCGGTCCCGTCGGCGCCCTCGGCGAAGGACCGGCACCGGCCGTCCGGGGCGAGCCCGCCCTGGCGGGAGAACTCGACGAAGGTGGCCGGCGAGGCCATCACGGTCACGCCACCGGCCAGCGCCAGCGTGCACTCCCCGCTGCGCAGCGACTGGGCGGCCAGGTGCAGCGCGACGAGCGACGACGAGCAGGCCGAGTCCACGGTCACCGCCGGCCCCTCAAGCCCGAGCGCGTACGCCACCCGGCCGGAGAGCACGCTGGTGGCGGTGCCGGTGAGCAGGTGCCCGCCGACGTCCTGGGCCCGACCCATCGCGGTCGAGGCGTACCCCTGGAAGCTGGCGCCGGCGAAGACGCCGACGCGTTCCCCGCGGAGCCGGGCCGGGTCGATGCCGGCCGACTCGACCGCCTCCCAGGACGTCTCCAGCAGCAACCGCTGCTGGGGGTCCATGGCCAGGGCCTCGCGGGGGGAGATGCCGAAGAAGTCGGCGTCGAACGCGGCCGCGTCGTAGACGAACCCGCCCTGCCGGGGGAACGAGGTGTCGGAGAGGCGGCCGGCGAGGAACCGGTCCCAGCCCCGGTCGAGCGGGAAGTCGGCGATGCCGTCGCGTCCGGCCGCGAGCAGGTCCCACAGCTCGTCGGGGCCGGTCACGCCGCCGGGGAGGCGGCAGGCCATGCCGACGACGACGATCGGGTCACCGTCGACCGCGACGGCGGTGCCCGGTGCGTGGGTGTCCGCCGGTTCCCCGGTCAGCGCGGCGGCCAGGTACGCGGCCAGCGCCGCCGGGGTCGGCTGGTCGAAGACGAGGGTGCTCGGCAGCGTCAGGCCGGTCTCGGCGGTGAGCCGGTTCCGCAGCTCGACGGCGGTGAGTGAGTCGAAGCCCTGCTGCTGGAACGCCCGGTCCGCGGCGACCGCGTCGGCGGCCGGGTGGCCGAGCACCGTGGCGGCCTGGGCGCGGACCACGTCGAGCAGGTGACCGGCGCGCTCGGCGGGGGTGAGCGCGGCGAGCCGGCGGGCGAGCGGGGACGGGCCCTCGGTGGGCGCGGCCCGGGTGGGCCGGGCCTCGGGCAGTTCGTCGAGCAGCGGGCTGGGGCGCAGCGCGGTGAACGACGCGGCGAACCGCTCCCAGTCGACGTCGGCGACGACCACGGTGCTGTCGTCGCGGTCCAGCGCGCCCTGCAGGGCGGTGACCGCGAGGTCCGGGTCGAGGGCGGGCAGGCCGCGCCGGGCCAGGTGGTCCCGCGCCTCTTCGCCCGCTGCCATGCCGTTACCGGCCCACGGTCCCCAGGCCACGGCGGTGCCGGCGGCGCCCCGGGCGCGTCGGCGGGCGACGAGCGCGTCGGCGGCGGCGTTCGCGGCGGCGTAGCCGGCCTGCCCGGCGGAGCCCCACACGCCGGCGATGGAGGTGAACACCACGAACGCGTCCACGTCCGGCAGCAGCGCGTCGAGGTTGGCCGCGCCGTCGACCTTGGCGCGCAGCACGTCGCGCAGCTCGTCGGCGGTGACGTCGGCCAGCGGGGTGAGCTGCGGCGCCCCGGCGGCGTGCACGACCGCCCGGACCGACTCACCGGCCAGCCCGTCGAGCAGCCCGGCCAGCGCGGCCCGGTCGGCCACGTCGCACGCCGCCACCGTCACCCGCACACCGCCGGCCCGCAGCCGGTCGGCCAGCTCCGCCGCGCCGGGCGCGTCCGGACCACGCCGGCTGGTCAGCACCACGTGCTCCGCCCCCGTGTCGGCCGCCCACCGGGCGACCCGCGCGCCCAACGCACCGGTGCCGCCGGTGACCAGCACCGTGCCGGAGAACCGGAACTCCCGCCGCACCGGATCACCCGAGGCCCGCACGAGCCGCCGGGCGAACACCCCCGACGACCGCACCGCCGCCTGGTCTTCGACACCACCGGCCAGCACCCCGCACAGCCGACGCACCGCCCGGCCGTCCATCACCTCCGGCAGGTCCACCAGGCCACCCCAGCGACCCGGCTCCTCCAGTCCCACGACGCGGCCGAGCCCCCAGGTCCCGGCCGCGTCCGGATCGGTGTCGCCGCCGACGTCGACCGCGCCTCGGGTCAGCCACCACAGCCGACCGGGGACGCCGCTGTCGGCGAACGCCTGCACGGTGGCCAGCGCCACCTCGGGGCGCGGGCCGAGCAGCGCCAGCACCCCGGCGACGTCGCCGGTCGCGGCGGCGCGGAGCCGGTCGGCCGTCGCCGGCCGGTCGGCGGGCGCGTCGAGCAGCACCGGCACGACGTGGGCACCGTGCGCGGCCAGGCCGGCGGCCAGCGGGTGATCGACCTGGTCGGCCGTGGTCAGGACCAGCCACGTCCCGGTCAGGTCCGGCGGCGGTACGGAGGCCAGTGGCCGCCAGTCCACCCGGTAGCGCCAGGAGTCGACGGTGACGCGGTCGTGTCCGGCCCGCCGCCACCGGGCCAGTGCCGGGAGCAGGTCCCGCAGCGGCTGGTCGGCGGTGAGTCGCAACTCGTCGCCGAGGCCGGCGAGGTCCTCCCGTTCGACTGCCGCCCAGAACCGCTCGTCGAGGTCGCTGCCGCCGCCGGGTGCCACGGGTGCGGTCTCCGGCCAGTACCGGGTGCGCTGGAACGCGTAGGTGGGCAGGTCGACGGTTGCCGGTTGCCGCCCGTCGCGGGTGAACCAGACCGCCCAGTCCACCTGCGTGCCGGTCACGTGCAACCGGGCCAGCGCCGTGGTGAGCGCGGTGACCTCGTCCTGGTCGCGGCGCAGCGCCGGAACGTGCAGCACCGGCCGATCGGTGGGGGTGTCGGCCGCCATCGCCGTCAACGTCGCGTCCGGGCCGAGTTCCAGGAACGTGCCCACGCCCAGCTCGTGGAGCGTGACCACGCCGTCGGCGAACCGGACCGCCTCCCGCACGTGCCGCACCCAGTAGTCCGGACCCGCGATCTCCCCCGGATCGGCGAGCCGACCGGTCACGTTCGACACGATCGGCAGACGCGGCGCCCGCCAGTCCAGACCCGCGATCGCGGCCCGGAACCCGTCAAGCATCGGCTCCATCAGCCGCGAGTGGAACGCGTGACTGACCGTCAGCCGCTTGACCCGCCACCCCTGGGCGGCGCACTCCCCCGCCAACCGGTCCAGCTCCTCCACCGGCCCGGAGAGCACCACCGACGACGGGCCGTTCACCGCCGCCACATCCACTCCAGCGGCAGCCCTACCGCCGGCACGGTCCCCGGCGGCGGGGCGGCCAGCGACCATCGGAACACCGGCCGGATCGGCGAGCGGCGCAACACCCACCCCGAACCCCAGCACCTCCAGGACCTGTGCCTCCGACGCGGCGACGGCCAGCATCCCGCCACCGGCCGGCAACGCCTGCATCAGCGATCCCCGCGCCGCCACCAGCGCGCACGCGTCCGCCAGGGACAGCACACCCGCCACGTGCGCGGCGGTCACCTCACCGATCGAATGCCCCGCCACGTAGTCGACCGTCAGGCCGCACGAGGACGCCAGTTCCCACAACGCGACCTCGATCGCGAACAGGCCCGCCTGCGCGTGGACGGTCTCGTCCAGCAACTCACCGCCGTCGAACACGACCTCCCGCAACGAACGATCGAGGCGGCCCTCGAACCCGGCGCACACCCGGTCGAACGCCTCGGCGAACACCGGGAACGCGTCGTACAGCTCCCGACCCATGCCGACCCGCTGCGAGCCCTGGCCGGTGAACAGGGCCGCCCGGCGGCCGGACACCGGTTCGCCGGTCACCAGGCCCGTCGCGGCGACGCCGTCGGCGAGCGCGGACAGGCCGGCCAGGAGCGCGTCCCGATCCGGAGCGACAACGGCCGCGCGGTGCTCCAGCGCGGGCCGCGTGGCGACCAGCGACCAGCCGACCTCGGCCGGCGACACGTCGGGGTGCTCGCGCAGGTGGTCGAGCAGCCGGGCCGCCTGCCCGGCGAGCGCCGGGGCCGACCGGGCCGACAGCATCCACGGCGTGGCCGGTGGCGGAGCGACCGCGTCCGGGTCGTGCCGCACCGGCTCGGGGTGTTCGAGGATGACGTGGGCGTTGGTGCCGGAGATGCCGAACGACGACACCGCCGCCCGGCGCGGACGGTCCACCGCCGGCCAGGGCCGCGCCGACGTCGCCAGCTCGATCGCTCCGGCCGACCAGTCCACCTTCGACGACGGCGCGTCCACGTGCAGCGTCGCCGGCACCACGCCGTGCCGCATGGCCAGGACCGCCTTGATGATCCCGGCGACGCCGGCGGCGGCCTGGGTGTGGCCCAGGTTCGACTTCACCGAGCCGAGCAGCAGCGGTTCGGTCCGCTCCTGCCCGTACGTGGCCAGCAACGCCTGCGCCTCGATCGGGTCACCCAGCGTCGTGCCGGTGCCGTGCGCCTCCACCACGTCCACGTCGGCGGCGGCGAGCCGGGCGTCGGCCAGCGCGGCCCGGATGACCCGCTGCTGCGCCGGCCCGTTCGGCGCGGTCAACCCGTTCGACGCGCCGTCCTGATTGACCGCCGAACCCCGCAGCACCGCCAGGATCCGCCGGCCGTCCCGCTCGGCGTCGGAGAGTCGTTGCACCAGCAGCACGCCGACGCCCTCGCCCCACCCGGTGCCGTCGGCGCCCTCGGCGAACGAGCGGCACCGCCCGTCGGCGGCGAGCCCGCCCTGGCGGGAGAACTCGACGAACGCGCCGGGGGTGGCCATCACGGTCACGCCACCGGCGAGCGCCAGGTCGCACTCACCGGCCCGCAGCGACCGGGCGGCGAGGTGCAGCGCCACCAGCGACGACGAGCACGCGGTGTCCACGGTCAGCGCCGGTCCTTCGAGGCCGAGCGCGTACGCCACCCGGCCGGAGAGCACGCTGGCGGAGGCGCCGGTCGCGCCGTAGCCGGCGAGGTGTTCGCCGCCGTACCGGATGAGGTGGTCGAAGTCCTGCCCGTTGGTGCCGGCGAAGACGCCGACCCGGCTGCCACGCAGTGCCAGCGGGTCGATCCGGGCGTCCTCGATCGCCGCCCAGGACGTCTCCAGCAGCAGCCGCTGCTGCGGGTCCATGGCGGTCGCCTCGCGCGGCGAGATGCCGAAGAAGTGCGCGTCGAACGCGCCGGCGTCGTCCAGGAACGCGCCCCGGGTGACGTCCGGCGGCAGCGCGGCCAGGTCCCAGTGCCGGTCGCGGGGAAGGTCGGCCATGGCGTCGACGCCGTCGGCGAGCAGCCGCCAGAACTCCTCGGGGGAGCCGGCCCCGGCGGGGAAGCGGCAGCCCATGCCGACGATGACGATCGGGTCGTCGTCGACCGGGCGTACCGCCGTGGGGGTGGCCTCGGACGGCCCGCCGGCCAGCTCGGCGGCGAGGTGGGCGGCCAGGGCCTCGGGGTTGGGATGGTCGAACGCCAGCGTGGCGGGCAGCGTGAGTCCGGTGGCGGCGTCGAGTCGGTTGCGCAGCTCGACGGCGGTGAGGGAGGTGAAGCCGAGGTCCCGGAACGCGCGCCGGTGCGGCACCTGGTCGGCGCCGCCGTGTCCGAGGACGGCGGCGATCTCGCCGCGGACCAGCTCGCCCAGGGCGTCCCGCCGGTCGGCCGGGGTGAGGCCGGCGAGGCGACGCCGCAGCCCGGCGGACCGGTCGCCGTCGACGGCGACCGGGGTGGCGGTGAGCAGGTCGCGGATCAGCGGGTCGGGCCGCTGGCCGGGGGCGGCGGCGATGCGGTCCCAGTCGACGTCGGCGACGACGAGGTGGGTCTCGTCCCGGTCGAGCGCCCGGTGCAACGCGCGGATCGCGCGGTCGGGGTCCATGGCGCGGACACCGCCGCGGGCCATCCGGCGCTCGAACTCGCCGGTGCTGACGCCGCCGTCGGCCCAGAGCCCCCAGGCGACAGCGGTGGCGGGCCGTCCTTCGGCGCGGCGGCGGTGGGCGAGCGCGTCGAGCCAGGCGTTTCCGGGCGCGTAGTTGCCCTGGCCGGGGCCGGCCATGGTGCCGGCGAGTGAGGAGAACAGCACGAACGCGTCGACGTGGTGGTCGTGGGTCAGCTCGTCGAGGTGGCGGGCCGCGTCGACCTTGGCGCGCAGCGCGGTGGCCATCCGGTCGGCGGTGAGCGCGTCGGTGACCGTGTCGTCGAGCGCCGCGGCGGTGTGCACGACGGTGCGCAGCGGCGCGTCGGCGGGCACGGTGGCGAGCAGGTCGCGCAGCGCGTCCCGGTCGGCGGCGTCGCAGGCGGCGATCGTCACGCGGGCGCCCAGGGCGGTCAGCTCGTCGCGCAGGTCGGCCGCGCCGGGCGCGTCGGGGCCACGACGGCTGAGCAGCAGCAGGTGGTCGACGCCGGCGGTGGCGAGGGCCCGGGCGACGTGCGCGCCGAGCGCGCCGGTGCCGCCGGTGACGAGCGCGGTGCCGCGCGGGGTCCAGCTCCGCGCCGCACCGGCGGGTCGGGTGTCCCGGACCAGCCGTCGGGCGTACGCGCCGGCCGTGCGCACCGCCACCTGGTCCTCGGCCGGCTCGCCGCCGAGCAGCCGGCGCAACCGGGTCACGGCGCGCGGGTCGGGCACCGGTGGCAGGTCGACCAGCCCACCCCAGCGGTACGGGTGTTCGGCGCGGATCGCGCCGCCGAGTCCCCAGAGCAGCGCCTGGTCGCAGTCGACGGCCGGGTCGACGGGGTCGACGGCGAGGGCCCGGCGGGTGCCGATCCAGAGCCGGGCGGTGCTGCCGGCGTCGCCGAGCGCCTGCGCGAGCGTGACCGTGCCGGCGAGTCCGGCGGGCACGGACGCGCTGTCCGGATGGGTGCCGGGGGCGAGGCCGAGCAGCGACAGCACGGTCCCGGGCGGGGGTGACGCGGTGAGGTCCCGGGCGAGGTCGGCGCGGCCGTGGCCGGCGGGCACGGTCAGCACCCGGACGCCGGGCCCGGTCAACGCGTCCACCCACCGCCGGCCCGCCTCGTCCACCTCGGCCGGTACGACGAGAAGCAGGTCACCGGCGTCGGGGCCGGTGGGGTCGGGCAGCGGTTGCCAGGTGACCCGGTGGTGCCAGGAGTCGAGCGTGGCCTCGCTCTCCCGGCGGCGTCGCCAGGCGGAGAGCGCGGGCAGCACGTCGGCGAGCGGCGTGTCCGGGTCGACGGCGAGGGCGGCGGCGAGGCCGTCCAGGTCCTCGTTCTCGATCACCTGCCAGAACGCCGTGTCGTCGGCGTCGCCGCCGTGCTGGCGGGTGCGGGCGTCGAGCCAGTAGCGCTGGTGCCGGAACGCGTAGGTGGGCAGGTCGACGGTGGCGGGTCGCCGGCCGTCGCGGGTGAACCAGGCGGCCCAGTCGATCCGGGTGCCGGTCGCGTGCAGTCGGGCCAGCGCGGTGGTGAGCGCGGTGACCTCGTCCTGGTCGCGGCGCAGCGCCGGAACGTGCAGCACCGGCCGATCGGTGGGGGTGTCGGCCGCCATCGCCGTCAACGTCGCGTCCGGGCCGAGTTCCAGGAACGTGCCCACGCCCAGCTCGTGGAGCGTGGCCACGCCGTCGGCGAAGCGGACCGCCTCCCGCACGTGCCGCACCCAGTAGTCCGCCCCGGCGATCTCCGCCGGGTCGGCGAGTTGGCCGGTCAGGTTCGACACGATCGGCAGACGCGGCTGCTGCCAGTCCAGACCCGCGATCGCGGCCCGGAACCCGTCAAGCATCGGCTCCATCAGCCGCGAGTGGAACGCGTGGCTGACCGTCAGCCGCTTCACCCGCCACCCCTGGGCGGCGCACTCCCCCGCCAACCGGTCCAGCTCCTCCACCGGCCCGGAGAGCACCACCGACGACGGGCCGTTCACCGCCGCCACATCCACGCCGCCACCGGGACCGGAATCCGTCCCCGGCTCCGAGCCGTCCCCGCCGGCCGCCGCAGCGCCACCGGCAGCCGACAGCAACTCCCGGACCTGCTGCTCCGACGCGCCCACCGCCAGCATCCCGCCACCGGCCGGCAACGCCTGCATCAACGAGCCCCGCGCCGCCACCAGGGCGCACGCGTCGGCAAGCGACAGCACCCCGGCCACGTGCGCGGCGGTCACCTCACCGATCGAGTGTCCCGCCAGGTAGTCGACCGTGACACCGCTCGACGACACCAACTCCCACAGGGCGACCTCCACCGCGAACAGACCCGCCTGCGCGTGGACGGTCCGGTCCAGCAGCTCACCGCCGTCGAACACCACGTCGCGCAACGGCCGCTCCAACCGGCCCTCGAACGACGCGCACACCCGGTCGAACGCGTCCGCGAACACCGGGAACGCGTCGTACAACTCCCGGCCCATGCCGGCGCGCTGCGAGCCCTGACCGGTGAACAGGACCGCCCGCCGGCCCGGCGCGACCTCACCGGTCACCACCCCGGGCGCCGGTGTTCCCCCGGCGACGGCCGACAGCCCGGCCAGCAGCGACTCCCGGTCCGGGCCGAGCACCACCGCGCGGTGTTCCAGTGCGGCGCGGGTCGTCGCGAGCGACCAGCCCACCTCGGCCGGGGACAGGTCGGCGTGCGCGTGCAGGTGGTCGGCCAACCGGGCGGCCTGGCCGGCGAGGGCCGACGCCGAGCGCGCCGACAGCACCCACGGGATGGTCGGGGGCGGCTCGACCGGTGACTCTTCCGGCGCCGGCTGGGGTTCCGGGGCCTCGATGATGACGTGGGCGTTGGTGCCGGAGATGCCGAACGACGACACCGCCGCCCGACGCGGCCGGTCCACCGCCGGCCACGGGCGGGCCGACGTGGCCAGCTCCACCGCACCGGCCGACCAGTCCACGTGCGACGACGGGGCGTCGACGTGGATCGTCGGCGGCACCAGGCCGTGCCGCATGGCGAGGACCATCTTGATGATCCCGGCGACGCCGGCCGCGGCCTGGGTGTGCCCCAGGTTCGACTTGACCGAGCCGAGCAGCAGCGGCGTCTCGCGGTCCTGCCCGTACGTGGCCAGCAGCGCCTGCGCCTCGATCGGATCGCCCAGCGTGGTGCCGGTGCCGTGCGCCTCCACCACGTCCACCTCGACCGGCGACAGCCGTGCCGAGGCGAGGGCCGCCCGGATCACCCGCTGCTGGGCCGGGCCGTTCGGCGCGGTCAACCCGTTCGACGCGCCGTCCTGGTTCACCGCAGTCCCGCGCACCACCGCGAGCACCCGGTGGCCGTGGCGGCGGGCGTCGGAGAGGCGTTCCAGCAGCAGCACGCCGACGCCCTCGGACCAGCCGGTGCCGTCGGCGCCGTCGGCGAACGACTTGCACCGGCCGTCCGGGGCGAGGCCGCGTTGCCGGCTGAAGTCGACGAACGTCTCCAGCGTGGTCATCACGGTGACGCCGCCGGCCAGCGCCAGCGCGGACTCGCCGGAGCGCAGCGACTGCACGGCCAGGTGCAGCGCGACGAGAGACGACGAGCAGGCGGTGTCGACGGTGAGCGCCGGGCCCTCCAGGCCGAGCGTGTAGGCGATCCGGCCGGAGAGCACGCTGCTGGCGGTGCCGCCGCCGATGAACCCGTCGACCGTGTCGGGCACGTCGTCGAGCCCGGCCGCGTAGTTGTGGTACATCATGCCGGCGAACACGCCGACCCGGTTGCCGCGCAACGAGTGCGGGTCGATCCGGGCGTCCTCGATCGCCGTCCACGACGCCTCCAGCATGAGCCGCTGTTGCGGGTCCATCGCCAGCGCCTCGTACGGGGAGATGGTGAACAGCTCCGGGTCGAAGTTCCCGGCGTCGTGCAGGAACCCGCCCTCCCGGGCGTACGTGCTGCCCCGCCGCTCCCCGGTCGGGTCGTACGCCCGCTCGGTGTCCCAGCCCCGGTCGGTGGGGAAGCCGGTGACGCCGTCGCCGCCGGCGGCGACCAGCTCCCACAACTGTTCGGGTGAGCGGACGCCGCCCGGGTAGCGGCAGCTCATCCCGATGACGGCGATCGGTTCGTGGTCCCTGGCGTCGGCGGCCCTCAGCCGTTCGCTGGTCTCGTGCAGGTCGGCGGTGACACGCTTGAGGTACTCACGGAGCTTGACTTCGTTCGCCATCGGGGATTCACCTGTCGCGGGTCAGGACCGGCCGAAGCGGCTGTCGATGAAGTCGAACAGTTCGTCGTCGCTGGCGTCGTCGAGGCTGGCGGCCACCTCGCCGCCGTCGCCGTCCCAGCGGGCGAGCAGGGCGCGGAGCCGGGCCGCGACGGCGGTACGGGTCTCGTCGTCGGCGGTCAGTTCGGCGAGCGTGTCGGGCGGTGTGGCGGCGAACGCGGCTTCGAGGCGGTCCAGCTCGTCGAGGACGGTGGGCGCGGTCGCGGCCGGTCCGAGTCGGGCCAGCAGGTGCCCGGTCAGCGCGGCCGGGGTCGGATGGTCGAAGACCATGGTCGCCGGCAGGCTGAGCCCGGTCCGGGCGGTGAGCCGGTTGCGCAGGTCGACCGCGGTGAGCGAGTCGAAGCCGAGTTCGGTGAAGGAGCGCTCGGGTCCGACGGCGGCCGCCGAGGCGTACCCGAGCACGTCGGCGACCTGGCCGGCGACCAGCTCGGCGACCAGGCGGGCCCGGTCCTCGGCGGACGCCCCGGCGAGCCGGTCGGCGAGGCCGCCGGTGGTCGGCGCGGCGGCCCGGCGGGCGGGCCCGCCGGCGAGGCCGTGCAGCGGCGCGGGCAGGTCGTCGCGGGCCGGGCGGGTCCGCAGCGTCGCCAGGTCCAGGTGGACGGGGAGCAGCAGCGGCTGCCGGCCGCGCCGGCTGGCGTCGAAGAGGGCGAGCGCCCGGTCGGTGGTGAGCGGGACGATGCCCTGGCGGGCGAGGCGGTCCCGGCCGGCGGCGCCCAGCTCGCGGGTCATCCCGCCGGTCTCCGCCCAGGGTCCCCAGGCCAGTGACGTGGCGGCGAGCCCGGCGGCCCGGCGGTGGTGGGCGAGGCCGTCGAGGAACGCGTTCGCCGCCGCGTAGTTGCCCTGCCCGGGTGCGCCGAGCGGCCCGGCGATCGAGGAGAACAGCACGAACACGGGCAGGTCGAGGTGGCGGGTGAGGTCGTGCAGGTGCCAGGCGGCGTCGGCCTTGGGGCGCAGCACCGCGTCGGTGCGCTCCGGGGTGAGCGCGGTGACCACGGCGTCGTCGAGCGCGCCGGCGGCGTGCACCACACCGGCGAGCGGGTGGTCGGCGGGCACGGCGGCGAGCAGCCCGGCGAGCTGGTCGCGGTCGGCCACGTCGGCGGCGACGAGGGTGGCCCGCGCACCGAGGCCGGTGAGGTCGGCGAGCAGGTCGGCGGCGCCTGGTGCGTCCGCGCCGTGCCGGCTGACCAGCAGCAGGTGCCGGACCTTGTGCTGGGTGACGAGGTGCCGGGCGACGACGCCGCCGAGCGCGCCGGTCGCGCCGGTGAGCAGCACGGTGCCGTCGGGGACGAGGTCGACGGCGCCGGTCGGGTCGGGTTCGGCCGGGGCGAGGCGCGGCACGAGCAGCCGGCCGTCGCGGAGCGCGAACTGGGGTTCGTCGGCGGCGAGCGCGCGGGCGAGCAGGTCGGCGTCGTCGTCGCCGGCCAGGTCGGCGAGGACGAACCGGCCGGGGTGTTCGAGTTGCGCCGCGCGGACCAGCCCCCACACGGCGGCGGCGGCCAGGTCGGTGACGTCGCCGTCGGCGGGCACCGCGCCCCGGGTGAGCACGACGAGCCGCCGGCCGGCGTGCCGGTCGTCGGCGAGCCAGTCCTGGATCAGCGTGAGCGTGTCGGCGAGCCGGGTGCGGGTGCCCGCGAGTGGATCTTCCGGCGCGGTGCGCCCAGCGGGGACGAGCACCAGCCGGGCGTCGTCGGCGGTCCCGGCGAGGCCGGTCTCCGGGTCGAGCGGCGCGATCCCGGTGGCCGGCCGGGCCGGCAGCGGCACCGGGTTCCAGCGCAGGTCGTAGAGGGGCAGGTCGGCGGCGCCGGGGTCGAGCTGGTCGGCGGCGAGGGGGCGGGACACCAGGGCGTCGACGCGGGCCACCGGCGCGCCGGTGGCGTCGGCGAGCGTCAGCGTGCTGGCCGGGCCGCTGCGGGTGAGGCGTACCCGCAGGTGGGTGGCGCCCTCGGCGGTGAGCGTGACGCCGCTCCAGGCCCACGGCAGCCGGGCCCCGGTGTCGTCGGCGCCCGGGTCGTCGGCGAGGCCGACGACGTGCAGCGCGGCGTCGAGCAGCGCCGGGTGCAGCGCGTAACCGGCGGTGGGGGCGCCGTCCGGCAACTCCACCTCCGCGAAGACCCCGTCCGGGGTACGCCAGGCGGCGCGCAGCCCGCGGAACGTGGGCCCGTGGGCGACGCCGAGGTCGCGCAGCCGGCGGTAGATCGGCTCGACCGGCACGGCGACCCCGCCGGGCGGCGGCCAGGCGGTCAACGGCTCGGCGGGTTCGCCCGTGCCGGGGGCGAGGATGCCGTCGGCGTGGGCGGTCCAGTCGGCGTGCGGGTCGTCGGCGGGTCGGGAGTGGACCGTGACGCGGCGTCGGCCCTGCTCGTCGGGCGCGGCGAGGTGGAGTTGGAGCGTACGGGCGCCGTCGTCGGGCAGGACGAGCGGCGCGGCGAGGGTCAGTTCCTCGACGGTGTGGCAGCCGGCCTGCGCGCCGGCGTGCAGCGCCAGCTCGACGAGCGCGGTGCCGGGGACGACGATCCGGCCGCGCACGACGTGGTCGGCGAGCCAGGGCTGGGTACGCGCGGACAGCCGGCCGCCGTGGACGCGGACGTCACCGGCGGCGGTGGTGAGCGTGGTGTCGAGCAGCGGGTGACCGGCGGCGCGGGCGCCCAGGCCGGCGGCGTCGTGGCCGGCGGCGCGGGCGTCGATCCAGTACCGCTGGTGGTGGAACGCGTAGGTGGGCAGGTCGACGGTGGCGGGTCGCCGGCCGTCGCGGGTGAACCAGGCCGCCCAGTCGACGGGCGTGCCGGTCACGTGCAACCGGGCCAGCGCGGTGGTGAGCGCGGTGACCTCGTCCCGGTCCCGCCGCAACGCGGGAATGTGCTGCACGGGCCGGCCGGCCGGGGTGTCGGCGGCCATCGCCGTCAACGTCGCGTCCGGACCCACCTCCAGGAACGTGGACACACCCAGCTCGTGCAACGTGGTGACCCCGTCGGCGAACCGGACCGCGTCCCGGACGTGCCGCACCCAGTAGTCCGGACCGGCCATCTCGGCGGGGTCGGCGAGCCGGCCGGTCAGGTTCGACACGATCGGCAGACGCGGGGCCTGCCAGTCCAGACCACTGATCGCCGCCCGGAACTCCGCCAGCATCGGCTCCATCAAGCGGGAGTGGAACGCGTGACTGACCGTGAGCCGCTTCACCCGCCAACCTTCGGCGGTGCACTCCCCCGCGATCCGGTCCAGGTCCGCCAGCGGCCCGGAGAGCACCACCGACGACGGGCCGTTCACCGCCGCCACGTCCACGCCGGCCGCCAACTCCCGGACCTGGGACTCCGACGCGCCCACCGCCAGCATCCCGCCACCGGCCGGCAACGCCTGCATCAACGACCCACGCGCCGCCACCAGGACGCACGCGTCGGCGAGCGACAGCACGCCCGCCACATGGGCGGCGGTCACCTCACCGATCGAATGCCCCGCCAGATAGTCGGCGCCGACGCCCCACGAGGACAGCAGCTCCCACAGGGCCACCTCCACCGCGAACAGGCCCGCCTGCGCGTGGACGGTCCGGTCCACCAGGTCGCCGCCGTCGAACACCACCTCCCGCAACGGCCGCTCCAACCGGCCCGCGAACCCGGCGCACACCCGGTCGAACGCGTCCGCGAACACCGGGAACGCCGCGGACAACTCCCGGCCCATGCCGGCCCGCTGCGCGCCCTGACCGGTGAACAACACCGCCCGACGGCCCGACGACGCCTCGCCGGTCACCAGTCCGGGTGCCGCACCGCCCTCGGCCAGCGCGGCCAGGCCGGCCAGCAGCGCGTCGCGGTCCGCGCCGACCACCGCCGCCCGGTGCGCCAACGCGGCCCTCGTGGTCGCCGACGAGAAGCCGACGTCGGCCGGCGACAGGTCGGCGTTCGCGCGCAGGTGGTCGAGCAGCCGCGCCGCCTGACCCGCCAGCGCGTCCGCCGACCGACCCGACACCAGCCACGGCACCACCGGCAGCGCGTCCGCGTCGAGGGCGGCCGGCGGCTCGTCCTCGACCGGGGTGGGCGCCTCCAGGACCACGTGCGCGTTGGTGCCGGAGATGCTGAACGAGGACACCGCGGCGCGGCGGGGCCGGTCGGCGGCCGGCCAGGGGCGCGCCGACGTGGCCAGCTCCACCGCACCCGCCGACCAGTCCACCTTGGACGACGGCGCGTCCACGTGCAGCGTGGCCGGCACCGTGCCGTGCCGCATCGCCTGCACCATCTTGATCACGCCGGCCACCCCGGCGGCGGTCTGGGTGTGCCCGATGTTCGACTTGATCGAGCCGAGCAGCAGCGGCGTCTCCCGCTCCTGCCCGTACGTGGCCAGCAACGCCTGCGCCTCGATCGGATCGCCCAGCGTGGTGCCGGTGCCGTGCGCCTCCACCACGTCCACCTCGGCGCCGGTGAGCCGGGCGTCGGCCAGCGCGGCGCGGATCACCCGCTGCTGCGACGGGCCGTTCGGCGCGGTCAACCCGTTCGACGCGCCGTCCTGATTCACCGCCGTGCCGCGCACCACGGCCAGGACCCGGTGGCCGAGCCGCTGGGCGTCGGCGAGGCGTTCGACGAGCAGCACGCCGATGCCCTCGCCGAGCGCGGTGCCGTCCGCGGCGTCGGCGAACGCCCGACAGCGGGCACCCCGGGACAGGTTGTTCTGCCGGGTGAAGTCCACGAAGATCGACGGGGTCGGCAGCACCGTCACGCCGCCGGCCAGGGCCAGGTCGGACTCGCCGGCGCGCAGCGACTGCACGGCCAGGTGCAGCGCCACGAGCGACGAGGAGCAGGCGGTGTCGACGGTGACGGCCGGCCCCTCGAACCCGAACGCATACGACACCCGGCCGGAGCTGACGCTTCCGGCGCTGCCCAGCCCCAGGTAGTCGGCGACCCCGTCGGGCACGTCGGCGGCGCCGGCCGCGTAGTCGGCGTGGGTCAGGCCGGCGAAGACGCCGACGCGCCCGCCGCGCAGGCCGGTCGGGTCGACACCGGCGGACTCGAACGCCTCCCAGGACACCTCCAGCAGCAACCGCTGCTGCGGATCCATCGCCAGGGCCTCCCGGGGGGAGACGCCGAAGAACGCCGGGTCGAAGCCGGCGGCGTCGGTCAGGAAACCGCCGTCGCGCACGCAGGACGTGCCGGGGCGTTCCCGCTCCGGGTCGTAGAGCGTGGCGAGGTCCCAGCCCCGGTCGTCGGGGAACGGGCCGATCGCGTCCCCGCCGGCCGCCACCAGGTCCCACAGCGCGTCCGGCGAGGTGATCCCGCCGGGGAATCGGCAGGCCATGCCGACCACGGCGATCGGCTGGCGGGCGGCGTCCTCCACATCGCGGAGCCGTTGCCGGGTCCGCCGCAGGTCGGTGGTGACCCTCTTCAGATACTCCCGGAGCTTCTCTTCGGTGTCCATCAACCTGACCCTCGGTCGGCGGGGACCTGCCGTCGTCCGGCGCGCACGCGTCATCCGGGAGCCACGGGTCCCCTTTGCGGGGAAGCTATGGCGTCGCGCTGAGCTGCGACAACCCCTAACCCGTGGGCCCGGCCGGCTAGGGGTGGCCGGGCCGGCGGCGGCGCGGTTAGCGTCCGGTGGACCGCCCTGGCGCCCGGGTCGCGGGCGCCACCGCCGGAAGGACCGCGTGACGATGACCGACCACGACAACGGCCTGTGGGTTCGCCGGTTCCACCCGGCCCCGGCAGGCGCCCCGCGGCTGGTGTGCCTGCCGCACGCCGGCGGCTCGGCGAGCTTCTTCTTCCCGGTGTCCCGGGCGCTGTCGCCGGGTGTGGAGGTGCTCAGCGTCCAGTACCCGGGCCGGCAGGACCGCCGGCACGAGCCCTGCGTGCCGACCATCGGTGAGCTGGCCCGGCAGGTGGCCGACGTGCTGCGCCCCTGGCGGGACCGGCCGCTGGCGTTCTTCGGGCACAGCATGGGCGCGACGCTGGGCTTCGAGGTGGCGCGGCTGATCGAGGCCGAGGGTCAGGCGGTGGCGCACCTGTTCCCGTCCGGCCGGCGGGCGCCGTCGTGCCACCGGCACGAGACCGTGCACCTGCTCGACGACGACGGGCTGCTGGCCGACGTGAAGAAGCTCAGCGGCACCAACTCGGCGGTGCTCGGCGACCCGGACATGCTGCGTGCCGCGTTGCCGGCGATCCGCAGCGACTACCGGGCGGCGGAGACCTACACGTACGCGGACGGGCCGAAGCTGAGCTGCCCGGTCACGGTGTTCACCGGGGACGCCGACCCGAAGACCACGGTGGACGAGGCGAAGGCCTGGGCGGCGCACACCACCGGCGCGTTCGACCTGCACGTGTTCGGCGGCGGGCACTTCTTCCTGGCGTCCCACCAGCCGGCGATCCTGCGTACCCTCTCGACGGCGTTGACCGGCGCGACGGTCGGCTGAGGATCCACGCCGGTCCCCGCCGCCCGGTCCGGGCGGCGGGGACCGCGGCGTCTCAGGGCTTCTGCGCCACCGCGATGACGTAGTCGAGCAGGCCCAGCTCCTTCTTGATCAGCTCGGTGTCCCGCCAGTGGTTGGCCATCCCCTTGACCGCGCTGCCGTCGGCGGCGGCGCGGAACGCGGGGTCGGACGGGCGGGCGGACTGGAACCGGCGCCACCCCTCCCAGGTGCGGTCCGCGATGGAGTTGACCTCCACGCCGGCGAAGCCGGCGGCGGTGAGCTGCTCGCCGTAGGTCGCGCGGTCGTGCCAGTTCTCGTCCGGCAGGCTGAACTTGACGAAGCTGAGCGGGCCCGAGCTGATCGACATGCGCGGGGTGTCGTTGCTCAGCGGGATGATGTCGGCGGTGGCCAGCGTGCCGCCCGGCCGCAGCACCCGGAACGCCTCGGCGAAGAACGCGCTGCGCGGGTGGAAGTGGAACGCCGACTCCAGCGCCACCACCCGGTCCACGCTGGCGTCCGGGAACGGCAGCGCGGTGGCGGTGCCGAGCTGGAAGTCGGCCCGGTCGGCCAGGCCCTCGCGGCGGGCCCGGTCCTGGGCGTGCTCGACGTGCCGCGGGGTCACGTTGATGCCGTGCACCTTCGCCACCCGGCGGTCCCGCAGCCAGGCGAAGTCCTGGTCGCCGTAGCCGAAGCCGACGTCGACCACGGTGTCGTCGGGCTTGAAGCCGGCGGCGTCGGCGAGCTTGTCGGCCAGCGCCTGACCGGCCACGTCGATGCTGGTGACGCCCTCCTCCCAGTAGCCGACGTTCATGTAGCGGGAGGTGCGGGCCGCGAACTCGACGTCCGGCGACTGGATCTCGTAGAACCGGCGGACCCGGGTCACCGGGTCCTTGGTGGCCAGGGTCCGGATGACCCGGCCGAGGGTGCGGAGGTTCTCCAGCATGTCAGCTCCTCAGGGCTGTGCGGGGGTTGGTCAGGACTGCAGGGCGGGGGCGGAGACCTGCCGGCGCAGGTCGGCCACCAGGGTGGCGGCGGCGTCGGGGCCGGCGGCCACGCCGAAGAGATAGAAGTCCGGCCGGATCAGCGCGGCGTCCGCGCCGCCCAGCCAGGTCGCGTAGACGCCGTCGAGGTCGGCCAGCCCGCCCGCCGCCCCGCCGTCGTCGGCCGGCCGCACGACCAGCCGGTACGCGCCGAGGTCGTCGAGGAACGCGACGGCGTCGTCGTCCAGCGCGGCGGGTTCCCTGGTGAGCAGCGTGAAGCCGACGCCCACCACGTCGTCGAAGCCGCCGGTGCGCCCGTCGACGGTCACCCGGCCCTGCGGCGCGGGCTCACCGGCGCGCGGCGCGGGCGTGCCGTCCCCGGCACGGTGCAGCACCCCGTCCACGATCGCCTCGCGCAGCGAGCGGACGTGCCGCTGCTGGGTACGCCGGCGCAGCGCCGCGAGCATCACCGAGTCCCGGCCGGCGGCCTTCTTCTGGTCGGTCTCGCAGATCACCGCCCCGGAGTCCATCGACATCCGGATGGCGTGCTGCACGTGCGCGCGCCGTTCCGCCTGGTAGGTGTCGAGCAGCGCGTCCCCGGCCCGGCCCCGGCGCACCAGGTCCAGCTTCCAGGCCAGGTTGACGACGTCGCGGAAGCCGGAGCTCATGCCCTGCCCGAGGAACGGCGGCATGACGTGCGCGGCGTCGCCGGCCAGGAACACCCGTCCGCGCCGCCACACGTCGGCGGAGCAGGCCTGCGTGGTGTAGACGCCGTACCGGTCCAGCCGGGCGTTGTCCGGGGTGATGTCGAACAGCCCGAGCAGCCGCCACGCGCTGGCCTCGGTACGGAACTCCTCCAGGGTCTCCCCCGGCACCCGCATGAACTCCCACCGCCGGTGGTCCGGCCCGGCGGAGACGGCGGTCCGCGGGCGCGCCGGGTCGCAGATCTGCAGGTTGTTGGGGCTGAACTCGCGCGGGGTGTGCAGCACCACGTCGCAGACCAGCCAGTCGTGGGTGAAGTCCAGGTCGGTGACGGTCGCGCCGAGCCAGCCCCGCACGAAGCTGTTCGCGCCGTCGCAGCCGAGCACCCAGGACGCGGTGTACGTGTGCCGGCCGCCGTCGCCGTCCACGGCGGTCACCTCGACCCGGTCGCCGTGGTCGAGCAGGTCGGTCACCTCGACGCCCCGCCGCACCTGCACGCCGGGCAGCTCCGCGCCGCGTTCGGCCAGCCGTTCCTCCACGCCGGGCTGGTAGAACGACGTGGAGTCGGGCCACCCGGACGGGCCGTCCGGCGCGGCGCGCACGTGCAGCAGGGTGCGGCCGAAGCCGTTCTTCCAGGTGTACTCGCCGGACAGCTCGGTCACGTCGCCGAGCCGGTCGGCCACCCCGCACGCGGCGAGGATCCGGCTGGCCTCGCCGTCGTAGGAGACCGCACGCGGCATGCTGTACGGGGTGGTCCACTTCTCCAGCACCCGCACCGTGAAGCCGCGCTGCGCCAGCAGGATGGCGGCCACCTGGCCCACCGGGCCGTAGCCCACGATCAGTACGTCGGTCATCGCCGTCCCTCGTTCGTCCGCCTGGGCCGTCACAGCCCGAGTTCCGTGTCGATCAGGCTGAAGATCTCGTCGTCGCTGGCCCGGTCGAGGTCCAGGTCGTCGTCGGTGGCGGAGGCGCCGCGCATGGTCCGCCACTTGGCGACCAGCACCTCCAGCCGCGCCGCCACCTGGGTGTGCACCTCGGCCTCGACGGTGGTCTCGGCGAGCGCCCGTTCCAGGCGTTCCAGCTCGGCCAGCACCGCCGGGGCGGCCTGCGCGCCGTCGGGCACCAGCCGGGAGCGCAGGTAGCCGGCGAGCGCCGCCGGGTCCGGGTAGTCGAAGACGGCGGTGGCCGGCAGCCGCTCCCCGGTCGCCTCGGTGAGCCGGTTGCGCAGCTCGACCGCGGTCAGCGAGTCGAAGCCCAGCTCGTGGAACGCCTGGCCGTCCCGGATGGCGTCCGGGCTGCCGTGGCCGAGCACCGCCGCGGCGGTGGCCCGGACCAGGTCGAGCAGCAGCGCGGACTGTTCCGCGCCGGTGAGCGCGCGCAGCCGCCCGGCCAGGTCGGCGCCGCCGGTGGTGGCGGCGCGGGCCTTCGGCCGGTCGGCGCGGACCAGGCCGCGCATCAGCGCCGGCACGTGCGGCCGGCCGGCCAGCGCGGCCCGGTCGACGCGGGTCGGCACCAGGTGTTCCTCCGGCGCGGCGAGGCCGGCGTCGAACAGCGCCATGCCCAGGTCGGACGGGATCGCGAGCTGCCCGTCGCGGGTGGTGCCGGCCCGGTCCACCCCGGCGGTCAGCGTGCTGGCCTGCGCCCACAGCCCCCAGGCGTACGCGCGGGCGGGCAGCCCGGCGCCGCGTCGCCGTCGGGCCAGCGCGTCCAGCCAGGCGTTGGCGGCGGCGTAGTTGCCCTGGCCGGGCACGCCGAACACGCCGGCGCCGGAGGAGAACAGCACGAACCCGGCGAGGTCGAGGTGGCGGGTCAACTCGTCGAGGTGACGGGCGGCGTCCACCTTGGGCCGGAACACGGTGTCGAGGCGTTGCGGGGTGAGCGCGGTGACCACCCCGTCGTCCAGCACGCCGGCCAGGTGCACCACGGCGGTGAGCGGGTGCGCCGCCGGCACGGCGGTGAGCAGCCCTGCCACCGCGTCCCGGTCGGCGACGTCGGCGGCGGCCACGGTGACGGTGGCGCCGAGCGCGGTCAGCTCGGCGGTCAGCTCGGCCGCGCCGGGCGCGCCCGGGCCACCCCGGCTGGCCAGCAGCAGGTGCCGTACGCCGTGCCCGGTGACCAGCCGACGGGCCACCAGGCCGCCCAGCAGGCCGGTGCCGCCGGTGAGCAGCACCGTGCCGTCCGGGTCCCACGACTCGGGCATGGTGAGCACCACCTTGCCGACGTGCCGGGCCTGGCTGACGTAGCGGAACGCCTCCGGGGCCTGCCGGACGTCCCAGGCGCGCACCGGCAGCGGGCGCAGCGCGCCGGTGGCGAACAGCGCCAGCAGCTCGGTGAGCATCCGCTGGATCTCGTCCGGCGTGACCCGCGTCAGGTCGTACGCCTGGTAGTCGACGCCGGGGTGGTCGGCGGCGACCCGGTCCGGGTCGCGCAGGTCGGTCTTGCCCATCTCCAGGAACCGGCCGCCGCGCGGCAGCAGCCGCAGCGACGCGTCGACGAACTCGCGGGCCAGCGAGTCGAGCACCACGTCCACGCCCCGGCCCTCGGTGGCGGCGAGGAAGCGGGCCTCGAAGTCGAGCGTCCGGGACGACGCGAGGTGATCGTCGGGCACGCCGAGGTCCCGCAACGCCTGCCACTTGCCCTCGCTGGCGGTGGCGAAGACGTCCGCGCCGAGGTGGCGGGCGATCTGCACGGCGGCCATGCCGACGCCGCCGGCGCCGGCGTGCACCAGCACGGACTCCCCGGCCCGCAGCCGGCCCAGCCCGACCAGCCCCCGCCAGGCGGTGAGGAACACCACCGGCACGGTGGCGGCCTGCGCGAACGTCCAACCGTCCGGCACCGGCGCGAGCAGCCGCCGGTCGGTGACCGCGACCGGGCCGAAGCAGCCGGTGAACACGCCGAGCACCCGGTCGCCGGGGCGCAGGTCGGTGACGTCCGCGCCGACCTCGACGACCACGCCGGCGGCCTCCCCGCCGGGCGGGCCGGGGTCGCCCGGGTAGAGGCCGAGCGCGTTGAGCACGTCGCGGAAGTTCAGGCCGGCGGCGCGGACCCGGACCCGCACGTCGGACGGGCCGAGCGGCGCGTCGGCCGCGTCGGTGGGCACCAGCGCCAGGTGGTCGAGGCTGCCCCGCCGGGGCACGTCCAGCCGCCAGGCGGCGGTGTCGGCGGGCGGGGTGAGCGTGGCCGCGTCGGCGCGGCGGGCCAGCCGGGGCACGTACGCGCCGCCGTCGCGCAGCGCCACCTGCGGCTCGTCGGCGGCGAGCAGGGCGGTCAGGGTGGCCGCGTCGGGGCGGGTGTCGGCGTCGAGCAGCACGAACCGGTCCGGGTGTTCGGACTGGGCGGAGCGGACCAGCCCCCACGCGGCGGCCGCGTCCGGGTCGCCGACCTCGCCGGGCCCGTGCACGCCGACCGCGCCGGAGGTGAGCAGCACCAGCCGGGTCTCGGCCCAGCGGGGCTCGGCCAGCCAGCGCTGCACCAGCGCGAGCGCGTCCCCGGCGAGCCGTCGCGCCCGGTCCGGGGCGGCCGGGCCGGGGCCGGTCGGCGCCGGCCGCGCACCGTCCACGATGCCGGCGGTGAGCGGCGCGAGCACCGCGTCCGGCGGCGCGGCCCCGGCGTCGATCGCGGCGGCCAGGGCCGACAGGTCGGCGTGACGCGTCAGGCCGGACACGTGGGCCGGACCGGGCAGGTCGGCGACGGCGGACGGGTCGGACACGTCCGCCCGGCCGGGCAGGTCGGTCCCGGCAGACGGGTCGGCGGCGTCGACAGCAGACCGACGCGCGGCCGGCTCGGCGGCGGCGTCCGGGGCGGCGAGCACGGCGATCCGGGCCGGGCTCGGCGCGGTGGGTACCGGCAGCGGCTGCCAGGTCAGGTGGAACAGCGCGTCGGTGACCGCGTCGTCGCGGGCGCCCAACTCGGCGCGGGAGATCGGGCGCATGGCCAGCGACGCCGCCTCGACCACCGGCGCGCCGGCCGGGTCGGTGGCGGACAACGCGAACGCGTGCGGGCCGACCCGCCGCAGCCGGACCCGCAGCGTGGTGGCGCCGGTGGCGTGCAGGGTGAGCCCGTTCCAGGCGAACGGCAGCAGGATCCGGTCACCGCCGGCGTCGGCGAGACCACCGAAGTGGGCGGCGTGCAGCGCGGCGTCGAGCAGCGCCGGGTGCAGCGCGTACCGGTCGGCGTCGGCGCGCGGGCCGGCCGGCAGCTCCACCTCGGCGTACACCTCGTCGTCGCCGGTGCGGACCGCGCGCAGGCCCTGGAACGCCGGGCCGTAGCCGTACCCCTCGTCGACCAGTCGCTCGTAGAAGCCGGTCAGGTCGACGGCGCCGGCGTCCGGCGGCGGCCCGCCCGGCGCGGGCGGCGGGGGTTCGGCGGCGGAGAGCGTCCCGCTGCCGTGCCGGGTCCACGGCGCGTCGGCCGGGCCGGCGGCGGGCCGGGAGTGCACGGTGACCGGGCGGCGGCCGTCGTCGGCGGCGGGACCGACCGCGACCTGCACCTGGGTGGCCGCGTCCTCGGGCAGCGTCAGCGGCGCCTCGATGACCAGCTCGTCGAGGACCGGGCAGCCGACCTCGTCGCCGGCACGCAGGCACAGCTCGACCAGCCCGGTGCCGGGCACCAGCACCCGGCCGGCGACCCGGTGGTCGGCCAGCCACGGCTGCTCGGCGACCGCGAGCCGGCCGGTGAACAGGTGTCCCCAGCCGTCGGCCAGCGGCACCGACGCGCCGAGCAGCGGATGCCCGGCGGCGGCCAGTCCGGCCGCGCCGACGTCGGCCGCGCCGGTGACCGGGCGGGGCCAGTAGCGGCGGTGCGCGAACGCGTACGTGGGCAGGTCGACGCGCCGACCGCCGGCCAGCACCGGCTGCCAGTCCACCGGCACGCCGCGCACGTGCAGCGCGGCCACGGCGAGCAGGAACCGGGCCCGGTCACCCCGGCCGCGCTGCATCGAGCCCACCACCACCGCCGGGTGCTCGTGCTCCTGGACCGTCTGCTCGATGCCCGGGGTGAGCACCGGGTGCGGGCTGCACTCGACGTACGTGTGGTGGCCCTCGTCGGTCAGCGCGCGCACCGCGTCCGCCAGCTCCACCGGCTGCCGCAGGTTGCGGTACCAGTAGTCGCCGTCCATCTCCTCGCCGCCGAGCCAGCGCAGGTCGGTGGTGGAGTAGATCGGCACCGCCGCCGGCCCGGGCGTCACGCCCTCGACGGCCTCGGCCAGGTCGGCGCGGATTCGCTCCACCTGCGCGGAGTGCGACGCGTAGTCGATCGGGATCCGGCGCAGCCGCACCCGGTCGGCCTCCAGTTCGGCGGCGAACGCGTCGACCGCGTCCGGCTCGCCGGAGACCACCACGTTCGCCGGGCCGTTGACCGCGCCCACGGACAGCCGGTCGCCGTACCGGGCGACCCGGGCGCGGACCGACTCGACCGGCAGCGGCACGGCGGCCATCACCCCGGCGCCGGCGAGCTTGCGCAGCGCGCGGGCGCGCAACGCCACCAGCCGGGCGGCGTCGGGCAGGGAGAGCACGCCGGCCACGCAGGCGGCGGCGATCTCGCCCTGCGAGTGGCCGACCACGGCGGCGGGCTGCACGCCGTACGAGCGCCACAGCTCGGCCAGCGACACCATCACCGCGAACAGCAGCGGCTGCACCACGTCGGCCCGCTCGGCGTCCGGCGTGCCGGGTGCCTGGCGCAGCAGGTCCCGCAGCGGGTGACCCAGCCAGGGCCGCAGCGCGGCGTCGCAGGCCGCCATCCGCTCGGCGAACACGGGCGCCTCGTCCAGGAGGTCGAGCGCCATCCCGGCCCACTGGGAGCCCTGGCCGGGGAAGACGAACACCACCTTGCCGGTGGCGGTGACGTCGCCGCGTACCAGGTCGGTGGCGGGTACGCCGGCGGCGAGCGCGTCCAGGCCGGCGGTGATCTGCGCCGGGTCGCCGACCAGCACGGCCCGGTGGTCGAACCCGGCCCGGGTGGTGGCCAGCGACCAGGCCACGTCCCGCGGTGGCTGGTCGGGCCGCCCGGCGAGGTGGTCGCGCAGCCGGCGGGCCTGCCCGGCCAGCGCCTCCGGGGTACGCGCGGAGAGCAGCCACGGCAGCGCCGCCGGCCCGGCCGGCGGCTCGGCGTCGACGGCCGGCTCGGCCGGCACGGCCTCGATCACCACGTGGGCGTTGGTGCCGCTGATGCCGAACGAGGAGACGCCGGCGCGGGCCGGCCGGTCGGCGCGCGGCCACGGCCGGGCCTCGGTGAGCAGGTCGACCGCGCCGGCCGCCCAGTCGACGCGTTCGGTGCGCTGCTCGGCGTGCAGGGTGCGGGGCAGCCGGCCGTGCCGCATGGCGAGGACGACCTTGAGCATCCCGGCGACGCCGGCCGCGGCCTGGGTGTGGCCGAGATTGGACTTGACGGAGCCGAGCAGCAGCGGCGGGACGCCGTCGGGCCGGCGACCGTAGGTGGCGAGGATCGCCTCGGCCTCGATCGGGTCGCCGAGCGGCGTGCCGGTGCCGTGCGCCTCGACCGCGTCCACGTCGGACGGGTCGAGCCCGGCGGCGGCCAGCGCGGCCCGGATCACGGCTTCCTGCGACGGCCCGTTGGGCGCGGTGAGCCCGTTGGACGCGCCGTCGGAGTTGACCGCCGAGCCGCGGACCACGGCCAGCACCGGGTGCCCGCGCCGGCGGGCGTCGGAGAGCCGTTCCACCACCAGCACGCCGACGCCCTCGGACATGCCGAACCCGTCGGCGGACTCGGCGAACGCCTTGCACCGGCCGTCGGGGGCGAGGCCGCGCTGGCGGCTGAACCCGGTCAGCCCGGCCGGGCTGGACAGCACCGACACGCCACCGGCGAGCGCCAGGTCGCAGTCGCCCTGACGCAGCGCCTGGCCGGCCAGGTGCAGCGCCACCAGGGAGGCGGAGCAGGCGGTGTCCACGGTGACCGCCGGTCCCTGCAATCCCAGCGCGTACGCGACCCGCCCGGAGAGCACGCTGGCGGCGGTGCCGGTGAGCAGGTGTCCCTCGTCGGCGGTGGTCTCGCCGTCGTCGGAGGTGGCGCCGGGGGCGATCAGGTCGGCGTAGTCCTGGCCGTGGGTGCCGGCGAAGACGCCGGTACGGCTGCCGCGCAGCGTGTCCGGGTCGATGCCGGCGCGTTCCAGCGCCTCCCACGAGGTCTCCAGCAGCAGCCGGTGCTGCGGGTCCATGGCGAGCGCCTCACGCGGGCTGATGCCGAAGAACGCGGCGTCGAAGTCGGCGAGCCCGGTGAGGAAACCGCCGGCCCGGGTGTAGGTGCGGCCGGGCGTGCCGGGCTCCGGGTCGTACAGGTCGGCCAGCGCCCAGCCCCGGTCGGTGGGCAGGTCGCCGATGACCTCGCCGCCGGCGTCGAGCAGCCGCCACAGATCCTCCGGGGAGCCGATGCCGCCGGGGAACCGGCACGCCATCGCGACGATCGCGACCGGCTCGTCCAGGGCGACGGTGGCGGCGTCGGCGACCTCGGTGGCGGCGGTGCCGAGCAGCCGCGCGTGCAGGTGCGCGGCGAGCAGTTCCGGGGTGGGGTGGTTGAACACGGCGTGCGGGGCGAGCCGGACGCCGGTGGCGGCGGAGAGCCGGTTGCTCAACTCCACCGCCATCAGCGAGTCGAACCCGAGTTCCTTGAACGGCCGGCGCGGTTCGATCTGCTCCGGCCCGGCGTGGCCGACGACTGTGGCGCAGCGGGTGCGGACCAGGTCGAGCAGGAGCGCGGCCCGGTCCGGCTCGCCGAGGCCGGCCAGGCGGTCGGCGAGGCCACCCCCGGCGCCGGGCGCACCGACGACGGCCCGGCGGGGGGCCGGCGGCAGCAGCGCCCGCAGCAGCGCCGGCACCTCCCCGGTGGCGCGCACCGCGGCCAGGTCCAGCCCGATCGGCACCAGCGTCGCCGGTTCGGCGCGCAGCGCGGCGTCGAACAGCGCCAGCCCGGCGGCGGCGTCCAGCGGGCGGGTGCCGGCGCGGGCGAGCCGGGCCAGGTCGGCGGCGGTGAGCCGGCCGGCCATCCCGTCGGTCTCCGCCCACAGGCCCCAGGCCAGCGCGGCGCCGGGCAGCCCGAGCGTGCGGCGGTGCGCGGCGAGCGCGTCGAGGAACGCGTTGCCGGCGGCGTAGTTGCCCTGGCCGGGGCTGCCGAACGTGGCCGAGGCGGAGGAGAACAGCACGAACGCGGCCAGGTCGAGGCCGGCGGTCAGCTCGTGCAGGTGCCAGGCGCCGTGCACCTTGGCCCGCAGCGCGCCGGCCCAGCGGTCCGCGTCGAGGTCGGTGAGCAGCGCGTCGTCGGTGGCGCCGGCGGCGTGCACGACGACGGTCAGCCGGTCGGCGAGCGGCGCCAGTACGGCGGCGAGCGCGTCCCGGTCGGCCACGTCGGCGGCGACCACCCGGACCGTGACGCCGTCGGCGGCCAGCTCGTCGGTCCACGGCGCGGGCCGTCCGGTGCGACTGAGCAGCACCAGCTCCCGCACGCCGTACGCCCGCGCGAGGTGGACCGCGACGTGCCGGCCGATGCCGCCGGTGCCGCCGGTGAGCAGCGCCGTGCCACCGGCCGGCACCGGCCGGGCGGCGACGTCGGGCTCGGCGGCCGGGCGCAGCCGGGGCAGCCAGGCGCGGCCGTCGCGGACCGCGACCTCCGGTTCGTCGTCGGCGGCGGCGGCCAGCGCGGCGCGGACCGTGGCGTCGTCGACGGTGTCCAGGTGCAGCAGCAGGAACCGGTCCGGGTGTTCGGCGCGGGCCACCCGGAGCAGGCCGGCGGCCGGGGCGTGCGCCGGGTCGCCGTCGCGGACCGCCACCGCGAGCCGGGTGTCGGCGGCGCGCGGGTCGTCGAGCCAGCGCTGGAGCACGCCGAGCAGGTCCAGACCGATCGCGTCGGCGCGCCGCGCGACGGTGGCGTCCGGGTCGCCGTCGGGCAGGCGCAGCACCAGCACCGGCGGCAGCGGCCCGGTCGGGGGCACGGCGTCGGCGAGCGTCCAGGCGGGCACCGGCCCGGTCGGGGCGGGCAGCCAGTCCACGGTGTAGAGCCCGGCCGGGCCGGTCTCCGGCGCCGGGGCGGCGGCGGACGGCAGGGTCACCGCCCGCAGGGCGATCCGGTCGACGTCGAGCACCGGTCGGCCGGCGTCGTCGACCGCGCCGAGCGTGACCGCGTCCGCGCCGGCCGGGGCGAGGCTGACCCGCAGCGCGTACGCGCCGGTGGCGTGCCGGCGCACCCCGGTCCAGTCGGTGGGCACGATCCGCTCCCCCGGCCCGGCCGGCGGGGCGAACCCGGCCAGCGGCAGCAGGTCCAGCGCGGCGTCGAGCACGTCCGGGTGCACGCCGTACCGTTCGGCGTCCGGGTCGGCGGCGTCGTCGGGCAGCCGGACGTCGAGGTGCAGCCGGTCCCCGGCGGTCCAGGCGGCCCGCAGCAGCGGGTGCGCCGCCTCGACTCCGCGGGCGCCGGTCGGCGGCCAGGTCGAAGCCGGTACGCCGGGCGCGGCGGACGGGTCGGCCGGGGCGAGCACCGCGTCGGCGACCGCCCGCCACGGCTCGTGGTCGCCGGCGCGGACGTGGCAGCGGGCGGCGCGGCGACCGGCCGCGTCCGGGCCGGCGACGTCGATCTGGAGGTCGACCGCCAGGCCGGCGGGCAGCGGCGCCGGCTCCGGCATCCGCAGGTCGACCAGGACCGGCGTGTCGAGCCGCTCGCCGAGGTGGCCGAGCGCGTCGAGCAGCGCGGTGGCGGGCAGCAGCGGCGTGGTGCCGTCCGGGGTGGCCGGCCGGGTCGCGGTGAATCGTCCGGTGGCGAGCACCTGGCCGGTGCCGGCGACCGGCAGCACGGCGGCGAGCAGCGGGTGTCCGGTGTCGCCGGCCGGCGACCCGGGGGTGGCGGGCAGCCAGTAGTGCCGGTGCCGGAACGCGTAGGTGGGCAGCGCGACGGGCGCGTGCGGGCCGGGGCCGGCCAGCGCGGCCCGGTCCACCGGCACGCCCCGGACGTGCAGCCGGGCGGCGGCGGTGAGCAACGCGGCCGGCTCGGCCGTGCCGGCGCGCAGCGTGGGCACGAACGCGAGGTCGTCGCCGTCGGCGAGGCAGGCCGCGGCCATCGCGGTGAGCACGCCGCCGGGGCCGATCTCCAGGAACGTGGTGGCGCCCTCGGCGTGCAGGGCCCGGACGCCGTCGAGGAAGCGCACGGTGTCGCGGACGTGCGCCACCCAGTGCTCGGGCGAGGTGAGCCGGGCCGCGTCGACCGGCGCGCCGGTCAGCGTGGACACCACCGGCAGTTGCGGCGCGCGGTAGGTCAGCCCGGCGGCGACCTCCCGGAACGCGTCGAGCATCGGCGTCATCCGGGCGGAGTGGAACGCGTGCGACACCCGTAGCCGGCTGGTGCGGCGGCCGGCGGCGCGCAGCGTCGCGGCGACCGCCTCGACCGCGTCGGCGTCGCCGGAGAGGACCACGGCGGTGGGCCCGTTCACGGCGGCCAGCCCGACCCGGTCGGTCAGGTGCGGCAGCACCTCGGTCTCGTCGGCCTCCACCGCGACCATCGCGCCGCCGGCCGGCAACTCCTGCATGAGCCAGCCCCGCGCGGCGACCAGCGCGGCGGCGTCGGCGAGGGTGAGCACACCGGCCACGTGCGCGGCGGCGATCTCGCCGATCGAGTGGCCGAGCAGCAGGTCCGGGCGGACGCCCCAGGACTCGAGCAGCCGGTGCAGCGCCACCTCGACGGCGAACAGCGCCGGCTGGGTGTGGCGGGTCTCGTCGAGCAGCGCGGCCCGCGCGTCGCCGTCGGGGGCGAGGACCACGTCGGCGACCGGGGGTCCGTCGAGGTGCCGGTCCAGTTCGGCGCAGGCGGCGTCGAACGCCTCCGCGTAGACGGGGTACGCCGTGCGCAGCTCCCGGCCCATGCCGGCGCGCTGCCCGCCCTGCCCGCCGAAGAGGACGGCGAGCCGGCCGTCGGAGACGCGACCGGTGAGCACGCCGGCCGGGTCGGTGTCGCCGCGACTCAGCGCCGTCAACCCGGCGCGGGCGTCGGTCGGGTCGCCGACCAGCAGCGCCGCCCGGTGGTCCAGCGCGGCCCGGGTGGTGGCCAGCGCGTACGCCACGTCGGCCGGGTCGGCGTCGATCCGGTCGAGCCGGCTCAGCAGCCGGGCCGCCTGGTCGCGCAGTCCTTCCCGGCTGGCGGCGGAGAGCAGCCACGGCACGACGCCGGCCGCGGCGGCGCGGGTGACCGGCGGTGGGGCCGGCGCGTCGGGGGCCGCCTCGACGACGACGTGGGCGTTGGTGCCGCTGATGCCGAACGAGGAGATCCCGGCACGGCGGGGCCGGTCCACGTCGGGCCACGGCCGGGCGTCGGTGAGCAGTTCGACCGCGCCGGTCGACCAGTCCACCTCGCCGGTCGGCGCGTCCACGTGCAGGGTGCGCGGCAGCGTGCCGTGGCGCAGCGCGAGCACCATCTTCATCACCCCGGCCGCGCCGGCCGCCGCCTGGGTGTGCCCGAGGTTCGACTTGAGCGAGCCGAGCAGCAGCGGACGGTCCGCCGGCCGCCCCTGCCCGTACGTGGCCAGCAGCGCCTGCGCCTCGATCGGGTCGCCGAGGCGGGTACCGGTGCCGTGCGCCTCGACCGCGTCCACGTCGGACGGCCCGAGCCCGGCGGTGGCGAGCGCCCGCCGGATGACCCGTTCCTGGGCCGGCCCGTTCGGCGCGGTGAGCCCGTTGGACGCGCCGTCCTGGTTCACCGCGCTGGCGCGCAGCAGCGCCAGCACCGGGTGGCCGTGGCGGCGGGCGTCGCTGAGCCGTTCCAGCAGCAGCACGGCCACGCCCTCGGACCAGCCGGTGCCGTCGGCGGCCTCGGCGAACGCCTTGCACCGGCCGTCCGGCGCGAGTCCCCGTTGGCGGCTGAACTCGACGAACGCCTGCGGGGTGCCCATCACCGCGACACCGCCGGCGACGGCGAGCGCGCAGTCCCCGGCGCGCAGCGCCTGCGCGGCCAGGTGCAGCGCGACGAGCGACGACGAGCAGGCGGTGTCCACGGTGACCGCCGGCCCTTCCAGGCCGAGCGCGTACGCGACCCGCCCGGAGACCACGCTGCCGGCGGTGCCGACGCCGAGGTAGCCCTCGGTGCCGGGCGGCGCCTGGCCGACGTTCGCCGCGTAGTCGTGGTGCATCACGCCGGTGAACACGCCGGTGGCGCTGCCGCGCAGCCCGGTCGGGTCGATCCCGGCGCGCTCGAACAGCTCCCAGGACGTCTCCAGCAGCAGCCGCTGCTGCGGGTCCATGGCGAGCGCCTCGCGCGGGCTGATCGCGAACAGCGTGGCGTCGAAGTCCCCGGCGCCGGCCAGGAACCCGCCCACCCGGACGTAGGAGGTGCCGGCCCGGTCGGGGTCGTCGGCGAACAGGTGGGCCAGGTCCCAGCCCCGGTCGGTGGGGAAGCCGGTGAGCCCCTCGCCGCCGGCTTCGAGCAGCTCCCACAGCTCGTCGGGGCCGGTGACGCCGCCGGGCAGCCGGCACGCCATGGCGACGATCGCCACCGGGTCGTCGGTGGTGACCGGGCCGGTGGCGGAGGCGGGGCCGGTGGTGGCGGCGTCGGTCGGGCCGGTGCCGCGCAGCAGCGCGGCCAGGTGTCGGGTCAGCGCGGCGGGCGTCGGGTGGTCGAAGGCAGCGGTGGCGGGGAGCCGGGCGCCGGTGGCCCGGTTCAGCCGGTCGCGCAGCGCGACCGCGCGGACCGAGGTGAACCCGAGTTCGGTGAACGCCCGGCCGGGCCGGACCGCGCCCGGGCCGGGCAGCCCGGCGACCTCGGCGGTGGCGGCGCGGACCAGGTCGGCCAGGAGGCGGTCGCCGTCGGCGGTGGTGAGCGCCGCGAGCCGGCGGCGCAGCGCGCCCGCGTCGTCGTCGGGCCGGGCCGGGCCGCGCCAGGCCGGGTGGGCGGCGACCCGTTCGGCCGGGACGGCCACCAGCAGCAGCTCGTCGCCGTCGTGCGCGGCGTCGAACGCGGCGGCCTCGGCCCACGCCGGGCCGGCCACCCCGACCAGCCGGGCCGGCAGCCCGGCCGCGTGCCGCCGGGCGACCAGCGCGTGCAGCGCGGCGACGGCGCCCGCCGCCGGTTCCCGTCCGGCCGGGCCGAGCAGCACGTCGGCGGGGACCAGCACGGTGTACGCGGTGGCGCCGGCGTGCCGGGTGTCCCGGTCCAGCCGGCCGGCGAGGTCGAGCAGCCGGGCGGTGTGCTCCGGGTCGGCCAGGTCGACGTCGGACACCCGCAGCACGGCCGCGCCGACCGGTTGCCCGTCCCGGGTCGAGACGTCGGTGGTGGGCTCGGCGTCCGGCAGCAGCCGCACCGACCGGGCGCCGTACGCGCCGGCCAGGTGCCCGGCCAGCGCCGCGCGTTCGGGGGTGTCCGCGCCGGCCAGCACCACCGGCGCGGCCGGGTCGAGCACCGTGGCGGCGTGCTCCCGGGCCGGCGCGGCGGCCGGTGCGGGCACCGCGTGGCGGGCGGCGCCGGCGCGCAACGCCACCTGGGCGGCGCCGGCGTCCACCACGGACGGCAGCAGCGCGACCGAGGCGAGGTCGGTGTCGGTGTCGACCAGCACGATCCGGCCCGGCCGGTCGGCCTGCCGGCAGCGGGCCCGCGCCCAGGCGACGGCGGCGGTCGGGACCAGGTCGGGGTCGTCGGGCGTCTCGGCGGTGGACACGTCCACCGCGCCGGTGGTGAGCACCACCACCCGGGCGCCGGCGTGCCGGCTGTCGTCGAGCCAGCCGGGCAGCGCCGCCGGGTCCACGCCGGCCAGCACCAGCACGTCCGCGCCGGCCTCGACGGAGTGGGCGCCGGTGTGCACGTCCTCGCCCTCGGCGGCCAGCGCGTCGGCGACCGCTGCGGCCTGCGGCCCGACGACGGTCCAGCGCCGGCCGGGCTCGGGGGCGGCCGGGTCCAGCGGACGCCAGGTGAGCCGGGTCAGCGACTCGTGGTGGGTGCCGTTGACCGCGCGCAGCCGGGCCGGCCGCTCCCGCAGCAGCCGCCGGGTGACCTTCCCGGAGGCGGTGCGCGGCACCTCGTCGATCTCGTACAGCTCCTGCGGCACCTTGTGGTACGCGAGCCGCTCCCGGCAGGCGGCGTACGCGGCGGCCGGCGCGAAGCCCTCCGGGGCGGGCACCACGAACGCGACCGGCACCTCGCCGAGCACCTCGTGCGGCCGGCCGGTGACCGCGACGTCGGCGACGCCGGGCACGGCGCGCAGCACGTCCTCCACCTCGACCGGGTGCACCTTCTCCCCGCCCCGGATGATCAGTTCCCGGTGCCGGCCGGTCACGAAGAGGTTCCCGTCGGCGTCGCGGCGGGCCAGGTCGCCGGTGCGGTACCAGCCGTCACGCAGCGCCGCCTCGGTGGCCTCGGGCATGCCGTGGTAGCCGAGCATGACGCTCGGGCCGCGTACCCACACCTCGCCCTCGTCGCCGGTCGGCACGTCGCGGCCGGTGTCCGGGCTGACCAGCCGCACCTGGACACCGTCCACGGCCCGGCCGCAGGAGCCCTCGGGCCGGGGCTCGTCCGGGCGGGTGACCGCGATCGAGCCGCACGTCTCGGTGCTGCCGTACGCGTCGAGCAGCGGCGCGTCGAAGACGTCCTCGAACGCGCGGCGCAGCTCCCCGGTGGTGATCGCGCCACCGACCAGGCACACCCGCAGCGCGGGCGCGCGGAACCCGTCGGCGCGGGCGGCGTCGACCAGGTGGTGGTACATGGCCGGGACGCCGGCCAGCACGGTCGCCTCGTCGTCGGCGACCGCGCGCAGCACGTCGGCGGCGGCGAAGCCGTCGACCAGGCGGGCGCTCGCGCCGACCGCGGTCACGCTCAGCACGCAGCCGATGTGGGAGAGGCTGTGGAACAGCGGCAGCGGCCAGACCACCCGGTCGGCGGAGGTCAGCTCCGGCACCGGCACGTAGCAGGCGGCCACCGACCGCAGGCAGGTGCGCTGGGTGGACAGCACACCCTTGGGCCGGCCGGTGGTGCCGGAGGTGTAGAGCATCCAGGCGACCTCGTCCAGGCCGAGGTCGTCGCGGGCGTCGGCGGTCGGCGCCGCGTCGACGAGCGCCGGCCACGCCGTCACCGGTTCCGGGTACGGCCCGTCGCCGGTCACCCAGATCCGCAGGTCGGGGCGGTCCCCGCGTAGCCGCAGAAGCTGGTCGAGGTGCTGCGGGTCGGTCACCACCAGCACCGCGCCGGAGTCGTCGAGCAGGTGGGCCAGCTCGGCGTCCGCGCTGCGCGGGTTCAGCGGTACGCCGACCGCGGCGGCCCGGGTCACGGCCAGCCAGGTCTCCACCGTCTCCACCCGGTTGCCCAGGCAGAACGCGACCCGCTCGCCCCGGGCGACGCCCGCGTCGACCAGGTGTCCGGCCAGCCGGCGGGTGACCGCCTCCAGCGCGGCCCAGGACACCGCCCGGTCCGCGTCGCGGAACGCCACCTGGTCCGGCAGCCGGCCGGCGTGGGCCCGGAGCAGATCGGGCAACGGCTGGACCAGGTCACTCCGAAGCATGTCAGCACATCCGTCCTTCGCCGTAACGGCCCAAGTCTGGCCAGCGGCCCGGCGGCGACCTACCCCTGTCGCCCCCTAACCGGACCCCGGTTCCGGGCCGCGCGCGGGCGCTGAGGCGGGCCGGCGCGGTGATGATGGGCACGCCCCGAGGACGCCGCGTACCCACCGCCGACAGTCGAGGTGCCATGGAACGCTCCTGGTTGTTCGCCGACCTCGCCGTGCCCGGCGGGGGCTGCGTCGACGCGCGGGCGGCCGAACTGGTCGGCACGGTGCTGGCGGGGCTGGTGGCCGAGCTGCGCGCCGCCGACCCGGGCGGCTGCTGGTTCTTCGACCGGCTCGACCGTCCCGGCCCGACCCGGCTGCGGCTGGGCCTGCACGCCGGGCCCGCCGCGCTCGACCTGGCCCGCGACCGGCTCGGCCCGGCGGCCCGGCCGGCGCCACCGGCGTACGCGGTGCGCGACCCGGCCCGGGGCGGACCGCTCGCCCACGCCGGCAGTGAGGTGGCGCTGGGCCTGCTGGGCGGTGAACCGCCGTGGCTGGCCGGGCTGGAGCTGCCGCTCGCGGTGGCGCACCTGCGGCACCTGTGCGGGTTGCTGCCGGCCGGCGACCGGGCGGCCTTCCTGTTCCTGCACTGGCAGGACCGCAGCCGCGTGCTGACCGGGGCGCAGCGCCGGGACCTCGCCGCGCAGGCCCAGGCCGGCGTGGACAAGATCGTGCTGGCCGCCGCCGACCTGCCGCTCGCCGACGATCCGGTGTCGGTGGCCTGGCGCGGCTATCTGGACCGGGTCACCGAGGTGGTCGCCGAGGACCACCCGGCCGCACCGCGCGGGTTCCTGGTCGCCGAGCACGCCCAGCTCAGTCACCGCCGGTGGGGCATCGACCCGGCCGTCGACTCGCTGGCCGCGCTGGCGTTGCGGCTGGCCGGGCAGACCGTCGCCGGGACAGGTAGGAGAGCCGGATGACCGTGGAACGGGTCGACGTGGAGCTGGGCGAGCGCGCGTACCCGGTGCTCGTCGGCCCCGGTGTGCGCCACCGGCTGGCCGCGGAGGTGGCGCGGATCGGCGCCCGCCGGGTCGTGGTGGTGTCCGCCCGGCCGCCGGAGTGGACGCCCGACCCGGGCGTGCCGCACCGGGTGGTGCCGGCCCGCGACGGCGAGCACGACAAGACGCTGGCCACCGTGGAGGCGCTGGGCCGGGCGTTCGCCGAGTTCGGGCTGACCCGCGCCGACGCGGTCGTCTCCTGCGGCGGCGGCACCACCACCGACGTGGTGGGCCTGGCCGCCGGCCTCTACCACCGGGGCGTCGCGGTGATCCACCTGCCGACGTCGCTGCTGGCCCAGGTGGACGCCAGCGTGGGCGGCAAGACCGCGGTGAACCTGCCGGAGGGCAAGAACCTGGTCGGCGTCTACTGGCAGCCGCGCGCGGTGCTCTGCGACACCGAGCACCTGACCACGCTGCCGGAGGTGGAACGGCGCAACGGCTACGGCGAGATCGCCCGCGCGCACTTCATCGGCGCCGGTGACCTGCGCGGCCGGACGGTGACCGAGCAGATCACCGCGTGCGTGGCGCTCAAGGCCCGGGTGGTCGCCGCCGACGAGCGCGACGCCGGGCTGCGGCACATCCTCAACTACGGGCACACGCTCGGCCACGCGTTGGAGCGGGCCACCGACTTCCGGCTGCGGCACGGCGAGGCGGTCGGCGTGGGCACCGTGTTCGCCGGGCGGCTGGCCGGCCGGCTGGGCCGGATCGACGCCGACCGGGTCGCCGAGCACCACGAGGTGGTGGCCGGCTACGGCCTGGACACCACGCTCCCGTCCGGCGTGGACGCCGACGACCTGATCGCGTTCATGCGCCGGGACAAGAAGTCCACCGCCGGCCTGACCTTCGTGCTGGACGGCGCGCGCGGCCCCGAGCTGGTGCCGGACGTGCCGGAGGACGAGGTCCGCGCCGCCCTGACCGCGATGTAGCGGCGGGCGGCGCGGCGCTCAGAGCACCGCCGGGCAGTGCGTGAGCAACTCCTCGGGCTTGTGCGCGACCAGGTCGGGGCCGGCGGCCAGCAGCGCGGTCACGTCACCGCCGTGCCAGGTGGTCGCCACCGTGGTCACCCCGGCGTCGCGGCCGCTGGTCAGGTCCGTGATCGCGTCGCCGACCATCATCGCCACACCCGGCGGCATGTCGAGCAGTTCCAGCGCGCGCAGCACGATGTCCGGCGCCGGCTTGGGCCGGGACACCTCGTCCGAGCCGATCACGTGGTCGAAGAGGCCGAGCACGCCGAGCAGGTCCAGCAGGGACCGGGCACGCGGACCACTCTTGCCGGTGGCGACCGCCATCCGCACGCCGCGCTCGTGCAGCGCCTCCAGCGTGTCGCGGACGCCGGGGAACAGCGGCACCCGGTGCGCCAGCCGGTAGCTCTCCCGGACGAACGGCGCCTCCATCTCCAGCGGCAGCCCCATCAGCCGCATGATGTCCGGGAAGTACCGTCCCATGTGCTTGTTGTACTCCTCGAACGGCGCCGGTCCGGCGCCCACCACCTCGGCGTACGCGACGCTGAACGCCTCGCGCATCACCGCCGAGCTGTCGACCACGACCCCGTCGAGGTCGAACACGACCGCGCGGATCGGGCCCGGACGCGGGGCGAGGACGGCGGCGCCGACGGTCGACGGCGGCTGGCTCATGGCTGCTCCCGAAGGGTGAGGTCGCCCGGTGGTTCTCACCGGTCGCGCGCTCCCGCCAGCGCGGGCACCGGCGGGGTGGGCCGGGCGCAGCGGTAGACGCGTTCGATGGCGTCGATGGTGCGGCGGGCGTCGGCGGCGGCCACGCCCCGGTTGGCCTGGTCGGCGAGCAGGCCGGGCAGCGCGTCGAGCTGCCGGTCGTACTCGGCGCCGATGGTCTCGGCGGCCAGCGGCAGCGCGACGGTCTCGCCGTCGCGGGTCCGGGTCAGCTCCGGCGCGCCGACCCGGTTCGGGCTGAACCCGAACGTGCAGCGCAGCGTCGCCGAGCCGTCGGTGCCGTGCACGGAGATGGTGGTGCGGTCGGTCGCCTCGTGCGACGCCCAGCAGGCGTGCAGCGCGGCGGACGCGCCGTCGGCGGTGAGCAGGAACGCGCGGGCGGTGTCCTCGACGTCGCCGCGTCCGCCGGGTCCGGCGGTGCCGCGCCAGGCGGCCTGCGCGGCGCCGTCGTTGACGAAGTCGTCGGAGACGCTGCCCACCACGTGCGCGATCGGCGCCCGGCCGAGCAGGGGCAGCACCGTGTCGAGCAGGTGCCAGCCCAGGTCGACGAGCGCGCCGCCGCCGGAGAGGTCCCGGCGGGTGAACCAGCCGCCGGCGTCGGGCACCCCCCGGGCGCGTACCCAGGCGACGTCGACGTGCCGGACCGGGCCGAGGTCCACCACGGCCCGCAGCAGGGCCCGCACGTCGGCGCGGTAGCGGGCGGCGCTGCCGGCCAGCAGCACCGCGCCGCCGGCGCGCTCGGCGTCGGCCAGGTCGTCGGCCTCGGCGGAGGTGAGGCAGACCGGCTTCTCCAGGAACACCGGTACGCCCCGGCGCAGCAGCCGGGCCGCGACGGCGGCGTGCAGGTGGTTGGGGACCGCCACCACCACCAGGTCGGCGGCGTCGGTGGGCAGGTCGGCGACGTCGGCGTACGCGGTGGGCACGCCGTGCGCGGCGCGGGCGGTGTCCCGGGCGGCGGCGTCCGGGTCGACCACCGCGGTCACCGTGAACCGCTGGTGCGCGGCGAGTCGGGGCAGCCAGATCTGCCGCCCGGCCCAGCCGAGACCGGCCACCGCGACCCGGACGGTACGCCCCGGCGCGGCGGCCGGCTGCGGCCCGGTCATCCGGCCAGCACGTCGGTGAGCACGGCGGCGATCCGGTGCATCTGGTCCTCGCTGCCGAGCAGCGTGCGGTGGTGCAGCCAGACGCAGTCGGCGTGGATCTGCTCGACGTTCGGGCAGCGTTCGGCGATCTGCTCGGCGGTCTCGTCCGGCGCGCCGGCCAGCCAGAAGCCCTCGCAGCGGTAGATGGCGCGGAACGCCACGAACGCCGGGACGCCCCGGGCGATCAGCTCGTCGACCACGACCCGGCGGCGTTCCGGAGTGATGCCGGGGATCCGGAACATGGCCATGTAGTGCGGGTTGCGGTCGCCGCGCGGGTCGCGTCCCTGCGGCACCACGCCGGGGATCTCGGCGAGCAGGCTCGCCAGCAGCGGCCAGCGCTGCTCGCGCACCGCGATCTGACCGTCCAGCCGGGACAGTTGGGCGCGCAGCACGGCGGCGCTGAACTCGTTCATCCGGTAGTTCGAGCCGGTGGTGCGGTGCAGGTAGTCGCGGTCGGTGCGGGGCCGGCCGCAGCTGTGCACCAGGAACGCCTTCTCGTAGCTCTCCTCGTCGGGGAAGAGCACCGCGCCGCCCTCGCCGGCGGTCATCAGCTTGCCGTTCTGGAAGCTGAACGCGGCGACGGAGCCGAGTTCACCGACCCGCCTGCCCTGCCACTGCGCGCCGTGCGCGTGCGCGGCGTCCTGGAGCAGCGCGACGCCGGCGTCCGAGGTGATCTTGTCGAGCGCGTCCATGTCGGCGAACTGCCCGGCCATGTGCACCGGCATCACCACGCGGGTGCGGTCGGTGATGGCGGCGGCGACCGCGTCCGGGTCGACGCAGTAGGTGTCCAGGTCCACGTCGACCGGCACGGCCACCGCGCCGAGGCGCTGCGCGGCCAGCGACGAGGAGATGAAGGTGAAGGCGGGGACGATGACCTCGGTGCCCGGGCCGACGCCCAGCACCTCCAGCGCCACCTCCAGCGCGTGCGTGCCGTTGGTGACGGCCAGCGCGTGCGACGACCCGTGGTACGCGGCGAACTCGGCCTCGAACGTGTCGACCTCGTTGCCCCCGACGCGCCACCACTGGCCCTGTTCCAGGGCCCGGATGAGGCCGGTCCGTTCCTCGTCGCCGAACTGCGGCCACTCGGGGAACTCCGGCGCCGACAGATCACTCATGATGTCCCACTCCCTGATCCAGATCGGAACGGCCCGGCTGGACGCTAACCGAGCCGGCACGGCGCTGACCTCCCCTAACAGCCCCTAGCCGCCCCTAACCGCCCCCTGCCGGCGGGGGTTCGCGCGGGGGCGGGGTCGATACTCCGATGACCTGTCGTCGTCCGTCTCCGGTGAGGTGCAACGTGCCCGAGGTGCTCCTGCTCAACGGCCCGAACCTGGGCATCCTCGGCAGCCGCGAACCGGAGATCTACGGCACCGACACGCTGGCGGACATCGAGCGGGCGGTCGGCGAGGAGGTCGCCGGTCGGGGGTGGCGGGTCGTCGCGAGACAGCACGACTGCGAGGGCGAGATGATCCGTACCATCCAGGACAGTTATGAGACGGTGGGCGCGATCGTGAACCCGGGCGCGTTGATGATCGCCGGTTGGAGCCTGCGCGACGCGCTGGCCAACTATCCCCGCCCGTGGCTGGAGGTCCACCTGTCCAACGTGTGGGCCCGGGAGAGCTTCCGGCACGACTCGGTGCTCGCCCCGCTGGCCGCGGGGGTGATCGTGGGCCTCGGCGCGCTCGGCTACCGGCTGGCGGCCCGCGCGCTCGTCGCGACCGTCCCCTGACCGTCCACCCCGTCGCACCCGTACCGGTCGTCCGCCGCGACGACCCGACCCCCGAGGAACCCCGTGACCGTCGCGATCATCGTTCTCACCATCCTGCTGGCCATCATCCTGATCCCACTGGCCGTGCAGAAGCTCACCGGCAACGCGCAGATGCGCGAGCGGATGTCGCACCTCGGCGTCTCCGCCGGGCTGACCCGCGTCATCGGCCTGCTGGAGCTGGCCGGCGTCGCCGGGCTGCTGCTGGGCCTGAAGTTCTGGCAGCTCGGCCTGGTCGCCGCGGTGGGCGTCACCGTCCTGCTGATCGCCGCCGTGGCCTACCACCTGCGCGCCAAGGACGACGGCAAGGTGATCATGGTGCCGCTGTTCTTCGCGTTCGCCTCGGCCGCGCTGGCGTTCCTGCACCTGCTGGCGCACTGAGGCCGGCGTGACGGGCGGGCCGGGCGCCACGCTGCTGGGCGTCGACGTCGGGGGCACCAAGGTCGCGCTGCGCGCCGAGGCGGCCGGCCGGCCCGCGTACGAACGGATCGTCACCTGGCCGGCCGGCGCGGACCCGGCCGCCGACCTGGCCGTGCTGGCCGCCGAGGTGGTCGCGCTGCGCGCCGGCTTCGGCCCGGTCGGCGCGGTCGGCGTGGCCATGCCGGCGACCGTCGACCGGTCCGGCGTGATCGTGGCCTGGCCCGGCCGGCCGAGCTGGGTCGGCCTGGACCTGGCCGGCGCGCTGCGTCGCCTGTTCCCCGACACCCCGACCGGGTACGCCGACGACGGCGACCTGGCGGCGCTTGCCGAGGCCCGGCACGCGGGCCGCGCCGACGTGCTCTACCTCGGGGTCGGCACCGGCGTCGGCGGCGGGATCGTGGTCGGCGGGCGCAACGCCCCGGCCGGCGTGTCCGCCGAGGTCGGACACATGGTCGTCGACCTCGGCGGGGACCGGTGCGACTGCGGGCGGTCCGGCTGCCTGCAGGCGGTCGCGTCCGGGCCGGCCACGCTGCGCCGCGCGGCCCGGCTGCGCGGCGGGCCGGTCGACCACCACCGGCTGCGCGCCGGACTGGACGACGGACGGCCGTGGGCGGTGGCCGCGATCGAACCGGCCTGCGCCGCGCTGGCCGCCGCGGTGGTGAGCCTCGGCGAACTGCTCGCGGCCGACCTGGCGATCGTCGGCGGCGGGTTCGCCGCCGGCCTGCCCGGTTTCGTGCCGCTGGTCGGGCGCCTCGCCGTCGGGCGTCCGGGACGGCCCGCACCCCGCGTCGCCGCCGCCGCGCTCGGCGGGCTCTCCTCGCTGCACGGCGCGCTCCACCTCGCCCGCGACCTCGCGGGCGCCCCGGTCCCGGTCGGGGCCGGGCACTCGACCAGGGAGAACAGCCAATGATCAGGATCGGGGTCGTCGCCGGCAGCACCCGCCCGGGCCGCAAGGCCGACGCGGTGGCGCGCTGGGTACGCGACATCGCCGCCGCACGGACGGACGTCGAGGCGGAACTCGTCGACCTGGCGGACCATCCGCTGCCCCACTTCGCCGAGCCGCTGCCCCCGTCGATGGCACCGTCGAGCCGGCCGGCGATCCGCCGGTGGGGCGCCGTCGTCGGCGCGCTCGACGCGTTCGTCTTCGTCACCCCGGAGTACAACCACTCCATCCCGGGTGTCCTCAAGGATTCGATCGACGCGCTCTACCAGGAGTGGCACCACAAGCCGGCCGGGCTGGTCGGCTACGGCGTGCACGGCGGCACCCGGGCCGCCGAGCACCTGCGGCTGGTGCTCGGGCAGGTGTCGGTGCCGGTGGTCCGCTCCCAGGTGGCGCTCTCCCTGCACACCGACTTCGTGGCGTTCCGCGACTTCCGCCCCGGCCCGCACCAGCGGGAGGCCGTCGGCGCCATGCTCGACGAGGTGGTGGCGTGGGCGGGCGCGCTGCGGACACTGCGCCACCCGCAGCCGGTGCGGTGACCGCGATCGGCGGCGCCACCCGCCTCTACGCGCTGCTCGGCGACCCGATCGCCCAGGTACGCGCGCCCGGCCTGCTCAACCCGGTGCTGGCCCGGCGCGGCACGGACGCGGTGCTGGTGCCGGTGCACGTGCCCGCCGCCGCGCTGCCGGACGTGGTGGCCGGGCTGCGGCAGGTGACCAACCTGCACGGCATGCTGGTCACCGTGCCGCACAAGGCGGCAGTGCTCCCCCTCGCCGACCGGGTCACCGACCGGGCCCGGCGGGCCGGCAGCGTCAACGCGCTGCGCCGCGAGACCGACGGCACCTGGACGGCGGACACGTTCGACGGCGACGGGTTCGTGCGCGGGCTGGTCGCGGCCGGGCACGACCCACGCGGCCGGCGGGTGTGCGTGGTGGGCGCCGGCGGCGCGGGCAGCGCGATCGCGGTGGCGCTGCTCGACGCCGGGGTGGCCGCGTTGCACCTGGCCGACACCGACCCGGCCCGGCTGGCCGCGCTCGGCGGGCGGCTGTCGGCCGCGTACCCGGGCCGGGTCCACGCGGCGTCCCGGCCGCGACTGGCCGACGTCGACCTCGCGGTCAACGCGACGCCGGTCGGGCTGCGCCCCGGCGACCCGCCGCCGTTCCCGGTGGCGGAGCTGCCGGCGCGGGCGGTGGTCGCGGACATCATCATGTCCCCGGCGGAGACGACGCTGCTCCGCGCGGCCCGCGACCGGGGCCTGCCCGCGCATCCCGGTGAGCCCATGCTGGCCCACCAGATCGACGGCTACCTGGACTTCTTCGGCCTCTGAGCCACCACGACGCCGGTCAGCCGTCGTGGCCGACGCCCCGGTCGGGCGCGCCCATGTCGCCCGTCCCCGGCGTGCCGTCGGCGAGCCCGTAGCGCAGGTAGACGGTGCCCGTCGCGTTGGCGACCGGCGGTTCGAGGAGCGTGACGTTGGTGGGCACCGCGCCGCCGTCGAACACCCTCTTGCCGACGCCGAGCAGGATCGGGTGCACCCACAGGTCGATCCGGTCGAACAGCTTCTCCCGCAGCAGCGTCTGCACCAGGTCGAGGCTGCCGACGACCTTCACGTTCTCGTGCCGGTCCCGCACCTCACGCACCGCCGTCGCCAGGTCCGGGCCGAGCTGGGTGGACCCCTGCCACGACAGGTCGGGCCGGCTCCGGGAGGCCACGTACTTCGGGATGCGGTTGAACAACGTGGCGATCTCGTTGTCCTCGCCGCCCTCCTGGTGCGGCCAGTAGGCGGCGAAGATGTCGTACGTCCGCCGGCCGAGCAGCAGCGCGTCCGTGCCCTCGTACGCCTTCATGACCTGCGCGCCGGTGGCCTCGTCCAGCAGCGGCGCCTGCCAGCCGCCGAACGGGAACCCCGCCGGATCCTCCTCCGGGCTGCCGGGCGACTGCGCCACGAGGTCCAGGGTGGTGAACAGCTCGATCTGGATGACGCCCATGTCGTGCTCCCGTATGGTCGGTTCTCTCAGTCGGGAGGTAGACCGGCGTCCCCGGCCGAAGTCATCGCTCGTCTCGCCACGGGCCCGGGAGCCGGCCGTCCGGTGGGACCGCTTCCTGGCGTGGCTCGTTCCTGGCGCGGCTCGGCCGCCCACGCCCCTGCTGCCTAGGCGACGGCCAACTGCTGCCGCAGGAGGTCCAGCCCACCGCGGATCAGCCTGCCGTAGCCGTCGTCGCCCAGCGCGCCGATCCCCGCCTCCGCGTGTCGCAGGTGCTCCCGGGCGCGGTCGAGATCACCGAGCTTGCGGTGGCACTCCGCCAGGTTGAGGTGCAGCGACGGATGAAGCGCGGCCACCGACAGCGGCACCCCCGACTCGGCCACCCGCGCGTCGGTGAGCCGGCCGGCCGCCGCCAGCGCCCGTTCGTCCCAGCGCAACTCCTCACGGGCGTCGTCCTGCACGTCGGCCATCGCGTGCGCCAGGACGCAGACGTGCAGCGGGTCGCCCCGCTCACCGCCGATCTCGTCCCAGACCTGCGCGAACAGGTCGCGCGCGGCGTCCCGCTCACCCTGCTGGTGGTGCAACTGCACGCCCTCGTTGATGCGGGCCAGTGTGGCGTCGGCGATCGTCGGCTGCTCGGGCACGGCCCATGCTAACCGCCGGTCGCGCAGCGGCGCGGACATCGGTCCACGGGTCGCGCGACGAGGCGCCGCTCTCCCGGCGGCGAGTCGCGCTATGACTCTCAGTCATAGCTATGACGCACAGTCATACCGCAGAAAGCGCGAGTCTTCTGTCAGCGCCCGAGAGCCAAGGGCCAAGCCGAGAGCCAGGGGCACGGGCCCCAGGCCAAGGACCGGGGATCGAAGGCCAGGGATCGAGGGCCAGAGGTCGAAGGCCAGAGGTCGAAGGCCAGGCCCTCGAGACCGCGGGCCAGGGCCTCGCCCTGCCTTCCGCCCAGCCTCCCGCCTCACCCCCACCCCACCCCCGCCTTCTGTCTCGGCATCTCGCCCGCCTTCTCGCTCGCGCTGCGGCACGATCCCCCGGGCTTCGGCCTCGGCTTCGCCGATCTTGGAGTTGTGGCGCCTGGATTGTCGGCATTGAACGCCTATCGGAGGTGCCACAACTCCAAGATCGAAAGGATCGGCGGGACAGTTCTGATTACCGCGTATCGGGGTGGGCGCGTTGAACGGCAGGCGGCTGGTTTCTGGGACTGGCGTTCCACTGGATAGGAAACGGGTAGATCTTGGTAGGAAACGGCCCTGGAGGGGCCGTTTCCTACCAAGATCTCTCGGAACCGGAACCGGAACCGGAGCCGGAGCCGGAGCCGGAGCCGGATCCCGGAGCACGGATCCCGGAGCACGGAGCCGGGCGCCCGGGAGCCGGCGAGCCGGGAACCGGGAGCCACGGGCCAGGAGCCACGGGCTGGGAGCCGAGAGCCACGAGGCGGGGAGCCGGAAGCGGGGAGCCAGAAGCGGGGAGGCGGGGAGGCGGGGAGGCGGGGAGGCGGAAGCGGGGAGCCGGGGGCGGGGCGAGCGCGAGCGCGAGCTCGACGGACTAGCGCCGGACCGTCGCGTACCGGAGGGTTCGGGAGCGCCGCTAGGCGGAGAGCGGGCGGCCGGCGGCGGCCCGGCGGACCAGGCGGCGCGCCTCGTCCGGCGGTACGCCGGTGGCGCGCAGCACGTCGTTCGCGGCGGTCCGGAGCTGCGAGACCACGATGGTGCCGGAGAAGCCGATGTCCTGGCGGCACGCCGCGCCGGCCTCGCGGACCGCCCGCAGCACCCGCTCCCGGGCCGCCAGCGGCTCCCGGGCGGCGAGGAACTCCCGGTGAAGCAGTCGGATCGCCGCCCCGAAATTTTCCAGCGCGGCCGGCAGGTCCGGTGGCACCGGCTCGTCGTCGCGCAGCGCGGTGCCGACCCGGCGGACCAGCGCACGGCTGTTGCGGAACGCCCGGTCCAGGTGCTCGGCGCCGCTCCGGTACGCGGCCAGCGCCCGCCGTCGCCGCCAGCGCACCGGGGAGAAGCGGACCACCTCGTCGGCGGCGTTCACCACCTCGTCGATTCGGTCGAGTTCCGGTTCGGCGGCGCGCATCCGGGTCAGCACCGCGTCGGCGGCGCGCGCGTCGCTTCGGGCCAGCGCCTCCGCCGAGGCGGTCATCTCCCGGGCGAACGTGTCCAGCGCCGGGTCGGCGAGCCGGCGTACCGTGCGCAGCGGGTTGAGGGGCGCGATCACCAGCACCACCAGCAGGCCGACCACGCCGCCGACCAGCGCGTTGACGGTGCGGGGCAGCTCCAGGTCCGGCGAGACCGGGGTGAGCGTGGCGACCAGCACCGCCGTACCGCCGGCCTGGGTGACGAGCGCGCCGGTGCCCCGGACCAGCACCGCCGCGGTGACGGCCAGGAAGACGATCACGCCGGTCTGCCACGGGCCGGTGCCGAACAGGTGGATCAGGGCGTCCCCGACGACGATGCCGAGCACCACGCCGACGACCAGTTCGACGGTGCGTCGGGTGCGGTTGCCGAGCGCCGCGGCGATGACACCGACGGCTGCGGCAGGCGCGAACGTCGGGTCGGGGTTGCCGAGCACCTCGCGCGCGAGCAGCCAGGCCAGCGCCGCGGCCAGGCCCGCCTGGACCGCCACGATGAAGTACGTGCGCAGCCGCTCCCGGCTGGCCCGTCCCGCCTCGCGTATCCGGTCGCCGGCTGCCCGCATGCGCCGGGGTACCCGCCGCCGCCCGGTCGAACCTCACCCCGGATAGGCCATCGTGCCGGTCAGCGCCACCACGCCGGGCAGCCGGGTGTCCTGGCGCAGGAACTGCACCACGACCGGCACCGGGGAGCGCAGCACGCAGCCGTACGGGCGGTCCAGTCGTACCGCTTCCGGGTCGATCAGGTCGTTGACCCGCACGTGCCGGACCCGGCGGGCGGGCACGAGCAGCCGGTACGGCCCGACCGGCTCGGCGTCCTGGTAGTAGAAGTCGAGCGTCAGCGCGGCGTCGTCGTCGCCGGCGTTGAGCACGCAGAGCTGGTCGAAGCCGGTGAACTCGGGCTCGGTGCCGTGCGCCGGGAACGGCACGTGCCCGCCGGGCACCACCCACACCCGGGCGCCGATCGCCCCGGTCACGACTCCTCCAGCAGTCGGGCCAGGTCGGGGGTGAGGAACACCCCGTCCGGGTCGAGCCGGCGGCGGACCGCCTGGAAGTCGTCCCACCGGGGATAGAGGGGACGCAGTTCCCGCGCGCCGAGCCAGTGCTTCTTGCCCCAGTGCGGCCGCCCGCCGTGGTGCCGGAAGACCGCCTCCATGTCGTGGAAGTAGTCCTCGTACGGCAGGGACGTGTTCTGCAGGCAGGCGATCGTGGTGGTGGGCCGGCCGTAGGCGTTGCTCAGCCAGATGTCGTCCGGCGCGACGGTGCGGACCAGCACCCGCCACCCGGCCAGCCGCCGGTGCCGCTCCCGGATCCGGCGGCGCACCTCGGCGAAGCAGGCCGCGAACGCCTCCGCGGGCAGCATGTACTCGATCTCCTCGAACCGCAGTTCCCGGTGCCGGGGAATGGTGCGGTGGGTCGGCCCGACCTGGCTCTGCCGGGGCTCGCCGTCCGGGGTGCACGCGCCGGGCCACCGTGACTGGTCGCGCGCGTCGTCGACCCGGTTGATCACCCGGATCTGCGTCCGGTCGCTGCGCGGATACCAGTAGAAGTCCATGTTGCGGTTGGTGTGCTGGAGTTCGGCCAGGTGGTCGAGCGTCCAGTCCAGCCGCGCGCACCAGGACCGCCGGTGCAGTTCGTAGCGGGGCTGCACGTCCAGGGTGACCCGGGTGACGACGCCGAGCGCGCCCAGCGACAGCCGGGCGGCCGGCAACAGTTCCGGGTTGCGGTCCGCGGCGATCTCCAGCACCTCGCCGGCGCCGGTGACCAGGCGTACGCCGGTGAGCTGGGTGCTCAGGTTGCCGAAGCCCAGCCCGGTGCCGTGGGTGCCGGTGGCGGTCGCCCCGGCGATCGACTGGTAGTCGACGTCACCCAGGTTGTCCATGGCCAGGCCGGCGTCGTGGAGACCTTCGCCGAGCGCCTTCAGCGTGGTGCCGGCCCAGGCGGTGGCGGTTCGGCCGTCGTCGGAGACCACGCCGGCGAGCCGGTCCAGGCCGAGCAGGATCCCGTCGGTACGCACCAGCGGGCTGGACGAGTGCCCCGAGCCGACCGGTCGGACGGTGACGCCGTCGTCGCGGGCCCGGCGCACCAGCGCGCACACCTCGTCCTCACCCGCGGGTTCGGCCCAGCGCGCCGGGGTGAAGGAGAGGCTGCCGGACCAGTTCACGAACGCGCGTGTCACCTGGCTCCCCTCCGCCGGCGGTCGGGCCCGCTTACCCGCGCCCGCCGGGGGTAGTCGCCGGCCTGTTCCGGCACCCCGGCGGGAACCAGGCGGGGCGCCCGGACGACTATCCCTACATGGCGTGCGAGCAGTGGCGGGAGATCCTGTCGGCCCAGTTGGACGGGGAGGCGTCCCGGACCGAGACGGAAGCGGCGGAGGCGCACCTGAGCGGTTGCGCCGGGTGCCGGGGCTGGTTCGACTCGGCGGCCGCCGTCACCCGCCGGGCCCGTACGCAGCTCGCCCCGCGGGTGCCCGACCTGGTGGCGTCCGTGCTGGCCGCCGCACCGCCGCCCCGGCCGAGCCGACGCCGGCGGGTGGTGTGGGGGCTGCGCGCGGCGCTCGGCCTGCTCGGCGCGGTGCAGTTGGTGCTGGGCCTGGCGCAGATCGGCCGGGAGGCGGTGGTGGCGCACGCGCACACCTCCGGCCAGCACCTGTGGCACGAGTCGGCGGCGTGGAACGTGGCGGTCGGCGCGGGTTTCCTCTACGTCGCGCTGCGCCGGTCCACCCCGTCCGGGCTGCTGCCGATGCTCAGCGCGTTCGTCGCCACGCTGGTCCTGCTGTCGGTGAACGACCTGATCACCGGGCAGGTGGCGATGACCCGGCTGGTCAGCCACGGTTTCCTGCTGGTCGGCTGGGCGGTGATGCTGCTGCTGTCCCGGCCCGGCCTGCGCCCCGGCGACACGCCGCCCGGCCGGCGCGGGTCGTCCGGCTCGCGGTGGGCGCTGCGTACCGAGGAGCCGTCCGCGCCGGCGCCGCTGCGGCTGGTGCCGCCCGGCCCGTACACCGCGCAGGCCCGCGACCGCCGCGCGGCCTGACCTCGGTCCGGGCGGCTCAGCGGGCCCGGCGGGACCGGACGTCGCCGGCCCAGGCCGCGACCAGGTCCTCGCGGGCGCGGGCGACCCGTGACCGGATGGTGCCGACCGGGCAGCCGCACACCTCGGCGGCCTCGGCGTAGGAGAGGCCGAGGACCTGGGTGGCGACGAACGCCTCCCGCCGGTCCGGGGCGAGCCCGGCGATGAGCCCGCGCAGCGCGACGCCGTCGTCCCCGCCGGCGGTGACCGCCCCGGCCGCCTCGGCGACGCTCTGCCAGTCCGGCAGCGCGGCGATCCGGGGGCGGACGGTCGCGGCCCGCACGTGGTCCACGGCCACCCGGCGGGCGATGGTGAAGATCCAGGTCCGGGCCGAGGAGCGACCGGCGAACCCGGGCAGGCTGCGCAGCGCGCGCAGGAACGTCTCCTGGGCGAGGTCGTCGGCCTCGGCGGGGCCGGCGAGGTGGGCGAGGAACCGCCACACCGGGCCCTGGAGCGCCCGCACGAACGCGGCGGCGGCGAGCTGGTCGCCCCGGCCGGCCTGGTGCGCCCACCGGGTCACCTGCTCGTCGTCGGCGTCCGGGCTCATCCGCGGCCCGCCCGCCGGTGCGGCACGGTCATGCCGGAGGGTACGGACGCCGGCCCCGCTCGGTTCATCCCTGGCGTCCTCTCCGTCACCTCGCCGCCGATCCGGCGATCGGTGACCCCGAGGTTGGTCGGCCGGCGGCCGGGAAAAGTTCCGGCGGACGGATCAGTCGCCGACCGTGACGGTGACCGGGCCGACCCGCAGGAGACCGTCGGTGAGCGGCTCGCAGCGTACGCCGGCCCGGCGGCGCATCGCCTTCCAGGTGCCGGGTGCGACGACCACGTCCAGCCAGGCGCAGGGCGGCGCGGCCCGGTGCACCCGCAGGCTGACCGGACCGTCGCCGGAGTCGAGGGTGAGGACCCGGCCGACCAGCTCGTCGACCGCGATGCCGCTGGTCAGCACGTTGCGGCGGAGCTGGGTGAGGTCGGCGCCGGCGGGCAGCGACTCCCGCGCGATCAGCGTGACGCTCGCCGTGCGGTGCGCCGGCCGCCCGAAGTAGCGGTCACCGACGACGCCGAGGCCGGCCCGCAGGCGCACCTGGTCGACCAGCTCACCGGGCGGCGCCGGGGCGGGGCCGTCCGCCGGGCGGCCCAGGTAACGGTGCACCGGTGAGGCCAGCAACTGGACGATCCGCGGCATGGCCCGAGTCTAGGCACGGCCATAACGCCACCAAAGCGGATGATAGCCACGCTCACGTGTCCGCGCCCCGTGGCCGGCGTTGTACCGGGTGTGACGGCGAGACGACCCGGCCCGACCGGGTCCCATCCGGCGCGACGGCTGGCCTGGGCCCGACGCGAGAACGAGCGCCGACGTCGGGCGTACGAGACTGCGGTGCGTGACTGGCGCCGCCGCGCGGACCACCTCGACCGGCTGCGGATCGAGGCGGACGGGTTCCACGGATGCGCGCTGCCCGGCACGCCGCTGCCGGTGCCGCTGGACGACGGCGAGGTCGTCTACCGGATCCTGCCGGTCGTCGAGCTGGTGGAGGCCACCGCCCGGCACCTGGCCGGCCTGCCCGCGCCCGGCCGGACGCTGGTCGGCTGCCTGGACCCGGGCGACGGCCCGCTGCCGGTCGGGCTGCGCGTGGTCGACACCGGCGCCGCCGTGGTGACCGACCGGCGGGTGGCCTTCGCCGGCCGGGACGGCCGCCAGGAGTGGCCGCTGGGTGACCTGCGGGGCGCCGGACACCATCCCGACCGTCCGGTGACGCTGCTGCACCGGGCCGACGGCGCACCGCCGTCCGGGTTGCGGATGCCGGCGCCCGGGGCCGCGAACGCCCGGTTCTACCTGACGCTCGCGCACGCCGACGCGACCGGGGCGAGGAGCGCGGTCGCGCAGGACGTCGAGGCGCTGCGCGCCGCGCACCGGGCCGCCCGGCCCCGGCCGCCCCGCCCGCTGGGCCCCGACGACGCCCCGCCCGACCGGATGCCGCCGGGACGACTGGTGGCGGCCGGCGTCGCGGTGGCGGCCGTGCTGCTCGGGGTGACCTCCGCCGGCACGTGGCCGGCCACCGCCGGGCCGCACCAGCCGACGGCCCGCTCGGCGGCGTCCGCTACGGCCGGGAGCGACCGGGTCGACACGGGCCCGGTCACGCCGACGCCCACCGGGTCCCCCGTCGGCCGCCGCGCGTCCGACGATCCGGGCTCTCCCCGGACCCTGCCCCGGCCGGACCGCGCACCCACCCGACCCTCGCCGCCCGTTGGGGCGAGCCGGACCGGTCCGCCGGCCGCCGGGGTGGGCGCGAGCGGTCCGCCGGCCGCTGGCCCGGGCCCGACGGCGCCACCGACCGGCCGCGACCTGCCATCGGCCCCGACACCGCCACCGCCCACCGACCCGGTTCCGAGTCAGGTTCCGACCTCACCCGCCGCACCCACCCCGACCGTCGCACCCAGCCCGACCGCCGTCCTGAGCCCGCCGGCCGTCGCGAGCCCGACCGCCGCCCGCCGGGCCTCCTGAGCCCGACCGCCGCGTCGGTCAGGACGGCTGCGGGCTGAGCAGGTAGTCGCCGTCGTCGGCGCTCCAGCGCAGGTCAACCGCCCCGTCGGTGGCGGCGGCCTTGCAGAACTGGAGGAAGCTGCGGTAGCCCAGCTTCTTCTCGCTGAAGTCCGGCCGGGCGCGCCGGAGCTGGTCCTTCAGGCCGGACAGCGCCACCGCGCCGCCCTCGCCGGCCAGGTCCACCACCACGGACCGGAGCAGCCCGAACGCGACCTCCCGGTCACCCCGCTCGGGCAGCGACACCTCGGGGTCACCCTTGGCCGGGCCGGCGGCCAGCTCCACCACGTTGGAGGCGGCCAGGTGCCGCAGCAGTTCACCGAAGGTACGGAAGCCGTAGTCGGACTCGCTGAACGTCGGGTCCTTGCGGAGCAGGGCCCGCTTCAGGCCGGACGCGGTCACCTCGCCGCTGGAGCTGCCCTGCATCCCGGCCACGGTCTGCACGAGCAGGACGGCGAGGGTGTCCACGTCGCGCGAGGGCTCCTCCTCGACCGGGGCGGTCTCCACCGCCGGCTCGGGCGCCGGCTCCGCCACCGACGTCCCAGCCGAGCGGGCCGGCCGGGCCCGGCGCGCCGCGGGCGGGGGCACGTCCACCCCTTCGAGCCGGTCGTAGTAGAGGAACTCGTCGCAGGCCGGCGGCAGCAACGCCGAGGTGGACTTCTCCACCCCGACGCCGATCACCCGCTTGTTCAGCTCGCGCAGCTTGTGCACCAGCGGGGTGAAGTCGCTGTCGCCGGTGCAGATCACGAACGTCGAGATGTAGCCGCGCTCGAACGCCAACTCGACCGCGTCCACGGCCATCTTGATGTCGGCCGCGTTCTTGCGGGAGAAGCCCATCCGCTGCGGGATCTCGATCAGCTCGACGTGCGACCGGGTCAGCATCCGCCGGTCCTCGTCGAAGTACGACCAGTCCGCGTACGCCCGGCGCACCACCACCCGGCCGCGTTCGGCGAGGGCGTCGGCGATCGGCCGGAAGTCGAACGGCCTGCCGCCGTGATGGTCCCGTACACCCAGCGCCAGGTTCTCGTAGTCGAGGAACAGCGCGATCCGGTCTTCCTGATCCACGCCGGTCAGCCTAGCCGGATCGGGCCGTCGCGCCGGTCACCGCCGCCGGTCGCGGTAGACGGTCTCCCGGCGGGCGACCCGCTGGATCGCGTAGCTGGCCACCAGGAGCAGCAGGGCGAGCACCACCTCGACGCCGGCGACCGGGCCGTTGGCGACGGTGAGGCCGAGCAGCAGGAGGATCAGGCCGACCACGGCCAGCAGGCCCGCCAGCAGCATGCGCTTCCGCCGCCGCGCCGAGCGGTCCTCGCCGTCTGCGCCCACCGTGCCCGCCTCTCGCCCGCCACTTCCGTCGAGCCTAGGCGCTGCCCGACCCGCCGGTGAGGGATACGGCCGGCCTCCCGGCCCCCGCCCGGCCTCGCTGGCAGGTGGGGGCCGGGCGCTGACCACGTCCGGCCGGTGGCCGAGACGCCGGGGGGCCGGCCGCCGTCGGCGGTCGGCCCCCCGGGGTCGGGCGGTGGATCAGTGGATCGGCACCGGCGTCGGCCGCTGCTCCTCCCCCGGCTCGCCGTCGAGCAGGTGCGACGGCTCGCGGCGGCGGGGCAGCAGGACGGCCGGGACGAAGGTGAGCAGCACCAGACCGAACGCCACCCAGAACGTGGTGGCGAAGGAGTTGGCCGCGAAGTCGAGGCCGCGCTCGATCAGCGACGGCGGCACCGGGAACTGCTGGGCCAGCTCGGGCTGCTGCTGCACGGCGATGGCGAGCTGCGCCTCGGTCACCGGGGCGCCGCTGCCCGGGTCGGTCACGCCGGGGATCGGCCGCGAGCCGTTCAGCTCGCTGGTGAGGATCACCGACATCACCGCCGCGCCGACCGAACCGCCGATCTGCTGGAGGATGTTGACCAGCGTTGAGCCCCGGGCCACCTCCGCGGCCTGCAAGGTCTTCAGCGCCGAGGTCATGATCGGCATCATGGTGCCGCCCATGCCAAGGCCCATCACGAACAGCGAGCCGCACAGCAGCAGGTAGGACGTGTCGGTGCCGAGCTGGGTGAAGGTGAAGAACCCGGCGGCGATGAGCACCAGCGCGAACGGCACGGTGCGGCCGACCGGCACCCGGTCGGCGAGCATGCCGGCGATCGGCATGGTGAGCATGGCGCCGATGCCCTGCGGCGCCATCAGCAGGCCGGCGGTCAGCGTCGTCTCGCCCCGGATCTGCAGGAAGTAGCTCGGGAACAGCAGGCCGGCGCCCATGAACGCGATGATGAAGACGAACAGGGTCACCGCGGCGACGGTGAGGTTGCGGTTGCGGAACAGCCGCAGGTCGAGCAGCGGGTGCCGGGGCCGGAACGAGTAGATCACGAAGGAGACGACGAGCGCCGCGCCGACCAGCATGGGCAGCCAGACCTCGGTGTCGGTGACCGTGCCCGCCTCGGGGAGCGAGGAGACGCCGTAGAGGAACAGCGCCAGGCCCGGCGAGAGCATCAGCATGCCGAGGAAGTCGAACGACTCGGACGGCTCGGGGGCGTCCTTCGGCAGCGCCAGCTGGGCGTAGATCAGCGCGACCAGACCGATGGGCAGGTTGATCAGGAAGATCCAGTGCCAGCTCGCGGTGTCGATCAGCCAGCCGCCGAGGATCGGGCCGCCGATCGGGCCGAGCAGCATCGGGATGCCGAGCACGGCCATCAGCCGGCCGATCCGGTGCGGGCCGGCGGCCCGGGTCATGATGGTCATGCCGAGCGGCATGAGCATGCCGCCGCCGAGGCCCTGGACGACCCGCCAGGCGATCAGCTCGCCGATCGAGTCGGCCGTGGCACACAGCCCGGAGCCGATGGTGAACAGCGCCAGCGCCACCATGTAGAGGCGCTTGGTGCCGAACCGGTCGGCGGCCCAACCGCTGAGCGGGATGACCGTGGCCAGGGCGAGGGTGTAGCCGGTCATGGTCCAGGCGACCCGCGCGTAGGACGCGTCGAACTCGCGCTGGAACGTCGGGATGGCCACGCTGACGACCGTCACGTCGAGGATCGACATGATCGCGCCGAGCACGACGACGCCGGCCACCTTGAGCACCGCGGCGTCGAGTTTGTTCGATGTCGCGACGGTTTGCTGGGTCACAGACAGTCTCCTGGTTCCGGTCCGGTCCGAGGGGTGGCGGCGCCACACGCACGCGGGACGCGCGGTGGGTCGAGGTCCGGCGAAAGCCTAGTCACGGACTGCGACATCGCGCGGCCGGTTTTGCCCAGAGGCGAACGCCCCCGACCCCCCGCACCAACCCCTATCCCCCACCCGCCCCCGCACAGCCCCCGCGAGCGATCCCTACGCCCGAAAAACCCCAACCCGCCCCTTTCCCGACCCCACCCCACCGTGACGAACGTCATGCCCTCCGCCCACCGCCTTCCCGTCGATCTTGGAGTTGTGGCGCCTGGAGTGCGGCTTATAGTGCTTTCGCGAGGCGCCACAAGTCCAAGATCGACGAGGTCAGCCTCGGGGCGCGGCGGCCAGCTTCGCCATCAGGGCCACCTCGGCGGTACGGGAGCGGTCGATGCGGGCGGCGAGGTCGCGTACCCGCTCGCTGGTGCCGGCGGCGACCTGGGCGCGGGCCAGCGCGGCGGCGGTGCGCTGGTGCGCGGCGAGCACGTCGAGCAGCACCCGGTCGACGTCGGCGGCCGGGGCGGCCCGCAGCCGGGCCAGGCCGGCGGCGGCGTCGCTGTGCCCGGTGTGGTCGTGGCGCGCCGCGGCGGCCGACGCCGAGGGGCCGGCCTCGCGCAGCCAGCCGCGCATGGTGGCCAGCTCGTCGGTCTCGGTGGCCCGGACGGCGGCGATCAGGGTACGCACCTCGGGATCGGTGACCCGGTCGAGCCCGACGGCGACGATCTCCAGGGTCTGCCCGGTGTGCGCCACCATCATGGCGAGGAAGAGCGCGTCGATGCCGCTGGTCGTGCCGTCGACGGCCGGCGCCGGCCGGGACGCGGCGGGTGCCGGCGACCCGCCACCGCAACCGGCGACACCGGCGGTGAGCAGGACGGCCAGCAGAGCGGCGAGCAAACGGCGCATGTCGGGCCTCCGATCGGGTTTCGGGCGCTAGCGGTCCGGACGCGCCGGACGGCCGCCCGAACGACTCCGGCGACGGACACGCCCGGCGGCGGGGCGACGAACGGCGGGCGCGAGGGGCGATGGGCGATGGGCAACAAGCGACGAGCGCCGAGCGCGAGGGGCAACAGGCGACGGGCGCCGGCGCCGGGCGCCGGGCCCGTCGGACGGCCGGGCGGGACCGGCCGACCGTCCGACGGACCTCGTGCGGCACTTCCTCGCACCGGGCCACGCCACCGCGCCGCGCGCGGGTCGTCCGACCCACCTCGGCGGCACGGCCCGGCGTCGCGCCCGGCGACCGGGTCAGATCTGCTGCCAGAGCGCCGGCACGTTCGGCGGTTCCCATCCGGCGATCGCGGTGTGCGCCTGGCGGCAGCGGTAGCTCGAGCCGGCATAGGTCACCGTGTCGCCGACCTGGTACGAGCGGCCGGCGGTCCAGGTGCCGCCCGGCACCGGCGAGCCGGTCGGCGACGGCGTGGGCGACGGCGCGGCGGTACGGGTGGGCGAGGGGTCGGCGTCGGGGTGGGGGTCGGGTTGCCGCCTCCGCCGCCGATCTGCAGGTCGACGCAGGAGTAGAACGCGTTGGCGGTGTCGCTGATGTTCCAGACCGCGAGCACCTTCTGCCGGCCGGTGTAGCCGCCCAGGCTGACGGTGTGCGAGACGGTGGCGTCGGGTTGACGGCCGCCGCCGTCGACGACCGCGACCCGGGTGTTGCCGATCCAGTACTCCCAGTTGGCGGTGGCGTGCCGGGCGGTGTTGACCCAGGTGAAGGTCACGGTGCTGCCGACCGTGGTGGCCGGCCAGTTGCGGCTGTCGTCGTTGAGCACCGCGAACTGGGCGATGTTGGCGTGGCAGGTCTTCAGGCCCTTGGGGCCTTCGACGCTCTGCGGCTCGTACTTGATCTGGCCGCAGTCGGGCACCCGGTTCTGCGCGCAGAGCGCCTGGCGGCTGAGCGGCCCGGAGACGTAGCCGTGGGCCTGCGCGGGCGCGGCGAGCGCCAGCCCGGCGGCGACCGCACCGGTGGTGAGCAGGGGCAGGGTGATTCTTCGACGCATGGCGGTGACTCCTTCGGGGGGAACGGAAGGTGTCACGAACATAAATTAAACCTTGTTAACAGTAAAGACTCCTATCTATAAATTAAGCCTTGAGCCCGGCGCGTCCCGCGTGGAATTCTGATCAGCACGCGGAGCCGATCGTCGTCCCAGGGCACCCGGGCGCCGGCAGGCATCCGGGCGGACGGCGCGACAGACCGGGAACCCCGCCTCTCGAAGGACACCCCCATGAGGAGATCCCTGCCCCGCGTGCGCCGCTGGACCGCGTACGCGGTGAGCCTGCTGCTCGTCACCACCACGCTCGCCACCGTGGAACCGCCCGCCGCCGGCGCCGCCGCCGACCCGGTCGCGGTGACCGTCAACGCCCGCGCCGGGCTGGCCACCGTGCCGGACACCGCGCTCGGCGTCAACCACGCCATCTGGGACGCCAAACTCGGCAGCCCCGAGACGTCCGACCTGCTCAAGGCCGCCGGCGTGAAGATGCTGCGCTACCCCGGCGGCTCGTACGCCGACATCTACCACTGGAAGACGCACACCGCGCCCGGCGGCTACGTCGCGCCGGACACCGACTTCGACACGTTCATGGCCGCCGCCCGCCGGGTCGGCGCGCAACCGATGATCATCGCCAACTACGGCACCGGCACGCCGGCCGAGGCGGCCGAGTGGGTGCGGTACGCCAACGTCACCAAGGGCTACGGCGCCAAGTGGTGGACCGTCGGCAACGAGAACTACGGCAACGGCCTCTACGGGTCGGCCTGGGAGGCCGACGACCACGCCGACAAGAGCGCCACCCAGTACGCCAAGCTGGTGATCGAGTACGCCGACGCGATGAAGGCGGTCGACCCGAGTGTCAAGGTCGGCGCGGTGCTCACCATGCCCGGCAACTGGCCGGACGGGATCACCGCCGGCGGTGACCCGGGCCCGTGGAACCGGACCGTGCTCTCGCTCGCCGGCCCGAAGATCGACTTCGTGGACGTGCACTGGTACCCGGGTGGCACCGCCGCCGAGTCGCTGACCCGGACCAACCAGCTCCCCGACGCCACCTGGCTGCTGCGTCAGCAGATCGACAGGTACGCCGGCGCGAACGCGGACCGGATCGGGATCAGCCTCACCGAGCTGAACGTCGACGCCGGCCGCACCACCCAGCCCGGCGCGCTGTTCCTCGCCGACGCCTACAGCGGCCTGCTGGAGCAGGGCGTGTTCACGGTGCAGTGGTGGAACGTGCACAACGGCATCGGCACCGTCTCCGAGGTGGCCGGGCAGACCGACTACGGCGACTTCGGGCTGCTCTCCAGCGGCGGCTGCACCAGCGACGGCGAGGTCTGCGAGCCGGCGTTCAACACGCCGTTCGCGCCCTACCACGCGCTGTCCATGATGAACCTGTTCGCCCGCCCCGGCGACCAGTTCGTCCGCGCCGGCACCGACCAGCCGCTGGTCGCCGCGCACGCGGTGCGCCGGCCGGACGGCGGCCTCGCGGTCCAACTGCTCAACAAGGACCCGGACACCGCCCACCCGGTGACGGTCGACTACGCCGGTTTCACCCCGGCGGACGAGGCGCCGACCGTGCACACGCTGACCAACGGCGCGAGCGGGGTGAGCACCGACCGCTCCGGCAGCGCGACCACCCGGACGCTGCCGCCGTACTCGCTGACCACGCTGGTGCTGCGACCGGCCGGCGGCTCCGCCGGGCGGCCCGGCGCCCCCGGGCGGCCGGCGGCGGGCGCGGTGACCGACCGCGCCGCGACCCTCTCCTGGCCGGCGGCGACCCCGGGCGCCGCGCCGATCGCCAAGTACGAGGTGTACCGGCAGTTCGGCGCGGTCAGCGAACAGCTCGGCGAGACCGCCGGCACGTCGTTCACCGTGCGCAACCTCGAACCGGGCACCCGCTACACGGTCAACGTGCTGGCCCGGGACACCGCCGGCCGGGTGTCCTGGTCGTCCCCGCCGCTGACGTTCGCCACCGGCAGCCCGGCCGCGAGCGGCTGCGCGGTGCGCTTTCACAACGACACCGACTGGGGCAACGGCTACGTGGCGACCGTCGAGGTGGTCAACACCGGCCCGGACGTGGTGGACGGCTGGACGCTGACCTGGACCTGGCCGACCGGCTGGCAGCAGGTGAGCAGCGGCTGGAACGCCACCTGGACGCAGACCGGCACGGAGGTCCGGGTGACCCCGACCGCCGACAACCGCCGGCTCGCCGCCGACGGCGGGAGCACAAGCGTCGGGTTCGTCGGCGCGTACGGCGGGCCGAACGTGCCGCCGGGCGTGTTCCGGCTCAACGGCACGGTCTGCACCGTCCGTTCCTGAGCCACAGCTCAGCCCCGGCCGGGTGGCCGGAGCCGGGCGTCGGCCGCCGTCGGGACCTTCGCGGTCCGGCGGCGGCCGGCGCGGCGCGGGGGCGGCACCACGTGCGGGCGCGGCGGCCCGGCCACCGGCGGGGGCGGCGACGCCTCCGGCGGTACGACTCGGGGCAGCGCGGCCAGGATCAGCGCGAGCAGGAGCACCGCGACCACCCCGTCGAGCCAGTAGTGGTTGCCGGTGGCGACCACCACCACGGCGGTGACCAGCGGGTGGGCCAGCCAGAGCCAGCGCCACCGGCCGGCGCTCACCCCCACCAGCGCCAGCGCCACCGCGAGCGCCCAGCCCACGTGCAGCGACGGCATCGCCGCGTACTGGTTGCTGAGCTGGTCGGCCTCCGGCGGCCCGTAGACGCTGGGGCCGAAGCGGCTGCCGGTGTCCACCAGGTGGGTGAGCGCGGTCAGTCGCGGCGGCGCGAGCGGGACGCAGACGTGCAGCACCAGCGCCGCGGCGGTCAGCACCGCGAGGGCCCGCCGCAGCCGCAGGTAGTGCGCCGGCCGGCGCAGGTAGAGCCAGACCAGGCAGAGCACGGTGGCCGGGAAGTGCACGTACGCGTAGTAGCTGTTGGCCAGCCGCACCGGCAGTTCGTGCGCCAGCAGCGGCGCCTGCACCAGCGCCTCGTCGGGCAGGTGCAGCAACCGTTCCAGCCACCAGATCCGCTCGCCGTTGGCCAGCGCGGTGCCGGCCCGCCCGGTGATCAACTGCCGGCCCACCTTGTAGGCGAGGAAGAGCACGGCGACCAGCGCCAGTTCGCGGGCCGCGCGGCGTACCGCGCCGGCCCGCGGGGACGTGGTCTCGGTGAGCTGCACGGGCTCCTCCTTCGGTGCCTCCCGGCACGGACCAGGGCCGCCGCCGGGGTCGGCGACGGCCCTGGGGTACGGCCTCAGCGGCGGGCGTGTTCCTCCCGGCCGGCCTGGTCGGCACTCACCCCGTCGAACGCGGGCGCCCCGTCGACCGCGTCGGCGCCCACCGCCACCGATCGACCGGTGTCCGGAAGATCAAGGCTGGAGCGCAGGGTAACCGGGCGCAGCAACAGCGCCGCCACGACGCCGACCACCGCGATGGCGGCCGAGATGAGGAAGATGTGCCCGGTCGCGTCGCCGTAGGCGGCCCGGACGATCTGCCGTACCGGCTCGGGCAGCGCGTCGAGGTTCAGCGTGCTGCCGCCGCCGCTGCCGGAGGTGGGGATGCCGGCCGCGGCCAGGTCGTGGGTGATCCGGTCGGTGACCCGCCGGGCCAGGACCGCGCCGAGCACCGAGACGCCGATGGTGCCGCCCAGCGAGCGGAAGAAGGCCACGGTTGCGCTGGCCGCGCCGATGTCCTTGAGCGCCACCGTGTTCTGCACCGCGAGCACCAGGTTCTGCATGGTCATGCCGACGCCGACACCGACGATGAACATGGCCACCCCGACGATGACCAGCGAGGTCTCGTGGTCGATGGTGCCGAGCAGGGCGAAGCCGGCGACCAGCACGATCGAGCCGAACACGATGTACGGCTTGATCCGGCCGGAGGTGGTGATCATCCGACCGGCCACGATCGAGGAGATCAGCACGCCGGCCATCATCGGGATGGTGAGCAGGCCGGCCTCGGTCGGGCTGTAGCCGCGGCCGATCTGGAAGTACTGGCCGAGGAAGACCGCGCCGCCGAACATCGCCATGCCGACCGCGAGGCTGCCCAGGATGGCCAGCGCGGTGGTGCGCTCGCGGACGATGTGCAGCGGCACCACCGGCTCGGCGGCCCGTGACTCGACCCGGACGGCGAGCGCGAGCAGCAGCAGCGAGCCGCCGACCATGGCGCCGGTCTGCCAGGAGAGCCAGGCGAACGAGTCGTCCACGAACGAGATCCAGATCAGCAGCACGCTGACCCCGGCGGCGATCAGCGCGGCGCCCAGGTAGTCGATCTTGACGTTCTGCCGGCGCACGGTGGGCAGGTTCAGCGTGATCTGGAGCAGGAACAGCGCGATGATCGCGACCGGCACGCCGACGAAGAAGCACCAGCGCCAGCCGAGCCAGGAGGTGTCCACGATGAGGCCGCCGAGCAGCGGGCCGCCGACCGTGGCGAGCGCCATGACGCCGCCCAGGTAACCGTTGTAGCGGCCCCGCTCGCGCGGCGGGATCATGGCCGCGATGGCGACCTGGACCAGCGCCTGCAGGCCGCCGACGCCGATGCCCTGGAAGGCCCGGGCGGCGATGAGCTGGCCGGCGCTCTGCGAGAAGCCGGCCGCGACGGAGCCGGCCAGGAAGACCACGATGGCGACCTGGATCAACAGCTTCTTGTTGAACAGGTCGGCGAGCTTGCCCCAGATCGGGGTGGTCGCCGTGGCGGTGAGCAGGGTGGCGGTGACCACCCAGGTGTACTGCGTCTGCGAGCCGTTGAGCGCTCCGATGATCTTCGGCAGGGCCGTGGAGACGACGGTGCTGCTCAGCATGGCCACGAAGAGCACCAGCAGCAGCCCGCTGAGTGCCTCCAGCGTCTGCCGCCGGCTCATGGGCGCGGCCTCGGCCGTCGCGGTGGGTGCGCTCATCGCGCGTCCTCCAGGTGTGTCGGATGGGGTGGCCGCCTTGGTTGCCTCAAGCAATCATCAACAAATCTTGCCCAGCAGGCAAGTTTGCCCATTGAGAAAAGGATCACGTACGCTGGCCGGCATGGAGGAGTGCACCGGCCTACGCGAGCGGAAGAAGGCGGCCACCCGCCTGGCGCTGCACGAGGCCGCGCTGCGGCTGGCCGTCGAGCACGGCCCCGACCGGGTCACCGTCGAGGCCATCGCGGACGCCGCCAACGTCTCCCGACGCACGTTCTCCAACTACTTCTCCGGCAAGGAGGAGGCGCTCTTCCACGGCGACACGCTGCGGCTGCGCCGGTTGCTGGCGCTGGTCGCGGAGCAGCCCACCGAGCTGCCGCCCTGGACCGCGCTGACCCGGGCGGCCGCGCTCCAGGCCGACGAGAGCTACGACGACCCGACCGAGCCCTGGCTGAACCGGCGCCGGCGGTTGCACGGCCACCCGAGCCTGGCCGCCCACCAGGTCGGCGCGTACGCGGCCATCGAGCGGGACCTCGCCGCCGAGATCGCCGGCCGGCTCACCGGCCCCGACGTGCCGGTGCGGGCGCGGGTGCTGGCGGCCACGTTCCTGGCCACGCTCCGCGTCGCCGCCCAACAGTGGATCGAGCACCCGGACGCGCCGCTGCGCGACGTGCTGCACGACGTCTTGGCGCACGCCGCCCCGGCCACCTCCGCCTACGCCGACTGAGCAGTCACCCGGCCGGCTCCGCCCGGGCCAGCCGCGCGTAGACGATGACGTTGTCCCGGTAGCTGTCCCGCTTCCGGTCGAACTCGCCGCCGCAGGTGATCAGGCGCAGCGCCGCGTGGTCGGTCGGGCCGTAGACGTCCTCGGTGGGGAACCGGTCCTTCGGGTGCTGCTCGACCCGGGTGACGACGAACACCGCGGTGCTGCCGTCGCGCCGCCGCACCGCCAGCGTGGTGTCCGGGCGCAACCGGGCCAGGTCGAAGAACGAACCCGCGCGCCCCTTCCAGTTCACGTGCCCGGCCAGCACCGCCGGCCCGAGCGCACCCGGCGCCGGCGCCCGGGTGAACCAGCCGACGTCGGTCGCGCTGTCCGGCACCTGCATCGCGCCGTCCGGGCCGAGCCCGAGCGGGACGATCGGTGCGTCCACCCGCAGGCTCGGGATGCGGACGCGCACCGGCGGGGAGTCGGCCATCAACGGCCCACTGGTCAGTGCGCCGGCCCGCCCGACCGGGCGCGGCGCCGGGGCCCGGCCGGTCGTCGGGGCCCCGCTCGTCACCGCCGGACGCGCCGCGTCCGGCGGGCGGTCGTCGGCCCGGGTGACGGCGTGACCAACGATGACGACGGCGGCGAGGGCGAGCAGGCCGGCCCCCGCCGCGAGCGCGGCGCGCTGACGGCGGGGGCCGGTGGCCGTACGCTCCTGCGGGTCGTCCACGACCGGCTCAGCCCTGCCGGCCGAGGCGACGCCGCGCCGCGACCAGCCCGAACGCGCCGAGCAACGCCACCCCGCCGGCGACGTACCCGCCGGTCGGGGTGGTCCCGGTGCTGCCGTCCCCGGTGGCCACGCCGCCGGCCGGCACCGAACCCGCGGCGGCGCCGCTGACCATGCCGCAGGTGGCCGGGTCGGTGGCCTCCTCCGGGATGCCGTTCACGCCCACCGACCTGGCGAACGTCGACTCGCCGAGCGCCGCCATGTCGTACTTCCCGTTGCGGTTGGCGTCGATGCCGTGCTGCACCAGGTGCAGGTCCTTGAGGTGGGCGATGGTGCCGGCCGGCAGGTCGGCGGCCGGGATGACCCGGTCGTAGGTCAGCCGGCCCTGGGCGTCCGCCTTGGGCATCCGGTCCACCGCCAGCCCGCTGGCGCGGGTGGTGTCACCGGTCGTGGTCAACGAGATGAAGATGTCGCCGTACATCTTCAGGCCCTCCTCGGTGCTGACGTAGCCGTCGCCGTCGGCGTCGGCGGACTTGTCCGGGCAGTGGAAGTCCATGCCGTTGACCGCGCCGTGGATGTGCTGCGCGTGCGGGGAGTTCGGCGTCATCCCGGTGGAGGTGATCCGCACCCGCAGGTCACCGCCGTCGGTAGCGGTGAGCGTCGCCGTGCCGGCGGCCCCGGTCTCGTTGAGGTCCAGCAGCGCCACCCGGACGCTCTCGTCGGCGTGCGCCACGCCGGGGAAGCTGAGTACGAGCGCCGCCGCCGGCAGCGCCAGCAGGGTTCGGGACAGTCTCACGGCTTTCTCCTCGTCGCCGGCCCCGGCTCGGCGCCGGGACGTGTCAGGCATTCGGAGCGGCCCGGCGACCGGATGGGTTCCCGCTCAGCCGGGGCGGCGGAAGCTCGCCAGCACCACCCGGTAGGTTTCCTGCTCCGCCGGCCACCGCCCGTCCGCGGTCACCCAGACCAGCCGGTGTCGGCCGGCGGCCCCGGCGCCGTTGGCCACCAGCCGGCGGGCGTGCAGCCGGCCGTCGGGACCGTCCCAGGTGTACTCCCACTCGGCCGCGCCGCCCGGCCGGATCACCGGCCCGATGCTGATCCGCTCGTACCCGGGCAGCCCGCCCGCCGCGCGCAGCCGTTCCGCCTCGCGGCGCCACAGCCCGCTCGGGTCCGCCGCCCGGGCGCCACCGACCTGCACCGCCAGCACCCGCGCCCCGGCCCGGTCCCGCAGGCAGACGACCGCGCCGGCGGTGTCGCGGGTCCAGCCGGCCGGCAGGGCGACCGCGAACCCGGCCCGGTCCCGGTGCCACAGCCACCCCGCCGGCAACCGGCCGCTGCCGGCGGGCGCCCGCCCGGCGACAACCGGCGTCGACACGGACGGCCGGGTGAGGCAGGGCGCGCCCGCCGCCCCCGCCGCCGAGCCCGCCCCGGCCCCGGTCGGCGTCGGACTCGCCCCGGCCGGCGTCGGACCCACCCCACCGGGCGGGCCCGGCGACGCGGAGCCGGCCGCCGTCGAGGCCGGGCCGGTCGCGGCGGGCTCGGCCGCCGTCGAGGCCGAGCCACCCCCGGTACCGTCGCGCCACTCACCGAGCGCGGTCCGTACGCCGGCGACCGCCACCCCGCCGGCCGCCGCCAGCGCCACCACCACCGTGGCCAGGGTGGCCGCGGACCGCCATCCGGTACGCCGGTCCGGCCCGCCGGTCGACACGCCCAGCGGCAGGACGTCGAGCTGCGGCGCGGGCGGCCGGCGGACGTCGTGGCCCCCGCCCGGCAGCACCTGCGTCACGTCGCCGCCCGCCGGAGCCGGTGTCCCGGCGCCGCCCCGCAGGACCTGGGTGACCTCCGACTCCGCCGGCAGCGACCGCATGAGGTCCGCTGCCGCCAGCGCCTGCGTGACGTCCGCGGCCAGGAGCGCCCGGGTGTCCGCCGCGCTCGACGGCAGCGACCGATCGGCCTGCGGCACCGGCAGCGCCCGCGGCACCTCTCCGACCGGCAACGACTGCGTCACCTCTCCGGCCGGTAGCAACTGGGTGACATCGTCCGCCGTCGCCGGCCGCGGTTCGCCCGCGTCGCTCCCGGGCGACCGCGACGGCTCGACGCCCGGCGTCCGGTCCGCGCCCTCGACGAGCCGGGACGGCGGGCGCAGCCGGCCGAGTCCGCGGCGGCCGTCGAGGCCGGCGACCCGGCGCAGCATCCGGGCCGCCTCGCCGGCGGTCAGCCGCTGCCGCTCGTCGCGGGCGAGCAGGCCGCCGACGACCGGGGCGAGCGGGCCGGCGCGGCGCATCCGGTCCGGCGGCTCGGTCGCCATGGCCAGCAGCGTCGCCATGGTGCCGTCCCGCCGGTACGGTGGTCGCCCCTCGACCGCGGTGTAGAGCGTGGCGCCCAGCGCCCACAGGTCGGTGCCCGGCGAGGACACGCCCCGGCGGACCCGCTCCGGCGCCACGTACTGCGGGGTGGCCGTGATCCCCCACGACCGGCTCAGCGCCGCCGCGCCCTCCACCGCCGCCACGCCGAAGTCACCGAGCAGCGCCCGGCCGTCGGCGGCGACCAGCACGTTGCGCGGCGTCACGTCACGGTGCAGCACGCCGACGCGGTGCGCCGCGCGCAGCGCCTCCACCAGCTCGACGCCGATGCGGGCGACCACCCGCGGCGGCAGCGGGCCGTCGTCGGTGACGATCCGGTGCAGCGACCGGGACGGCACGTACTGCATGACGATCCAGGGCCGGCCGTCGGCGGTGATGACGTCGTGCACGCGTACCACGTTGGGGTGGTCCAGGCGGGCGGCGGCCCGCGCCTCGCGCAGGGTGCTGTCGTGCAGCTCGGCGGTCTCCTGCGGTGACGCGCCGGCCCGGGGCAGCACCTCCTTGACCGCGACGTCGCGGTCGAGCAACTCGTCGCGGGCCAGCCACACCCGCCCCATGCCGCCCTGCCCGACGCAGCGCACCAGGCGGTAGCGCCCCACACGCTCGAGATGGTCCGTCACACAGGGGATTCGGCGCCGGTGAGGCTGCGGATGGGTGGCCGGCCCACCGAATCCGACCCGGTCCCTGAGCTGGGCTGACACACTCTCTCGGTGGGCGGCGACCGGTGGCGCAAGGGGCTCGGGCCCGCGGCCCGGGTCGCCCCCGCCACCCGGGTGGACAAGTTCGAGATCTTCTTCGACCTCGTCTTCGTGGTCTCGTTCTTCATCATCACCCGGGCCACCGCCGCCAACGTGACCGTGCGGGAACTGCTGCACGCGCTGCTGGTGCTCGCGGTGCTGTGGTGGTGCTGGGTGGTGCACAGCGCGGTGGCCGCCCGACTGCGGCTCGGCGAGGGCTTCGTGCCGATCCTCATGGTGGTCGGCATGGTCGCGTTGTTCACGTTCGCACTGGCGCTGCCGCAGACGTTCGGCGGCCAGGGCCAGGGCACGGCCGGCCCGATCCTGGTCGTGGTCAGCTACGTGGCGATCCGGATCGTGCACACGCTGCTGTACTGGTACGCCACCCGCGGCGACCCGCCGGCCCGGCGCAAGGTGTGGCTGTTCCTGCCCGAGGTGCTGCTCTCCACCTGCCTGCTGCTGGTGGCCGCGCTGCTGCCGCCGCACGTCGACCCGGACACCGGACCGTGGCTGCGCGACGGGCTGTGGATCGCGGTGGTGGTGATCCAGTACAGCAGCGGCCTGCTGGCCGGCACCGACGGCTGGAAGATCACCTCTGCCGAGCACTGGACCGAACGGTACGACCTGATCCTGATCATCGCGCTCGGCGAGTCGGTCATCTCGGTCGGCGTCGGTGGCAACCTGCTGGGCAAGCCGGTGACCTGGCCGGCCATCCCGGCGGCGATCTGCGGGATCCTGTTCACCGCCGCGCTCTGGTGGGCGCACTTCGACATGATCGGACCGGCCGCCCGGATCGCGCTGCACGCCGCCCAGGGCCATCCTCGGGTGGCCATGGCCCGCGACGCGTACGCCTATCTCTACCTGCCGATGATCGCCGGCGTGATCCTGTTCGCGATCGGTGCCGAGGAGTTGGTCCGGATCGTCACCGACCCGGTCGGCGGGGTGGCGGAACGGGGCCACGGACCGGCGGTGCCGTTGCTCTTCGTCGGCGTGATGCTCTATCTCGCCGCCAACATGGCGTTCCAGTGGCGCACGCTGCGGACGCTGTCGTGGAGCCGGGTCGGCGCCGTGGTCGTGCTGGCGGCCGGGCTGCCCGTCGGCCGGCACCTGCCGGCGCTCGGCGCGCTCGCCCTGGTCACCGTCATCTGCCTGGCGCTGGTCGCGGTCGAGCTGGTGGTCTTCGCGGACGCGCGCGCCGCGCTGCGCCGGGTGGTGCACCAGGAGCGGGTCAGCGCCGAGCAGAGCGAGGCCGCCTGGCGGGCCCGCTGGCACGACGGCGAGTCGGAGTGATCCGACCACCACGGCCGGCCGGACGGCCCGGGCCTTAGAGTCTCCGCGTGATCGAGATCGCCACCGAGGTCGACCTGTTCCACCCGCCCGCCCGCGTCTGGCAGGCGTTGACCGAGCGGGCGCTGCTGGCCAAGTGGTTCGCCGACAGCTCGTCCCGGGACGACCACTGGACGCTGGCGACCGCCGCGCTTCCCGGCTACGACGTCGACACCGAGGTGGAGGTGGTCGAGGTGCGCGCCCCGGGCCGGCTGGTGGTGCGGTGCCGGGAAGCCGACCGGGCCACCCGGCTGGCGTGCGATCTCACCCCCACGGCGCACGGCACCCGGCTCTCCGTGCGCGAGGTCCTGGAGGACGGCGACTGGGACGCCGACGCCCGCGCCGAGCAGCACGAACGGGCGTTGACCGGGCGGCTGCCGGCGATCCTCGACTGGCTCGCCTTTCAGGAGGTGGACCTGCGCCGCGCCGAGGGCGGCCTGACCGCGGAACTGCCGGTGGTCCCCCTGCGCGGCCCGGGACGCGGCCGGTCCCGCCGCCGGATCATGCTGGCCGCCGGCGCGGTGACCGTGCTCGCCGCCACCACCGGCGCCGCGCTGTGGACGACCCGGGACACCCCGCCCGCGCCGGCCGCACCGCCACCGTCCACGCCGCCGCTGGTCATGCCCACCACCGCCGCCGCCGCGTCACCGCGGCCCACGACCGCCCGGCCCACGCCGAGCCCCACCCGGCGCAGCGCCTCCCCGCACCGTCGGCGTCCCGCTCCCCAGCCGTACGCCGAGCCCGCCGCCGCCGGCCGCCGTGCCGCTGACCGCCACCTACGAGACGGTCACCGACCGGGTCTTCGGCTATCGGGGCGAGGTGGTGCTGCGTAACCCCGGCCCGGCGGCCCGCGCCCAGTGGACGGTGACCGTGACGATCGGCGACGGCGCCACGGTGGGCTCGGTGGCCGGGGCCGAGGTGGCGCAGGACGGTTCGGTGCTCACGTTCACCGGTGACGCGCTGCCGCCCGACGGCTCGACCACCATCCGCTTCGACGTCCGCGACCCGGACCCCTGCACGACGCCCCCGAGTCCTGCGCCGCCGACGGCACCCCTGCACCACCCCTGACCCACCCCACCCCCACCCCCACCCCCACCCCCGCCTCGTCGATCATGAAGTTGGCGGCACGCGCCGCCCCTTTGTCCAACGTCAACTTCATGATCGACGGTGCGGTCGGGGGATCGGGGTTGGTCTTTGCTCACTTTCTCCCGTTGAGTGCATGGGAGCGCTCCCGTAACATGCCTGTCGCGGCTGTTAACGTTCACAAAATGATCAGAGTGACGAATGCATGGCCGCCACCACCACAGGAGGAATCGTTATGTCTAGATCCAGGGCCGCCAATGTCGGTCTGGTGTCGGCCGGCGTCGCGCTGCTCGCGTCGGCCGGGGTCGTCGCGGCGCTGCCGGCCGGCGCCGCCGCCGCGGGCTGTTCGGTCAAGTACACCGTGTCGTCGCAGTGGGGCGGCGGCTTCGGCGCCGAGGTCGCCATCACGAACCTCGGCGACCCGCTGTCGAGCTGGACGCTCACCTGGTCCTACGGCGCCGGCCAGACCGTCACCCAGGCGTGGAACGCGACCGTCACCCAGAGCGGGGCGGCCGTCACCGCCAAGAACGTGAGCTACAACGGGTCCGTCCCCACCAACGGCACCACGTCGTTCGGCTTCAACGGCGCCTGGACCAGCAGCAACCCCGCCCCGACCAGCTTCGCGCTCAACGGGGTCACCTGCACCGGCGGGACCACCACCCCGACCGGCTCACCGACGACCGCGCCGCCGCCCTCCACGCCCCCGCCGACCACGCCGCCGCCGACCGGCACGTGCAATCTGCCGTCGTCGTACCGGTGGTCGTCGACCGGCCCGCTGGCGCAGCCCAAGTCGGGCTGGGCGTCGCTGAAGGACTTCACCGTCGCGCCGTACAACGGCCGGCACCTGGTGTACGCCACCACGCACGACTTCGGCTCGTCCTGGGGCTCGATGAACTTCAGCCCGTTCACCAACTGGTCGGACATGGCGTCGGCCAGCCAGAACGGCATGAACCAGGGCACCGTCGCGCCGACGCTGTTCTACTTCGCCCCGCGCAACATCTGGGTGCTGACCTACCAGTGGGGCGGCACGGCGTTCTCCTACAAGACCTCGTCCGACCCGACCAACCCCAACGGGTGGTCGTCGGCGCAGCCGCTGTTCACCGGCAGCATCTCCGGCTCCGGCACCGGTCCGATCGACCAGACGATCATCGGTGACGACCAGAACATGTATCTGTTCTTCGCCGGCGACAACGGCAAGATCTACCGGGCCAGCATGCCGATCGGCAACTTCCCCGGCAGCTTCGGCTCGACCTACACCACCATCATGAGCGACACGCAGGCGAACCTGTTCGAGGCGGTACAGGTCTACAAGCTCCAGGGCCAGACCCGCTACCTGATGATCGTCGAGGCGATGGGCGCCCAGGGTCGCTACTTCCGGTCGTTCACCGCCACCAGCCTGAGCGGCTCGTGGACGCCGAACGCGGCGACCGAGAGCAACCCGTTCGCCGGCAAGGCCAACAGCGGCGCCACCTGGACCAACGACATCAGCCACGGCGATCTGATCCGCAGCACGGCCGACCAGACCATGACCGTGGACCCCTGCAACCTGCAACTGCTCTACCAGGGCCGCGCCACCAACTCCGGCGGCGACTACGGCCTGCTGCCCTACCGTCCGGGCCTGCTGACCCTCCAGCGCTGACGGCTTCGCCGCAGCACGTCACCAGGGCCGAGTCTCGCGGAACGCGGGCGGGGGCAGCCGAAACGGCCGCCCCCGCCCGTTCGCGCCGGTCAGCCGCTGTACGTCTCGAACTCGCCGACCTTGGGCGTACCGTTCGAGCTGTTGATCTTGAAGTTGATCTTCTTCAGTGAGGTGGCCGCGAAACTGACGGCGCCCGCCCCGGTCCCGGAGGCCAGCACGGCCCCGGTGTCGTTGTTGACGAGCTGCCACGAGCCGATCGAGCCCTGGGTGCCGGACGGCTCGCGGATGACCACCCGCGAGACCGTGGTGGCCGAACCCCACTTGATCGAGATAGTGCCGGTGGCCCCGGACGGTGACCAGTACGTGCCCAGGTTGCCGTCGCGCACGTTGCCGTAGCTGGTGCCGTCAGCCTTGCTGGAACCGTCGGCGCCGGCGCCGGAGGCGAGGCTCAGGTTGGTGCCGCTGGGCGGCGGCGGGCTGGTGGTCGTCGGCGGCGGGGTGGTCGGCGCGGGGGTGGTCGGCGCGGGCGTGGTGGGCGGCGGGGACTGCGGCGTGCAGTTGCCGTCCGACACCCGCAGCCCGGTGTTGGCGCCCGCCGTCTGCCGGACGATGTCCGGTACGCAGCTCGCGCCGTCCAGCCGGTACGAGTAGGGGATGCTGACCGTGGTGGTGGACGTCGGGTTCGGCCCGGCCGGGTAGTTCTCGTTGCCGGCGGCCGACCAGGTCACGTTGTCGAAGATGTTGCCGGCGACCTGCCAGGTGCCGCGCTCGTTGGTGTAGAACGTGCCGAGCACGTCCTTGGAGTTACGGAAGTAGTTGTTCTCCACCTTGGCCCGGGCGCCGGCGCGGGAGTTGATGCCGGACTCGTGCAGGCCGGTGTAGTGGTTGTTGTACATGTGGGCGACGCCGCCGCGCAGCAGCGGCGTACGGGAGTCGATGTTCTCGTAGAGGTTGTGGTCGAACGTGACGAAGCCGTTCGAGCGGTCGCTCTCGCTGGAGCCGATCAGACCGCCCCGGCCGGAGTTGCGCAGGATGCTGTAGGACAACGTCACGTACTGGGTGTCGTCCTTCATGTCGAACAGGCCGTCGAAGCCCTCCGCCTCGCCACCGGACGCCTCCAGCGTGACGTGGTCGACCCAGATGTTGCGGACGGTGCTCTCCATGCCGATGGCGTCGCCGCCGTTGGAGGTGGGCGAGCCCGACTTCTTCACGTTCCGCACCGTGACGTTCTGGATGATGATGTTGCGCGAGTCGCGGATGTGGATGCCGAGTTGGTCGAAGACCGCGCCGCCGCCCACCCCGATGATGGTGACGTTGCTGATCTGCTTCAGCTCGATCACGCCCGCCGCGGTGTTGCAGCTCGAACCGGACACCTTGGCGGTGTTCCCGTGGTTGATGGTCCCGGAGACCTCGATGATGATCGGGGTGCTGCTGCTGGCCCGGTTGCACAGTGCCGTGTGGATCGCGGTCCCGGTGGTGGCGCGTACCGTCTGCCCGCCCGCACCGCCGGTGGTCCCGCCGTTCTGGGTCGCGTAGCCGGTGGCGGTCCCGGCCGCCGCCGACGCCTGCGGCGTCGGCATGGCCACGGCGACCGCGACCCCCACCACCGCCGTGGCCAACGTGGCCTGAAGTCGCAGCACGACTGTTCGTCTCATTGACGCCTCGTTTCGTTTTCGCGCACGCCGGATCGACCGGCTGCCGCCGAACGGAAAAGGTGAATTGCCGCGACGCGATCAGGCGCGCCGCCAGCGGCGTTCGTCCATTCGCGGTACCCGGCCCGCAAATGAAACATCGATGTCACGCAATCGTAAGAAAGCGCTTTCGCTCAGGGCAAGGGTTGGCGTTTGCAGGTTTTTTGCAGAGACCTGGCCTCGCCGGACTGGTAGATGGACGCCCACGAAGGCTGCGGCCCCTCCGTCGTCGGAGGGGCCGCAGCCGGTTCTGGTCGGTCTTGAGGGGGGCGACCCTACGTCGTGACGATCAGACCACCGTGCAGGCGACGCCGTTGAGGGTGAAGGCAGTCGGCTCAGCGGTGTTGCCGCTGGTGTTGGCCTGGAAGCCGATGTTGATGGTGGCCCCGGGGGCGATCGCGGCGTTGTAGTCGACGTTGCGGGCACTCACCTGGCCGCTGGACGGCGAGTAGGTGGCACCCCAGCCCGAGGTGATCGACTGACCCGAGGGCAGGTTGAAGGCCAACGTCCAGCCGTTGATCGCCGAGGTGCCGGTGTTGGTGATGTCGATGCTGGCCGTGAAGCCGGAGCCCCAGGAGTTCATCGTGTAGGCGACCCGGGGACCCGTGCCCCCACCCGGGGTCGGGGTGACGGTGGGCGTGGGGGTGGGCGTGGGGGTCGGGCTCGGCGGCGGGGTGCCGTTCACGCCGGCCACGAAGGTCATGATGCTTCGGGCGGGCAGGGTGACGGTGAGGGAGCCGTTCGACATGGTGAGCGCGCCCTGGGGTGCGACCGTCCGGCTCGCGTCGGTCAGCCAGTTCGAGACGCTGCCGGAGGCGGTGGCGCCTGACAGGGTGAACTGCTGACTCACCGAGGAGGTGTTCTTGTTGACGGCGACGATGACGACGGTGTCGCCGCCCCGGTACGCCGAGACGTAGACGTTCGACGCCGGGTTCGCCGTCGCGTCGACCCGGGTGTAGCCGGGCCGAACGAACCGGGCGAAATGCGCCATCATGGCACCACGCTTGCTGACCTGGCCGTCCTCCCGCATGGGGCCGTAGCTGCGCCGCAGGTACCACCAGACGTACGCCTGGAACTCGGCGTCCACCATGGCGCGATGGATGTGCTCACCCACGTCGAGCGCCTCGGGCCAGGCGTCGCCCGAGTTGGTGTTGCTGTTCGGGTAGTAGACCTCGGTCATCCACAGCTCTTTGCCCGCACCCTTCTGCTTGAAGAGGGGGTACGGGAAGTTCGAGTACGACGTCCCGTAGAGGTGGGCCCCGATGATGTCCACGTTGGCCAGTGCCGTGGGGTCGTTGAGAATCGGGTCGGACATGGACTTGACGTACTGGAACGACTCGGGCGCCATGACCCGGGTGCTGATCGAGCCGGCGTTCTCCCGCAGGAACCGGACCATCTCGGCGGAGGTCCACCACGTCCAGTCGTGTGCGTAGTCGGGCTCGTTCTGCACGGAGATGCTGTAGAGGGGCACCCCGTTGTTGCGCATGTACGTGGTGAAGTCGTTGAGGTGCTGCGCATAGGCGGCGTACGAGCTGTAGCGGAGCCGCTTCGCGTTGGTCTGGCTGCCGCGGGTGAAGGTCTCGATCATGCTGGCGGGCGGGTTCCACGGTGAGGCGAAGACGGTCACCCCGAGCTCGGCCGCGCGCTTCGCCGTCGCGAGGTCACGACCGAAGTCAGCCGAGCTCTCGCCGACGGGAATCCGCAGGATGGAGAAGCCCAGCCGCCCCTCGCCGGTGCCGAATGCCGTCTCCCGCTGGGCTGCCGTCAGGTCGCCGATCCAGGCCGCATGGGCCATGGCGCCGTAGCCCTTGATCGTCTGCCGCTGCGCCGACAGGTTGACGGTGGCCGGCGCGGCCGAGGCTCCCGTGGCTCCCAGCAGCGTGGTGGCCGCTGCCGAGACCGGCACCGCCCCCATCGTCATCAGGACGGCTCTCCGGCTCAGCAATCGCCGCGCGCCGCCGGCCGGCCCGTTCTGGTCGTGCGTCATTCTGCGTCCTCCTGGCTGGTGGTGGTGATCCGCGCATGCCGCGGTCCGGTTCCGGACCGGTCGGCACCGCCCCTCCAGCGTCGCCCTGGGGACTGCCCTTGACCCCGGCGTCAATGACCCGTCGGCCCTCATCGACTGACGCCGCTGTTAGCGCTAACAGCTCGTTAGTTTAGATTCCGGCGCAAGTCGGGTCAAGCACGGGCGTCCCACCGAGCAGGCGACCCGGCACCGGCCCGGGCGGGCCCCACAATGTTCCAGGGCGGTGGGATCACCACCGCCGGGCGACCGGTCCGGGGCGGGCCTCGGCGTACCCGCGCGGGCGCGCGCTGCCGCCGCGGACGCGCTGGATGAGCACGACGCAGGCCAGCACCGCCGCCGCCACCGCGACGGTGGCCGGGGTGACCGCCTCGCCGAGCAACAGCGCCGACCAGATCAGCGTGAGCACCGGCTGGGCGAGCTGGATCTGGCCGACCCTGGCGATGCCGCCCCGGGCCAGGCCGGCGTACCAGGCGAAGAAGCCGAGGAACATGGAGACCACGGTGAGGTAGCCGAACGCGGTCCACCCGGCGGCGCCGGCCCGGGGCGGGTACGCGAGCGCGGCGACCGCCGTGACCGGCACGGTGACCGGCAGCGAGAGCAGCAACGCCCAGCAGATCGTCCGGGCGCCGCCGAGTTCCCGGGCCAGCACGCCGCCCTCGGCGTAGCCGAGGCCGCACAGCGCGACGGCGGCGAGCAGGAACACGTCGGCCGGCGACAGCGCGCCGCGGATCGCGCCGCCGGTGGCGAGGAACGCGAGCACCAGCGCCAGCCCGGCGGCGCTGGCCAGCCAGAACAGCGCCGGCGGCCGTTCGCCGGCGCGCAGCACGGCGAACACCGCGGTCGTCGCCGGCAGCACGGTGACCACCACCGCGCCGTGTGCGGACGTCTGGGTGGTGAGCGCGAGCGAGGTGAACAGCGGGAAGCCGACCACGACGCCGAGCGCCACCACGGCCAGCCGCCGCCACTGCGCGCGGGTGGGGCGCGGCGCGTCGGTGAGTCGCAGGTAGGCCCCCGCGAGCAGCGCCGCGCCGACGGCCCGTCCGAACGCGACGAACCACGGGTCCAACGCCTGGACCGCGAGGCGGGTCATCGGCAGCGACATGCTGAAGGCGAGCACACCGAGTGCGCCGAGGGCGATGGCCGTTACCGCTCTGATGTCAGTAGCGCTACGCTGATCCGTCATGAATGATGGTAGCGCCGTGGATCGAATCGTCCACCATCTGGGGGCGCTGGTGTCGACCGCGGCACCGGGGACGCGGCTGCCGTCGGTGCGCGAGCTGACCGCCCACCACCACGTCTCCCCGGTGACCGTCGCCGAGGCGACCCGCCGCCTCGTCGCCCAGGGCCTGGTCGAGACGCGGTCGGGTCGCGGCGCGTTCGTGGCCGCCCGGCGGGACGAGCGACCCGGCCGGGACCTGTCGTGGCAGACCGTCGCGCTGGGCCCCCGGCGCGACGGCGAGGAGCAGATGCAGGCGCTACTGGCGCTACCGCCCGCCGGGGCCATCCCGCTCTCCGGTGGATACCTGGACCCCGACCTCCAGCCGGCCGCCGCGCTCGGCGCCGCGCTCGCCCGCGCGGCCCGACAGCCGGCCACCTGGCATCGCGGGCCGGTGGAGGGACGCGCGGACCTGCGAGCCTGGTTCGCCCGCGAGGCCGGCGGCGGCCTGCGCGCCGAGGACGTCGTGATCTGCCCGGGCGGGCAGGCGGCGCTGGCCTCCACGCTGCGGGCGCTCGGCACGCCGGGCGACACGCTGCTGGTCGAGTCCCCCACCTACCTGGGCGCGCTGGCCGCCGCGCGGGCGGCCGGGCTGCGGGTCGTGCCGGTGCCCGCCGACCCCCACGGGGTACGCCCCGACCAGCTCGCCGCCGCGTTCGCGCGCACCGGCGCCCGGCTGTTCTACTGCCAGCCGCTGCACGCCAACCCGCACGGCGCGACGCTCGCCCCGGCCCGCCGCGCCGACGTCGCCGAGGCGGTCCGCGACGCGGGGGCGTTCCTGATCGAGGACGACTACGCCCGGGACCTCACCGTCGACGGTGAGGCGCCGCCGCCGCTGGCCGCCGACGACCCGGACGGGCACGTCGTCTACCTGCGTTCGCTGACCAAGCCGGCCGCACCGGGCCTGCGGATCGCCGCGCTCGGCGCACGGGGTCCGGCCGGCGCCCGGCTGCGCGCCGCCCGGCTGCTCGACGACTTCTACGTCGCCGGTCCGCTGCAACAGGCCGCGCTGGAGTTCCTCACCGCGCCGGCCTGGGAGCGGCACCGCCGTACGCTCCGCCGGGAGCTGCGGGCCCGCCGGGAGGCGCTGCTCGCGGCGCTGGACCGGCACCTGCCGGCGCTCGTGCCACGCGACGTGCCCCGGGGCGGGCTGCACCTGTGGGTGCGGCTGCCGGACGGCGCGGACGACGTCGCGGTGACCGCGGCGGCGGCCACCGCGGGCGTCACCGTCTTCCCCGGCCGCCCCTGGTACGCGGCCGAACCGCCGGCGCCGCACCTGCGCCTCACCTATGCCGCCGCCCCGCCGGAGGCGATGGACGAGGCGGTCCGCCGGCTGGCCGTCGCGCTCGGGCGCTGACGCGCCGGGCGTCACCTCCGGAACCGGCCCACATCGCGGGACCAGCGGAAACGTGCCGCCGCGTGAGGTTACCGGTGACGGCCCGTCGGGCACAGTGGTCCCGTGAGTGATACTCCAGGTGACTCCGCGGCGGCGGTTCGGGTTGCTGTGCTCGGCGAACCGGGGCTGTGTCGCACGCTCGTGGCCGGCGTGGTCGCGGCGGCGGCCGGCTTCGAGGTGGTCCGCGAGTGCGACGCCGACCCGGACGACATGTGCCGGCTCGCCGGTTCCCGGCCCGACGTCGTCCTGGTCGACCTCGCCGCGGAGGCCGAGATGTCCACCGTGGTGCCGGCGCTGCGCGCCGCGCTGCCGGACTGCGCGGTCGTGCTGCTGACCGACCGGCCGACGGCCCGGGTGCTGCGGTCGGCGCTGCGCCTGCGCGCCCGCGCGGTGGTGGCCAAGGAGGTGCCGCCCGAGGAGATGCTCGCCCGGCTGCGGGCGGTCGCCGAGGGACGTCGCACCACCGACCCGGTGACCGCGCTCGCCGCGCTCGACACCGTGGTCAACCCGCTCACCGAGCGGGAACGCGAGGTGGCCGCCGCCGCGGCGGAGGGCCTGCCGAGCCGGGAGGTCGCCGCGCTGCTGCACCTCGCTCCGGGCACGGTCCGCAACCACCTGTCCAGCCTGCTGCGCAAGACCGGCGGCCGGAACCGGTGGGAGGCGGTGCAGCGCGCCCAGGACGCCGGCTGGATCTGACGACACGCGGACGCGGCTGTCGCCCGGGCAGTGACTTACATAAGATTCGCAACGGTCGGTCATCGTCCGTTCACGACAGGTCAGGAAGGCGGGGGTCATGGCTGGGAGTCGACATGGTCCGCACGCTGCTCGCGCTCGAGGGACGGCTGGTCCGGGGGGCGCTCGCCCACCTGCTGTGCGCCGAGGACGACATCGATGTCGTCGCTGAGGCGGACACCGTCGACGCCGTCCACGCCGCGCTCCTGGACGAGCGGCCGGACGTCGCCGTCGTCGACGTCGACGTCGTACCGGTGGAGCGGTTGGCCCGGCTCGCCGCCGTGGCCGACGGCAACCACGGCGGCCGGGTGCTGGTGCTGGTCGACAGGCGTCGGGCCGGCCGGCTGCGCGCGGTGCTCGCCGAGCACCACGGGTGGATCGGCTTCCTCGACCGCGACGTGCCGCCGGAGCGGATCGCCGAGGAGGTCCGGCAGGTTGCCGACGGTCAGCCGGTGCTCGACCCGGACCTGGTCGTCGCCGCGCTGGAGGTGGCGGACAATCCGCTGACCCCACGCGAGCGGGAGGTCCTCGACGTGGCGGCCGACGGCATGCCGGTCCGGGAGATCGCCCGGAAGCTGGGCGTCTCAGCCGGGACGGTCCGCAACCACCTGTCCCACGTCATGGCGAAGACCGGGGCGCGGACCCGCCTGGAAGCCGTCCGGATCGCCCGGGAGTCCTGCTGGATCTGACCCGCCGCCCGCCCAGTGGCCCACCAGCTCCCGGTAGGCCGCCGAGGTGGCCAGCAGTCCCCGGTGGCTGTCCAGGCACGCGTGCCCGCCGTCGAGCAGCAGCACCCGGCGGGCGCGCACGGCCGAACTGATCCGGTGCGCGATCACCACGAGGGTGCCGGGCCGGGCGGCGAACGCCGACTCCAGGCGCGCCTCGGTGGCCGGGTCCACATGACAGGTCGCCTCGTCCAGGATGACCAGCCGCGCCGGCGACAGCCAGGCCCGCAGCAGGGCCACCTGCTGGCGTTCCCCGGCGGAGACGTCGGCCACCCGCAGCGTGGCGTCGAGGCCGCCGAGGCGGGCCACCAGGCCGGCCAGCCCCAGCCGGTCCACCGCCCGCCGCACGGCCGCGTCGTCGAGGCCGGGTCGCAGGTAGCGCAGGTTGTCCCGGACCGTGCCGGTGAACACGTACGCCTCCTGCGGGATCAGCACCCGGTGGGCCGCCAGGTCGGCCGCGCCCGCCACGACGGTCGACGTCCCGGCGACGTGGACCGTGCCGGACCCCGGCCGCAGCATCCCGGCCATCAACCCGGCCAGGGTGGACTTGCCGATGCCGCTCGCGCCGACGACGGCCAGGTGGTCGCCGGCCGGCACGGTCAGGTCGAAACCGTCAAGCACCGGCTCGGCGTGCGGCCCGTACCGGAACGTCACCGCCCGCAGCGACAGCGCGGGCGCCTCCGGCGACGGGGTCACCGCGCCGCCCGGCGCCTCCGGGGGTACGCACGTGCGCAGCAGCCGGTCGAGGGTGACCACGAAGCGCAGGCCACCGGCCGCGACCCCCTGGAACAGCGTGTGCAACGCCGGCTGGATGCCGCGCACCACGTAGACCAGCGCGCCGAGCAGCGCGCCCGGCCCGAGGCCCCGGTCCAGCAGCCACGGGCCGGCCAGCAGCAGCAGAGGCACCGGGAGCCACCCGCCGACGGCCAGGCTCAGGCTGCGCGCCGCGGCCATCGTGGCCAGCCGTCGCTCCACCCGGGCCTGCGCGTCGACGTGGCCGCCGAGCCAGCCGACGACCCGGTCCCCCGCCCCGCTGACCGTGACGTCCCGGTGCCCGGCCACCGCCACGACCGCGTCCCGGCCGAGCCGTTCCCCGCAACGGACGTACTCGCGCTGCCGGGCCACCATCGCCGGCAACGCCGCCGCGAAGAGCAGGAGACCGGCGAGCACCGGCACGGCGACCAGCAACGCGACCGGGGCGGCCAGGGAGCAGAGGCCGACCACGGCGGCCCCGGCGGCGAACACGAAACCCCGGACCACCATCAGCAGCCCGGCCCAGGTGTCCCGGACGATCTCCACCTGGTGGGTCAGCCGGGTCACCGCCGCGTCGTCGCCCCGACCGTCGGTCGCGCCGGCCAGCGCGCCGGCCACCACCCGGCGCAGCAGGTCGTCCCGGAACGGCTCCACCACCGCGCCCAGCAGCCCGTACGCCTGCCGGGTGCCGAGCGCGCCGACCAGCACGGCGAGCGCCAGCAGACCCAGCCAGAGCAGTCCGACGCCCGGCCGGCCGGCCAGGAACCCGTCGTCCACCGCCCGCGCGGTCAGCAGGCCGGTCAACGCCGCCGGCAGCGCCTCGGCCAGCGACCAGCCGGCCAGGCGCAGCAGCGGGCCGCGCCGCGCCGACAGCGCCGCGCGGACCGTCGCGCCCACCGTGGTCACGGCCGGAACACCGCCCGGTAGGCCGGATCCCGCCAGAGCACCCGGTGCGGGGCCACCGCCCGCACCCGGCCACCGTCCATCCAGGCCACCAGGTCGGCGCGGGCCGCGGTGCCGACGCGGTGGCTCACCACCACCCGGGTACGCCTGTCGTGCGGGCCGGTGAGCGCGTCCACCACCCGGTGCTCGGTGACCGTGTCCAGGCTGGACGTGGCGTCGTCGAGGACGAGCAGCCGCTCGGCCCGCAGCGCACGGGCCAGGCCGAGGCGCTGCCGCTCACCGCCGGACAGGGCCAGGTCGGCCAGTGGGGTGCCATAGCGCTCCGGCAGCAGCCGTACCACGTCGTGGACCTGCGCCGCGCGGGCCAGCGGGACCGGGTCGGCGTCGACGCCGACCGCGGCGCCGACGGTCTCCCCCACCAGCACCGGCCGCTCGAAGCCGTAGCCGACCGCGCGGCCGAGCGCCGCCGGGGACAACCCGCGCAGCGGCACACCGTCCAGGGTGACCTCCCCGGTGTCCGGGTCACGCAGCCGGCCCGCCACGGCCGCCAGCAGGGACTTGCCCGCACCGGACGGCCCGACGACGGCGAGCAGCGTCCCGCCCGGCACCCGCAGGTCGACCCGGTCGAGCAGCGGCCGGCCGTCGTCACCGCGGATGCCCACCCCGCGCAGGTCCAACCGGCCCGGTCCGGGCGGCAGCTCCCGATCGCCGTACCGCCGGACCGGCTCGTCGAGGACCTCGGCGGCCCGGGCGCAGCCGGCGCGTACCCGCACGGCGGTGTTGACGGCGGAGATCGCGGCGCCCAGTCCGGCGCCGATCGCCGCGTACTGGAGGGCGGCGAGCAGTTCCCCCGGGGTCAGCCGGCCGGCCGACAGCGACCACCCGCCGACCGCCACGACCGCCAGTTGCAGCAACGGGTTCAGCAGCGCGCCCCGGGCGGACGCCCCGGCGAGCACCCGCCAGGTGCGTACGCCGTGCCGGCGCAGCTCCGGCAGCGGGGTGAGCACCCGTGCGACCTCCCGCTCGGCGGTGCCGGCGGCGGCGATCGTCCGCGCGCCGGCGAGCGCCTCGACGAGCCGACCGGCCAGGTCCCCCTGCGCCCGCTGGTAGCCGGCGACCGCTTCCGACGCCTCGCTGACGAAGCGGCGCAGCAGCACGGCCAGGAGCAGCAGCCCGGCCACGAACGTCAGGCCGAGCCACGGGTCGATCAGGGTGAGCGCGACCAGGCTGCCCAGCGGTGGCAGCAGCACGCTGCCGGCCAGGACGACGGTCGGGGCGGCCCGCCCGGCGTCGGCGACCTGCCCGACCAACCGGCCGACCAGGTCACCCACCGGCCGACGGGCCGCGGCGCGCGGATCGAGCGCGAAGAGGTGCCGGATCAGCGTGTGGCGCAGCGCGGCCACCGAGCGGGCGCCGGCCGCGCCCCCGCCGTAGTCCTGCGCGGCCCGGGTGCCGATCAGCACCAGCACCAGCACGGCGACCACCGCGATCCACCGGTCGGACGACGACCGCGGCGCCGCGCCGACCAGGGCGTCCACCGCGCGGCCCAGGACGGCGGGCAACGCCAGCTCGGCCGCCGTCTCGACCACGGCGAGCACCCCCAACGTCGGGGTCCACCAGCCGGCGAAGGCCACGGCGCGCAGTGCGAGCCGGTCGGCGGGGGTCATCGAGCCTCCCACGGGCGCGGGCCCCGGGCCGGCGGGCGCCGGTCCGGGGCCAAGCGACTGAACGTCAGTTGCAGGTGGTGACGCTCAGCGAGCTGTCGCCGCAGAGCAGCAGGCTGGCGCGGCTGCCACCGCCGGTACGCTCGGCGGCCGGCAGCTCCATCCCCTGGAGGTCGAGCAGAGCCATGTCGTTCCCTCACTTCTGTCGTGTGACGTTGACGTCGGTCGTCGGACGGATCAGTTGCACGTGGTGACGCTCAGCGAGCTGTCGCCGCAGAGCAGCAGGCTGGCGCGGCTGCCACCGCCGGTACGCTCGGCGGCCGGCAGCTCCATCCCCTGGAGGTCGAGCAGGGCCATGTCGATTCACCTCCTTCCGGTCACGTCGGTGCGGGATCGCCCCGGGGAAACCGGGGGGTCGGTGGCCGCGGCGCCGGCGACGGTCGTCGCGTCGGCCGGCGGCGTCAGGAACGGCAGGTGGAGCGGGGCGTCCGGCCGGGTCGCGGCGAGCGCGGCGAGCACCCCGGCGGTGCCGGTGGCCAGGTCCATGGAGAGGCGCAGGAGCTGGTCGCCGGGGAAGGCGGGCCGGTCGGCGTACGGCAGGGCGTGCCAGCCGAGCAGCCGGGCCTGCTGCCGGGCCGCGTCCCGGTCGCCGCGCTCGGCGAGGTACGCGACGATCCCGGCGCGCCCGGCGAACAGCCCGGACTGCGCGTAGAACGGGGAGTCGGCGGCACGGCGGATCGCGGTCGCCTCGTCGCGCAGCTCGTCGTCGGGCCGGTGGCCCAGGTACTGGTCGAGCACCAGCCCGACGCCGACGCTCCCCTCGGCCAGGTAGGGCATGGTCCGCCAGCCCTCGTTGACCTCCAGGTGCCCGGCGTCGCGCCGGACGCAGCGGCGCAGGTCCTGACGCAGCGCGGTGCGCGCGTGGTCGAGCAGGGCGTCGTCGCCGTCGCGCTCGTACGTCCGCAGCAGCATCAGCGCCACACCGGACCCGCCGCGCATCAGACCGGCGTACGGGTGCCGCCCGCCGCTGATCTCGGCGACCGAGTCGACGTCGCCGAGCCGGCCGACCACCACGTCGACGGCCCGCCGGGCGGCGTCGGCGTACCGCCGCTCGCCGGTGCGCGCGGCGAAGTGGGCCAGGTTCAGCGCGATCCCGGACAGGCCGCCGGTCAGGTCGTCGCGCAGCTCGGTCCAGGGCTGGTCGAGGCAGAGGTCGAGCAGGCGCATCGCCTCGTCGGTGTGGCCGAGCAGGTCCAGCACGTACGCGATGCCGTGCAGCCCGTCGTAGAGACCGAGCCGGCTGCCGGAGGCGGGTCGGCGGGCCCGCTCGATCAGCCACCGCTCGTGCGCGGGGTCGGTGCCGGCGCCCCCGGCGTGCAGCGCCCAGAGCACGCCGGCCGCGCCGTACGCCAGGTTGAGCCCGCCGTCGGCGCCGGCGAACTGGCGGATGTCGCCGGGGAAGAGCCGGTCGTCGCGGTCCGGGGTGGCGCTGGCGGTGATCGCCTCGGCGAGCCGGTCGCGCAGGCCGGGCCAGTCGTCCGGGTCGATCATGACGGTGCGGCGCAGGTCGGCCGGGCGGCCGCCGACGATCACCTCGACCGCCTCGTCCAGCAGCTCGCGCGGCACCGGGAAGTGCTCGGCGACCACGTCGGCCAGGTGCGCGGCCTTGGCCGGCGCCAGCCGCAGCATCGCGGTCAGCGGCAGGAACAGGGCCAGCCGCAGGCAGGCCAGCGCGTACCTGTCGACCTCGACGCCGGTGCGGTCGCGCGGCGCGGCAAACGCCTGGTTGCGCAGCGCGGGCCGGGTCGCCTCGGCGACGTCCGCGGCGACCTCGAAGTCGACCAGGGTCACCGCGCCGTCGTCGCCCACCATGACGTTGAACATGTGCAGGTCGCCGTAGACGACCCCGTGCGCGTGGATGGCGGCGACCGCCTCCGCGACCTGGCGGTGCACGTCGAGCGCCCAACGGGTGTAGTCGGCCCGGTCGGCGTCGGCGTCGGCGTGCACCAGCGGGTACCGCTCCACCACCACCTGGTTGAGCGGCCGGCCCTCGACGAAGGCCAGGGCGAGGAACTCGTGCCCGCCGAAGCTGAACTCGTCGTGCACCCGCACCAGGTGCGGCACGTCGGCCAGCCGGCGCAGGGTGGCCGCCTCGCGGCGCAGCCGGGTCACCGCGTCGACGCCAGTGGCGTCCAGCCCGGCGTGCGGGCGCGCCTCCTTGAGCACCACCCGCTGGTCGGTGCGGGTGTCGCGGGCCTCGTACAGGCCGCCGCCGTTGGAGAAGTGGATCACCTTCTCGATCCGGTACGGCAGGTCGGTGGTCGTCGCCGCGTTCCGGGCGGCCAGGTGCGGGGCGAGGAAGTCGGGCAGGGTCACCCACTCCGGCACGTGGAACACCGGGTCCCGCCGGTCGGGCACCAGGACGCCGTCCGCGTCCTCGATCGCCGGGACCGTCTGTCCGTCGGCGGCGACGCAGTAGCGGGCGGCGAAACCGCCGTAGCGCAGGTGCACCGGGCCGTCGCCGTAGCGCAGGTCGCTCAAAATGTACGGACCCGGCTCGCCGTCGAGCAGCCCGGCGAGTTCCTTCGCCGCCAGCTCCAGCTCGGCGTCGTCGCGCGGGTAGACGGTGACGAACTTGCCGCTGGCGGCGCGCCGGGCGTACTTGCTGTTGCGCATGAGCAGCAGGCGCGCGCCGCGCAGGTGCTTGAACGGGATGCCCCGGGGCCGGCAGTAGTCCACCACCCGGGCCAGCACCCGCTCCGCGTTGTCCAGCCGGGCCGACACGTGGATCTTCCAGCCCTGCGCGGGGAGCGAGCCGCCGACCGGCCCGTGGATCATCCAGTCGTCCTTGACCTCGCACTCCCAGCCCTCCGGCACCGGGCCGGTCGAGTAGGCGTCCGCCTCGGCCGTGGCGCCGGCCAGCGAGTCGTAGAAGAGCGGATCGACCGCGCAGTACGAGTCGTACCGTTCGTCCATGTCGGGTGCCTCCACCGGCTGATCGGTTGACGTCAATCCTGCGGACGGCGGAGGCGCCGGCCCAGTGCGATGAGTCATGACGCGGCGGTGAGTTCCACACCCCGAAGTCGTGACAAGAGCGGAGTTTGAATTCACGAACACCGGTTGACCAGTCGCGGAGCGGACGGTGATGAGTTCTCCGGCCCTCGGCAGTCATACCTACGACGGGACACCACGAGGCGGAAGGATGACCGGATGGGTGAGATCGACGAGTCGGGATTCTCCGGGCTGGCCGAGCGCCACCGGCGGGAGCTGCACGTGCACTGCTACCGGATGCTCGGCTCGTTCGAGGACGCCGAGGACACCGTGCAGGAGACGTTCCTGCGGGCCTGGCGGCGACGGGAGACGTTCCAGGGACGGTCCACGTTCCGGGCCTGGCTCTACCGGATCGCCACCAACGCCTGCCTGGACCTGCTCGCCCGGTGCCGACCGGACCCGGCGGCCGGCGGCGAGGTGCGGTGGCTCCAGCCGTACCCGGACCGGCTCCTGGACGAGCTGCCGGCGGCCGACGCGGACGCGCCGGAGACCGCCGCCGTGGCGCGGGAGACGATCGAGCTGGCGTACGTGGTGGCGGTGCAGCACCTCGCGCCGCGCCCCCGGGCCGTGCTGATCCTGCGCGACGTGCTCGGCTGGCCGGCGAAGGACGTCGCGGAGCTGCTCGGCGACTCCGTCAACTCGGTGAACAGCGCGCTGCAACGGGCCCGCGCCGGCATGCGCGAGCACCTGCCCGCCGAGCGGCAGGACTGGACCGGCGGCGAGGGCGACGCCGGGACCCGCGAGCTGGTCCGCCGCTTCACCGACGCCAGCGTGGCCACCGACATCCCCGCGCTCACCGCGCTGCTGCGCGACGACGTCCGGTGCGGCATGCCGCCTACCCCCGGCCTGCGCGTCGGCCGCGACGCGGTGGCCAAGGACTGGGTCGACGACGGCTTCGAGGGCATGACCGGTCTGCGCGGCGTGCCCACCTTCGTGAACCGGCAGCCGGCCGTCGCGTTCTACCACCGGCGGGGGCGCGACGGCGCGTACCTGCCGCTGACGCTCGACGTGCTGCGCGTCACCGGCGGGGCGATCACCGAGATCTTCACCTTCCACGCCGACCGGTTCGCCGGGCTCGGATTGCCGGAGCACCTGCCCGCGGACGGCGCCGAGTAGCCCCGGCGGCCCTCACGCCGCGTGGCGGCGCGTCCGTACCCTCACTCCCACCCCGAACCACGGAGGACAGACATGACCAGCACCACCGAGGCCACCGAGACAGCGCCGGGGTTCCGCCGGCTCGCCGGCACCGGGGTGATCGCCACTCCTGTCGCGGTGGTGGCCACCACCCTGGCCGCCGCGCTCGCCCACGCCGCCGGCGTCGACTTCGCGATTCCCGACGGGGGCGAGGTCATCCCGCTGTCCGGCTTCGCCGTGGTGACCGGGTTCTTCTCACTCGTGGGTGTGACGATCGCCGCCGGCCTGCTGCGCTGGAGCGCCCACCCCGCCCGGCGGTTCCTCTGGACGGCGGTGACGCTGGCCGCGATCTCGCTGGTCCCGCCGTTCCTGGTCGGTGCCGCCCCCACCACCACCCTTACCCTGCTCATCCTGCACCTGATCCCGGCCGCCGTGATGATCCCGGCCCTGACCCGTTCCCTCCCCGCACATCGGGCCTGACCCGACTCGCGCCCGCCCTCACCGATCGTGGAGTTGTGGTGCACGTCCATGGTGTGCCCGCCGCACACTCAAGCGCGGCGAGAGCTGGCCCACTACGCGCCGGCGGAGGTGTCCGAGCCGTACGCGGCGTCGTACATCGTTCCCGCGTTCCCCCCGCCGCCCTTACCTCGGATCGTGCCCTTACCGGCCCTTCGGTGCCGGTCGTCCATGTCCACCATCGCTCGCCGCGCCCGTCTCATCACGGCGTCACGCCCCGGTTCAGCGCGGTCCATCCGACGTCGCCGCAGGAGGACGACGGCTGACGTCGCGGCAAGCAGCAGCGCTGTGCCACCACCGACGATCCAGAACCACGTCACGACAATCCCCCCGTCCACCAGCCCGCGTACCTCAGCATGACCGGCCGCCGCAAGCCCGAACCCGGCGACAACAGGCGCATACCCTGGCCAGTTGTGAGAGGGGCCCCTTCTCTACCGTAGGCGTTAAGAAGGGGCCCCGCCTTACATCAGTTGCGGGTGATGGTGAACGTGCTGGTGGTGTTGCGGATGTCCTGCGCGTTGTCGCTCAGCCGCAGGTTGGTGAACGTGGCCGAGCCGACCGCCGGCCCCTGCCCCGCCTCCGGCATCTCGTTGACCCAGATGCCGATGCCGGACTTCGCGTCGAACGCGTCACCGCTGCGCCGCGCCCCCGAGATCGAGACGTTGGTGAGCACCGTGTCGGTGATCGGGTTCTCCGGCTGGCTGCCGGTGTACTTGGTCTGGAACATGATCCCCGAGTACGTCGGGTCCACGATGTCCACGTCGCTGACCCGGATGCCGCGGAACTCCTTGGACGCGGAGAACAGCCACATCGCCGGGAACGTCTGCGCGCCCCAGAAGTGCCCGCCGGAGCGGATCAGCGAGATGTTCTCGAACCGGGTGGGCGGGCTCGCGCCGAACCCGACGAACGGGTAGCCGAAGTCCAGCGAGCTGATGGTGATGCCCGAGTACGTCAACTGGTCGGCGATGTAGAGGTTGCGGAAGATGTTGTCGTAGCCGCCGTACACGGCGAGGCCGGCGGCCCGCCAGGTCAGCGTGGCGGTCAGGTTCTCGAACACGTTGCCGTGGTTGCCGCCGGAGGCACCGGCGTCGGTGGCGGAGAACAACGCGAACGCGTCGTCGCCGTTGGACCGGCCCTCCGTGTTGGTGACCAGCGCGTTGGTGCTGCCGTTGGTCATGTTCACCCCATCGGCGAAGGTGTTGCGGAACCGGCTGTCCCGGATGGTCAGCCCGTCCACGCTCACCCCCCAGTAGGCGCAGACGGTGTGCTCCACCCAGACGCTGTCCAGCGTCAGGTTGTCGACGTCCTTCAGCTCGCCCCACACCTTGCCCGGACCGTCGATCCGGTTGGTGTAGTTGCCGAAGAACGCCAGGTGGGCGAAGGTCGACCCGCTGGCCGAGGACTCGACCCGGAACCCGGCGTCGGTGTTCTGCTGGTTCGTCGGGGTCTGGAAGCGGGTGTACCACATACCCGCGCCGACGACCTTCACCGCCTTGCCGTACACCTGGAGCTTCTGCGCGGTCTCGTAGGTGCCGGCGGGAAGGTAGACGCCGACAAGCGTGCCGGTGGTGTCCATCCGCACCGCGTCCAGCGCGTTCTGCACGTCCTGGTGACTGAAGCCGGTGGGCACCTTGTACCGGGTCGGGTCCGGGTTGGCCCGCGGCGACACCAGCTCGGTGTTGACGAAGTCGATCGCGTACGTGGTGCTGTTCGCCGGATCCTTCTGGAGCCGGATCCGGCTGCCCGCCGGGACGGTGGAGTTCAGCAGCACGTTCGCCTCGTCGTAGAGGTGCCGGGGCGCGCCCGCGCTGGGCGAGTCGCTGGGTCCGGCCTCCGCGCCGTAGAGCCAGATGTGCTTCGAGGTGAGGCTGATCGGCTTGTGCAGCACCCCGTTGACGTAGACGTTGAGCGTCGAGTCGATCCCGCCGCCGCCCGGAGCGTCCGGGATGGAGAAGCGGGTGACCAGGGCGTTCGCGGCCGACTTGGTGGTCCACTCGACGTACGCGCCGGTGGTGTTGAGGGTGACCGCGCGCCGGCCGGACGCCTCGCCGGCCAGGTCGCCGATGGTGCGGTTCGGGCCGATCACCTGCGCGCCGCCGCCGACCGAGCCGTCCTCGGCCTCGTACGCGTCGTAGCCCAGGTTGGCGCCCCGACCGACGAACAGCGGCCGGTCGCTGGTGTTGTTCTGCCGCTTCACCGGCAGCTCGTTGGCGTCGTCGGCGAGCACCACCCGGACGGTGTACTTGCCGTTGGCGGCGGTCCAGGTGCCGAGCGACACCGGGCCGGCGGTGGCCCCGGCGGCGATCGTGCCGGAGTACGCGCCGGTCAGCGTGCGGACCACGGAACCGGAGTCGTTGAGCACGGTGAGCGTGATGCCGTGCGACCCGCTCGCCGAGGCGACCGTGCCCTGGTTGCGCAGCGTCACCGCGAAGCTGACCGTGGCGCCGGCGGCCGGCGTGCCCGGCGACCAGGTCACCGCGGAGGCCACCAGGTCACTGCTGGCCACCGGGCTGACCGTCAACGCGGTCGGGCTGGTGTAGGAGTTGTTCGCCTCGTTCTGCTCGATCACCGTGTTCGACTCGTCGACCTTGGCGGTGAGCTGGTAGCTGCCGGCGTTGCGCACGCCGATGCTCGCCGAGACGGTGCTCGACGCGCCGGCCGCGAGCGCGCCGACGGCGGCGGTGCCGACCTTCGTCGTACCCAGGTAGAGGTTGACGTTCGTGGCGGCGGACGCCGCGGTGCCGGCGTTGCGCACGGCGGCGGACAGCGTGATCGCGTCGGTCTCGACCGGTGCGGTGGGCGAGGCGGTGACGGCGGTGACGGTGAGGTCCGGGTTGGGCGCCGGCACGCCGATGACCTGGAACTCCGCGACCTGGCCGTTGGACGAGCCGGAGTTCGCGGTGAACTGCAACCGGACGTCCGCGGCGGTCGCGGAGACCGGGACGGTCACCGTGTTGCTGGTGGTCGGGTTGAAGGAGTACGTCGCGGAGCCGACCAGGCTGGTGAACCCGGAGGCGGACTGCTCCCGCCCGAGCACCTGGAACGTCTGGGTGCGCGCGCCCCACGCCGGGTCCGGGTTGAGCTTCACCACCACCGCGCTGATGCTGGCGTTCGCGCCCAGCGCCACGGTCAGCGTGCTCGGGTACGCGCCGGGCGCGCCCTCCCAGTAGGTGGTGACGTCGTTGTCGACCGCGTTGGCGGCGTTGAACACGTGCACCACCGAGGACGCGGTGGCCGGCTTGCCGACGGCCAGGTTGGTGCCGCCGGTGGTGGTGCCGGTGCGGGTGACCGTGTTGCTGTTGGCGGACACGTTGCCGGCGGCGTCGCGGGCGCGCACCTGGTAGGAGACGGTGGCGCTGTCCGGCTGGCTGTCGGTGTACGTCAGCGTGGAGCCGCCGACGGTGGTGCGCAGCGTGCCGTTGGCCCACACCTCGTAGCCGGTGACGCCGACGTTGTCGGTGGACGCGGTCCAGGTCAGCCGGATCTGGCCGCTCGCCGGCTGGGTCCAGGCGAGGTTGCCGGGCGCGGTCGGCGCGGTGGTGTCCCCGGTGTTGCCGGTACGGGTGACCGTGTTGCTGTTGCCGGACACGTTGCCGGCGGCGTCGCGGGCCCGCACGTAGTAGGCGACGGTGCTGCCGGCGGGCTGGGTGTCGGTGTACGTCAGCGTGGTGCCGCCGACGCTGGTGCGGAGCACGCCGTTGGCGTAGATGTCGTAACCGGTGACGCCGACGTTGTCGGTGGACGCGGCCCAGGTCAGCCGGACCTGGTCGGTGGCCGGCTCGGTGAACGCCAGGTTGCCCGGCGCGCTCGGCGCCTGGGTGTCGCCGGTGGCCGGGCCGTAGATCTCCAGCTCGGAGAGCTGCCCGGCGGGCCAGGCGCTGTTCGCGGTGAACAGCAGCCGCAGGTAGCGGGTGGACGCGGTGGGCACGGTGACGGTGACCGTGTTGCCGCCGGCCGGGTCGAACGCGTACGACGCGGACGCGACGAGCGTGCTGAACGAGGAGCCGTTGGTGCTGCCCTGCACGGTCAGCGTCTGGTTGCGTGCGCCCCAGCCGCCGGGCAGCCGCAGCACCAGCCGGTTGAGGCTGGTGGCAGCGCCCAGGTCGGCCTGGATCCACTGCGGGAACGCGTTGTTCGGGCTCTCCCAGTAGGTGCCCGCGTTACCGTCGTTGGCGTTGCCGGCCCCGTACACGTCGGAGTGGCCGCTCTCGGCCATCGTCTTGCCGAGCGCCAGGTTGGTCGAGGAGCTGGCGGTGCCGTAGACCTCCAGCTCGGCGAGCTGGGCGGCGGCCCAGCCGGTGTTCGCGGTGACGACGACGCGCAGGTAGCGGGCGTTGGTGGCGCTGAAGCCGAGCGACACCGCGTTACCGGCGGCCGGGCTGAACGAGCGGGCGGCGGACGCGACGACCGTGGTGAAGCCGCTGCCGTCGGCGCTGGCCTGCACGGACAGCGTCTGGTTGCGGGCCTCCCAGGCGGCGGGGAGCTTGAGCACCACCTGGTCGACGGCGCGGCTGGTGCCGAGGTCGACCTGGGCCCACTGGGGCAGCGCGCCGCTGCTCTCCCAGTAGCTGCCCTGGTTGCCGTCGGTGAGGTTGGCGGCCACGAACGAGCCGTTGACGCTGCTGGCGCTGGCGGGCCGGCCGGCGGCGAGGTTCGGGCCGCCGGCGGCCAGGGCCGGTGGGGCCGGCGCCGCGGTGACGGCCAGGCCGACCGCGGCGAGCACCGCGACCATTCTGGTACGGAGTCTGGACATGGTGAACGGACACCTTCTTCCGGGGGACGTGGAGAGGCGTTGACGGGGGTGGGGGATGTGGTGCGGCGGGGACCCGGGCGGGTCCCCGCCGCGCCGGGTCAGGAGGCGTAGACCTCGAACTCGGAGAGCTGGCCGGCCGGCCAGCCGGTGTTGCCGGTGAACGTCAGCCGCACGAAGCGGCGGTCACCGGAGGGCAGTGCGATCGACACGCTGTTGCCGGACGCCGGGTCGAACGTGTAACCGGCCGCCGACTTGAGCGTGGTGAACGACGAGCCGTCGGTGGAGCCGAGCACGGCCACCGTCTGGGTCCGGCTCTGCCAGGCCGCCGACGGCGGCAGCTTGAGCACCACCCGGGCCACCGGCCGGGCGCTGCCCAGGTCGACGGTCACCGACTGCGGGAACGCGTTGTTGGCGCTCTCCCAGTAGGTGTTGGCGTTGCCGTCGACCGTGTTGCCGGCGCCGTAGACGTCGGCGTGGCTGGTCTCCGCGACCGGCCGGCCGGCGGCCAGGTTGCCGGTCGGCGGCGCGGTGGTCGGCGGCGGGGTCGACGGCGGCGGGGTGGTGGTGGGCGGCGGGGTGGTCGTGCCGCCGCCGTACACCTCCAGCTCGGAGAGCTGGGCCGCCGGCCAGCCGGTGTTGCCGGTGACGGTGACCCGGACGTACCGGCGGGCGCCGGACGGCAGCGCGATCGAGACGCTGTTGCCGGCCGCCGGGTCGAACACCCGGCCCGCCGACGAGGCGAGCGTGCTGAACGAGGAGCCGTCGGTGGAGCCGAGCACGGACAGCGTCTCGGTACGGCGTTCCCAGCCGGCCGGGAGCTTGAGCACCACCCGGTCGACCGTGCGGGACGCGCCGAGGTCGACGGTCACCGACTGCGGGAACGCGTTGTTGGCGCTCTCCCAGTAGCTGCCCGCGTTACCGTCGACCGCGTTGCCGGCCGCGTACGTCTGGTTGACGCTCGTCGCGGTCGCCGGCCGGCCGAGGGCCAGGTTCCCGCCGGTCGGCGGCGGCGTGGTCGGCGGCGCGGTGGTCGGCGGGGCCGTGGTCGGCGGCGCGGTGGTCGGCGGCACGCTTGTGGACGGCGGGCTGGACGGGCCGTTGCCCCACTGCGGCTCCGGCCACGGCCCGCAGTACGGGGTGGCCGTGTACCAGCCGGAGTTGCCGGTGCCCTGGGTGATCTGGAAGCCGCTGCCCACGCAGTTGTGCATCGGGTTGGCCTGCGCGATGTTGGTGGCCCGCACGTTCGTGAAGCTGACCTGGCTGGGCGCCTGCACCTGGAGCGCGTACGTGCCCGCGCCGTCGATGCGGACATTGGTGAACGAGATGCCGCTGGTCTGCCCCTCGATCCAGTGCAGCGCCGCGTACGAGCTGTCCAGGATGTCGGTGTCGGTGACGTTGATGGCCGCGCCCTGGATCGGCTCGTTGAGCGCGGAGAACCAGATCGCGCCCACCCCGAACTGCCAGTTGTAGTCGGAGTTGCCGTTGCGGATCAGCGTGTTGCGGGCCACCGTGATGGTGCCGGCCACCGCCGTCGGCCCGGTCACCCCGGGATAGCGGTTCGCGACGTGGATGCCGCCGCCGTTGGTCACCGAGTCGGCGGTCACGTTGTCGGCGATGGTGATGTTCCGCCCGCCGTACGTGACCAGGTGGTTCGCCAGGATCGTCACGCCGATGGTGTTGTGGGTGAACGAGTTGCCGACGTTCGGCACGCTCTGCGCCCACATGGCCAGCGCGTCGTCGCCGGTGTTACGGACGAACGTGTTCGTCACCGTGGAGTTGGTGACGCCCCAGTGGAAGTTCACCCCGTCGGCGGTCTGGTCGAGGATGCGGCTGTTGCGGATGGTGAAGTTGTCCATCGGCCCGTCCATCCAGGCGCCGACCTTGGTGTGCTGCAACCACAGGTTGTCCACCACCGAGTTCGACATCGCGCCGCCGAGCGCGTTGACCTGGTCGTCGTCGATCCGCTCACGGATGTCGCCGATGATGGCGAAGTCCCGCAGCGTGACGTTGCGGCTGGGCCCGCCAGCCTCGTGCGAGCGGATCTCCCCGGAGTAGCCGCCGCCGGGGACGTACTTGCCGTAGATGCCGGCGGCCCGCTTGCGGTCGGTGGGGTGCCGGCCGCCGAGCACCGAGTACCACGGCCCGGCGCCGCGCAGCGTCACGCCGTCGACCACCACGTGGTCCCAGAGCGTGAACGTGCCGGACGGGATCCACACCGCCTTCCCCTGCGCCTTGCCGGCGTCCACCGCGGCCTGGAACTTCGCGGTGGAGTCGCTGGCGCCGGTCGGGTCCGCACCGAAGTCGGTGACCACGTCCAACACGCCGGACGGCTTGCTGATCGGCGCGGCGACCAGCTCGAAGTCGGCCAGGTCGATGGTGAACGTGGGCGACTGCGCGGTCGAGGAGACCTGGAGGCGGATCTTCGTGCCGGCCGGGTAGGTGGTGCCGAACATCGCCCGGGTCTCGTCGTAGAAGTGGTGCGGGTTGGTGTCGCCCGGGTTGTTGTTGAACGGGTAGCCGCCGTAGTACCAGCCGTACCGGGAGGTGACCGGCACGGCCTTGACCAGGGTGCCGTTCGCGCGCAGGTCGATGCTGGCGTCCCGGCCGGTGCCGGCGGCGTTGTCCGGCAGGCTGTAGCGGAACGTGACCGCGTTCGCGGGAGCGGCGAGCGTGAACTCGACGTACTCCCCGACCGCGTCGAGGGTGACCGCCTCCCGGCCGGACGCCTCCGACGGCAGCGTGCCGTAGCGCCGGTCCGGGCCGATCTTCGTGCCGGTGTGCGCGACCTGCTCCGCCTCCTGCTCCCGGAACGGGACGGTGGCGCCGCGGCCGGCGATGTCGAAGGGGGACAGCCCGGCGGCGTGCGCCGGGGTGGCGGTGGAGGTCAACGCCACGACGGTCAGTGTCGAGGCGGCGAGCGCGGCGGCGGCCAGGGCCGCCAGTCCGGTACGGCGGTGGCGGTGCGGGGTGCGGTGCTCGGCCATGCGGGGTGTGCTCCCTTTCGTCGGTGGCCAGGTCCCCCGTTCGTGGCGGTGCTCCTGTCTCCTTTCCTCCCCAGGTGTTCCGGCGGCGGCCGGGACGGGCCGCCGGTCGTTGGTGCGGCGCGGTGACGCCGGCGGCGGGACGGAGCCGCCGGCGTCGCCGCGGTTCAGCGCGATCCGGTACGCAGCCAGACCGCGGTGTCCGGAGGCAACCGGTCGTCGTCGAGTGGCCCGCTGGCCAGCAGCAGGCTCTCGTGCGCGGGCAGCGGCACCGCCTCGTCGCCGAGGTTGACCAGGCAGGTGAACCCGGGTTCGCGGGCGAACGCGAGCACCCGGCCGGGGGCGGGCAGCCAGGTCAGCGCGCCGTCACCGAGCGCCGGCTCGGTCCGGCGGCACGCCAGCGCGGCCCGGTACAGCTCCAGCATCGAGTGCGGGTCGCCGGTCTGGACGCGAACCGTGCGGTCCTTCCAGTCCGCCGGCTGCGGCAGCCACGGCGCGGCGGATGCGCCCTCGGGACTGAACCCGAACGGCGGGTCGTCGCCCTGCCAGGGCAGCGGCACCCGGCAGCCGTCGCGGCCCGGGTCGACCCGCCCGGAGCGTTCCCACATCGGGTCCTGGCGCAGCGCGTACGGGATGTCCTCGACCTCCCACAGCCCCAGTTCCTCGCCCTGGTAGACGTAGGCGGCGCCGGGCAGCGCCAGGCAGAGCAGCGCGGCGGCCCGGGCCCGGCGGGTGCCCAACTCCAGGTCGGTGGGGGTGCCCTCACGCTTGGCCGCGAAGCTGAACCGGGTGTCGGCCCGGCCGTAGCGGGTGACGTGCCGGGTGACGTCGTGGTTGGACAGCACCCAGGTGGCCGGCGCGCCGACCGGGGCGTGCGCGGCGAGCGTGCCGTCGATGCTCTCCCGCAGCGCCGTGGCGTCCCAGGCGCAGCCGAGGAAGTCGAAGTTGAACGCGGTGTGCAGCTCGTCCGGCCGCAGGTAGTTCGCGAAGCGCTGCCGGTCCGGTAGCCACACCTCGCCGACCAGCGCCCGCTCCCCCGGGTAGCTGTCGGCGATCCGCCGCCAGGCGCGGTAGACGTCGTGCACGCCGTCCTGGTCGCGGAACGGGTGCGGGCGGTCCGGGTGGACCTCGGGCAGCGTGCCGTCCTTGACCAGCAGGCCGGCCGAGTCGATGCGGATGCCGTCCACGCCCCGGTCGAACCAGAACCGCAGGACGTCCTCGAACTCCGCGCGCACCCGGGGGTGGTCCCAGTTGAAGTCGGGCTGCTGCGGGGCGAACAGGTGCAGGTACCAGTCGCCGGGGGTGCCGTCCGGGTCGGTGGTGCGGGTCCAGGTGGGGCCGCCGAACTCGCCGGTCCAGTCGGTGGGCGGGAGGTCGCCGCCCGGGCCACGCCCGGCGCGGAACCAGAACAGCTCCCGCTCCGGCGCGTCCGGGCCGCCGGCCAGCGCCGCCCGGAACCACGGGTGCGCGTCCGAGCAGTGGTTGGGCACCACGTCGACGATGGTCCGGATGCCGGACGCGTGCGCCTCGGTGATCAGCGCCTCGACCTCGCCGAGCGTGCCGAAGACCGGGTCGATGTCGCGGTAGTCGGACACGTCGTAGCCGGCGTCGGCCATCGGCGACGGGTACCAGGGGCTGAACCAGATCGCGTCGACGCCGAGCGCGGCGAGGTGGTCGAGGCGGGACCGGATGCCGGCGACGTCGCCGATCCCGTCGCCGTTGCCGTCGGCGAAGCTGCGCGGGTAGACCTGGTAGATCACCGCTGAGCGCCACCACGGGCTGCTGTCGACGATGGACACGGGCACCTGCTTTCTGCGGGTCGGTTCTGATGCGGCGGGCGGCGGCAGCCGGTCAGCCCTTGAGGCCGCCGGTGGTCAGGCCGGACATGATGTTCCGTTGGAAGATCAGGAACAGCACGACGGTGGGGACCGCGGCGATGACCGAGGCGGCGATCACCACGTTCATCGGGGTGCCGCCGGCGAAGGTGTAGATGCCGACGCTGACCGTGCGCGTCTCCGGTGACGGCATGACCAGCTTCGGCCAGAGGAAGTCCTTCCAGACCGCGGTCACCGCGAAGATCGCCACCACGCCGAGGATCGGGCGGGACATCGGCAGGACGATCGACCAGAGGGTGCGCAGCGGCGAGGCGCCGTCCATCACCGCGGCCGACATCAGGTCCTCGGGGATCGAGTCGAAGAAGCGCTTGAGCAGGAAGATGTTGAACGCGTTGGCGACCAGCGGCAGCCAGATCGCGAACGGCGAGTCGAGCAGGTTGACGTGCACGATCGGCAGGTCGAGCACGGTCACGTACTGCGGGACGATCAGCACCATCGCCGGGATCATCAGCGTCGCCAGCATCATGCCGAGGATCAGCCCGCCGAGCACCGGGCGCAGCTTCGACAACGCGTACGCGGCGGCGGTGTCGAACACCAACTGGAACAGCACCGCGCCCATCGCGTAGTAGAACGTGTTGAACAGCAGCTTCGCCAGGGCGAGGTTGTTCCAGGCGTCGACGTAGTTCTGCGGCTGCGGATCACGCGGGAACAGCGACGGCGGTGTCTGCGCGATCTCCTGGCCGCTCTTGAGCGCGCCGGTGACCATCCAGTAGAGCGGGCCGAGGAAGACCAGCGTGAACGCCGCCACCACGACGGCGAGCACGGCCCAGTAGAGGACCCGGCCACGTCCGCGCCGCAGTTGGGCCGGAGAGATGAGGGTACGGGTGGTGGAGTCGACGGCCATGTCCTAGTCCTGCCTCGCGGTCAGTCGCACGTAGACGGCGGAGAACCCGGCCAGCACCACCAGCATGATCACGCCGAGCGCGGCGGCGCCGTTGAGGTCGTTCTGGAAGAACCCGTGCTGGTAGATCAGATACGCCACCGAGGTCGCCGAGTCCTGCGTGCCGGCGCCGTTGGCGAGGATCAGCGGCTCGGTGAACACCTGCATGGTGGCCACGATCTGGAGCATCGCCAGCAGCGCCAGGATCAGCCGGGTCTGCGGGATCGTCACGTGCACGATCCGCCGCCACACGCCCGCGCCGTCGATCTCGGCGGCCTCGTACAGCTCGCCGGGGATGTTCTGCAGGGCGGCCAGGTAGATCAGCACGGCGCCGCCCATGTTCATCCAGGTCGACGCCAGCACCATGGCCGGCATCGTCATGGTCGGCGACTGCATCCACTCCGACGTGGGCAGACCCAGCGCGGTGAGCACCGCGTTGAACAGTCCCGCCTCACTCGGGTCGTACGCGTAGAACTTGAACAGGAACAGCGCGGACGCCGGCGGCAGCATCACCGGCAGGTAGACCAGCACCCGCAGGTAGCCCTTGGCGTGGCGCAGCTCGTTGAGCAGGATCGCCACGAAGAACGGCACGGCGTAGCCGAGCACGAGCGCCAGCCCGGTGAAGACGAACGTGTTCTTCCAGGCCGTCCAGAAGCTCGGGTCGGCGACGATCCGGGCGTAGTTGTCCCAGCCGACCCAGGTGGTCTCGCCGCGCCGGGTGCGCTGGAAGCTCATCACCACGCCGCGGACCATCGGATACCAGGAGAAGACGGCGAAGCACGCGACCGCGCCGATGAGGAACGTGTGCCCGGTGAGGTTGTCCCGTACCTTCCGGCCGAGCCCGGCCCGACGCGCGGCGATCTGCCGCGGCGGCGGTGCGGGACGGCCGGGCCGGCGGGTGGCACCCGGGGCGGTGGTGAGCGCCAAGGCGACTCCTGCGGTAGGGGGTGGGGGCCGGTCGGGGCCGGCCCCCACCCGGTCGGGTCAGCTTCCGGCGGCCAGGAGCTGGTTGACCTTGTCCTCGGCGGTCTTGAGCAGGGCGTCGACGTTCGCGTTCGGGTTCGTCAACACCCCGGACATCGCGGCGTCGAGCACCGCGTAGATGGCCTGGGCGTTGCGCGGCTCACCCTTGATCGGCACCGGGTTGGCCTCGAAGGCCGTGAAGTTGGTGGTGTCCACGTTGGCGTTGGCCTTGCGCAGGTCCAGCTCCTGCTTCTGCGCGTCGCTGCCGTTGGTGAACAGCAGCGGCTGGGGCAGGCCCACCGGGTAGTTCTGCGGCTTGGCCCGGACGTAGTCGAACTGGCCCTTGCCGGGGGTGAGCTTCTGGTAGGCGATCCACTTGAGACCGGCCTTGACCTGCTCGGGCGACAGACCCTTCTTGAAGAAGTAGCCCTCGCCGCCGCCGAGCGTCGCCTTGGCCGGCCCGTCCTGGCCGGGCAGCGGGCCCATCGCCCAGTCCTGGTACTTGCCCTGGAACTGGCTGACGATCGCCTGGGTGGCGTCGGGCGCGCCGATGAACATGCCGACCTTGCCGGCGCCGGCGTTGGTCAGCAGGTCACCCCACTGCAGGAGCTGGCGGCTGCCCATGCTGTTGTCGCCGTAGCGCATGTCCTTGAGGTTCTGCAGGACCTGCTTGCCCATCGGGTTGTTGAAGTCGGCCTTCTTGCCGTCGGCGCTGAGCACCTGGCCGCCCTGCGAGTAGAGCAGTGAGGTGAAGTGCCAGCCGCCGGTGTTGCCGGCGCTGTACTCGGAGTAGCCGGCGACGCCGCCGCCGAGCGCGGAGATCTTCTTCGCCGCGGTCCGCACCTCGGCCCACGTCTTCGGCGGGTTGGCCGCGTCGAGCCCGGCGCGCTGGAACAGCGCCTTGTTGTAGATCAGGCCCATCGAGTAGTTCTTCACCGGTACGCCGTAGAGCTTGCCGCCGTCGGTGAAGACCTCCTTGAGCGCCGGGTCGACGCTGTCCCAGGTGGGGACGCTGTCCTTGCCGACGTGGTCGGTGATGTCCATCGCCTGACCGGAGTCCAGCACCTGCTGGAGGTCGGTCATGTAGCCGTAGAAGACGTCGGTGACGGTGCCGCCGGCGAGGCGGGCGGTGAAGTCCGGCGGGTTGTTGCACTGCTCGCCGACGCTGACGCTCTTGACCACGATGTTCGGGTTCTGCCGCTGGAACTCGGCGACGTCGTCGTTCCAGTTCTTCAGCAGTTCCTTCTGCGCGCCGACCGGCTGGCAGTCGACCGTGATGGTGACCTTGCCGCCTGCGTCGGCGGAGTCGTCGCTCTTGGTGGAACACGCCGCGAGGCTGAGCCCGAGGCCGGCCGCGAGCGCCGCGGCCGCGACCTTCCGATACTGCGGTACGGACATCTGTCCATCCCTTCGGGAACGGGTATATCGATGGATTTCACTGAGGTGCGGGAACCGCTGGTGGGTGGAGTCAATGTAGCGACGCCGACTCTTCACAGCAAGGTTTCGACCTGATGACGAAAGAACACGACTTTGCAACGGCTGATCGCGACGGTCGCCACCGAGCGCACGAAAAGGCCGTCGACCGCGGGAGCGGTCGACGGCCGGGTGGCGCGCGGGATCAGGTACGGGGTGCGGGGGCGGTGGAGCCGCGTACCACCAGCTCGGGTTCGAAGAGCAGCTCGTCGTGCAGTACGCCGGCCCCCTCGATCTGGGTGACCAGCAGGTCGACCGCGGCCTGGCCCATCGTCTCGATCGGCTGCCGTACCGTGGTCAGCGGCGGGTCGGTGCAGGTCATGAACGCCGAGTCGTCGAAGCCCACCACCGACACGTCGGCCGGGACCGCGCGACCGAGCCGCCGGGCGGCCCGGATGGTGCCCAGCGCCAGCACGTCGCTGGCGCAGACGATGCCGGTCACGCCGCGTTCGAGCAGCTTCGTCGCGGCCACCCGGGCGCCCTCCATGGAGAAGCTGGAGCGCTCGACGTAGCCGCGGTCCTCGCCCCAGTCGGCGGCCCGGACCATGGCGTCCAGCTTGCGTCGCGACGGCACGTGGTCCTCCGGGCCGAGCACCATGCCGATCGTCTCGTGCCCGAGCGAGCGCAGGTGCCCGTACGCCTGCTCGACCGCGACCGCGTCGTCGGTGGACACCCGCGGGAAGCCCAGCTCCTCGACGCCGGCGTTGACCAGCACGACGGGCAGGCCCCGGTCGGTCAGCCGCCGGTAGTGCTCGTGCGACGCGTCGGCCAGCGCGTACGAGCCGCCGGCGAAGATGACGCCGCTGACCTGGTGGTCGAGCAGCATCTCCACGTAACCGGACTCGGGCACGCCGCCGATGGTGCGGGCGCAGAGCGCCGGGGTGAAGCCCCGTTGGGCGAGGGAGCCGGTGACCACCTCGGCCAGCGCCGGGAAGATCGGGTTCTGCAGCTCCGGCAACACCAGGCCGACCAGCCGGGCCCGCTCCCCGCGCAGCTTCGTCGGGCGCTCGTAGCCGAGCACGTCGAGCGCCGTCAGCACCGCCGTGCGGGTCGCCTCGGACACCCCGCCCCGGCCGTTGAGCACTCGGCTCACGGTCGCCTCGCTGACGCCCGCCTTGCGGGCCACCTCGGTCAAGCGCTTCGTCACGGCGGCAATCGTACGTCAGATTCTTGCAAGAAATGAACAGCGGCTCGGTCCGGTTTCGGTCATGCCGACGCGTCTGCTGCTCGAAAGATCTGGGCATATTGATGCTTGAATGACGACAGAGTTCAGGAATAACATGGCCGCCACCGTCCACTCCCCCGAGAAAGTGGGTGCTCCGATGCAGCGGAGCGTTCCCGGCCCGGCGGGCCGTCCGTCCGTACCGAAACTCCTCGCCGCCGTGGCCACGGCCGCCGCCCTGGTCGTCCCGCCCGGCGCCGCCGCGGCATCGCCCGCGCCGGGCGGCCCCGCCGTCGTGACGACCCGGGCCGCGCTCGACCCGGCGCTGGTCGCCGGGCGTGGCGCCCGGGTCGACTACCTGGAGCAGGAGGCCGAGCACGCCCGGACCACCGGCACCGTCATCGGCCCCGACCGCTCGGCCTACACCCTGGCCGGCGAGGCGTCCGGGCGGCGCGCCGTGCGCCTGCTCCCCGGGCAGCACGTCGAGTTCACGCTGCCCCGCGCCACCAACGCGCTCACCGTGCGCTACAGCATCCCGGACGCGCCGGGCGGCGGCGGCATCACCGCGCCGCTGCGGGTGGCCGTCGGCCGCGCGCCCGCGCGCACCATGACGCTCACCTCGCAGTACGCCTGGCTCTACAACCAGTACCCGTTCACCAACGACCCCGACGCCGACCTGCTGCACCCGGACTGGTGGATCACCGAGTGCTCCTGCGTGCCGGCGGCCACCACGCCCGCACCGGTCATCGGCAAGCCGTTCCGGCCGCACCACTTCTACGACGAACAGCGGATGCTGCTCGGCCGGACCCACCGGGCCGGCGAGGTGGTCCGGCTGACCGCGCCCACCGGCACGGCCGCCGCCTGGACCGTGATCGACCTGCTGGACACGCACCTGGTCGCACCGCCCCGGACGATCCCCCGCGCGGTGAACGTGCTCGCCTTCGGCGCCGACCCGACCGGCCGGCGGGAGTCCGCCGACGCGTTCGACCGGGCCGTGGCCCACGCCCGGCGGGCGCACCGCCCGCTCTACCTGCCGCCGGGCACCTACCAGGTCAACCGGCACATCGTCGTGGACGACGTGACCATCGCCGGCGCCGGTAGCTGGTACACCGTGGTGAAGGGACGCGAGGTGGCCCTGGACCCGCCCGCGCCCGACGGCTCCCGGCACACCGGCGTCGGCTTCTACGGCCGTGACGCCGCCGACGGCGGCAGCCGCGACGTGCACCTCTCCGGCTTCGCGATCGAGGGTGACGTCCGCGAACGGATCGACACCGACCAGGTCAACGGCGTCGGCGGCGCGCTCAGCCACAGCACGATCGACGGCCTCTACCTGCACCACACGAAGGTCGGCATGTGGTTCGACGGCCCGATGACCGGGTTGCGCGTCACCGACACGGTGATCGCCGACCAGATCGCCGACGGGCTCAACTTCCACACCGGCGTCACGCACTCCTCGGTCACCGACACGGTGGTGCGCAACAGCGGCGACGACGCGCTGGCCATGTGGTCGGAGGGCACCGCGAACGCGTCCAACACGTTCGCGTACAACACCGTGCAGTCACCGGTGCTGGCCAACGGCATCGCGCTCTACGGCGGCGCCGGGCTGACCGTCGCACACAACCTGATCGCCGATCCGGTCCGCGAGGGCAGCGCCATCCACCTGGGCGCCCGCTTCGGCGCGGAGCCGTTCGCCGGCCGGATCCGGGTCACCGGCAACACCACGGTCCGGGCCGGCACGTACGACCTGAACTGGAACATCGGCCTCGGCGCGATCTGGTTCTACGCCCTGGACCGCAGCATCGACGCCGACATCCAGGTGGTCGGTGACGCCTACCTGGACAGCACCTACAACGCGATCATGCTGGTCAGTGACTGGCCGGTGAAGGACAGCGTCCGCATCGACGGTGTCGCCTTCCGCGACGTCCGGGTGGACGGGACCGGCACGTCGGTGGTCAGCGCCCGGACCGCCGGCGGGGCGAGCTTCGCCGACGTCGACGCGCGCAACGTGGGCGCGGTCGGGGTCAACAACTGCGGTTCGTTCCACTTCACCCCGGCCGGGTCGGAGTTCCGGCTGACCGACCTCGGCGGCAACGACGGCGGCTGGCTGGCCCCGTGGCTGTTGCCCAACACCATCACCTGCGACGACCGTCCGCCGGTGGTGCCGCCACCCCCGCCGTCCACCTGGTGACCGCATGACGCGACCGCCACCGGCGGAGCCGGTGGCGGTCGCGGTGCGAGCAGGGGTGTTAGAAAGGGGCCCCGCCTATACCGGAGGCGTTAAGCGGGGGCCCTTCCTTACTTCTCAGGCCTCGGTGAGCTGGCCGCGGAGCTTGGTGAGCGCGCGGGCGAGCAGCCGCGACACGTGCATCTGGGAGACGCCGACCCGGGTGGCGATCTCGCTCTGGGTCAGGTTGCCGTAGAAGCGGAGCGTGAGGATCTTCTGCTCCCGCTCGTCGAGCGTGGCCAGCGCCGGGCCCAGCGAGGCGCGCAGGTCGGCCAGCTCGTACTCGTTGTCCTCGGTGCCGAGCGTGTCGCCCAGCTCGGTGGCGCTGTCGCCGTCGCCGATCGGGGTGGAGAGCGAGACCGCGTTGTAGGCGCGGGCACCCTCCAGGCCCTCCAGCACCTCTTCCTCGGTGACGTCGAGGTGGGCGGCGATGTCGGCGACGGTGGGCGCCCGGTTGAGCGTCTGGGTCAGCGAACTGTTCGCCTCGGAGATGCGCAGCCGCAGCTCCTGGAGGCGACGCGGCACCCGGATGTTCCAGGTGCGGTCGCGGAAGTGGCGCTTGATCTCGCCGAGGATGGTCGGGATGGCGAAGCCGGCGAAGTCGACGCCGCGCGAGGCGTCGAACCGGTCCACCGCCTTGATGAGGCCCAGCGCCGCGGTCTGCGCGAGGTCGCCGGCCGGCTCGCCGCGACCGCTGTAGCGGGCGGCCAGGTGGTTGGCCAGCGGCAGCCACGCCTCGATGACCTGGTTACGCAGGGCGGCCCGCCGCGGGTGGTCCGCCGGCAGTTCGGCGAGCGCCGCGATCAGCTCGCCGGCACGGTTCTCCGCACCGGTCTGCGGCGCGCGGTGCACCTCGGTGACGGACGGTGCCATGGTCATCGTGGTCATGCTGCCCTTCCTGTCCTCGGAGAACGGGGTGGACTCCCACACCGGTCGTGCCAGCCACACTAGACCAAAGTTCACCGTCAAATCAACCGAACGGCCGATGGATGTTTAACCTCTTATCCGGACATAGCACCGGGACAGACCGGAGATGGCGGTCAGCGGGGCATCAACGGCCGATAGTCGGCGGCGGTGAGCGGCAGCGCCGAGACGCTGCCGTCCGCGCGCGGCACCTCCAACGGCTGCCCGTCGCGCCGGAACGCCACGCTGTCCACGTCCGGCCGCTGGGTGAGGCTGCACACGATCTGGCCGAAGGCGAGCACCTCGTCGTTACGGCCGGCCTCCTGCCCGGCCTGCCGCACGTCGACGGTGGCGACGCCGCCGGTCAGCGTCGCCCCGGCCACCACCACGGTGCCCGGCAGCGCGGTGGCCAGCCCGCTGCGCCGCTCCGCGCTGTCCGGCCCGGCCAGCAGGTGCTGCAGGTGGGCGTCCACCCCCGGCAGGCCGTCGACCCGGCGGTTGACCACCGCCAGCCCCTCGTCCCGGACGAAGCAGAACGGCTCACCCACCCGCCCGTCCGGGTCGGCGGTCGAGGTGCCCGCCGGCGTCGGGAACCGGCCGGGCGGCTCCCGCACCAACCGTGGCTCGTCGTCGACCGGGACGCCGCACCCGGCCAGCAGGACGGCCGCGAGCAACGCCGGGAGCAGCCGCCGCGCCGTCACCGCAGCGCCCCCGGCAGTTCGACCCGGAAGCGCGCGCCCGGGTTGCGGTCCCGCACGGCGGCCGTGCCGCCGTGCGCCGCCGCGTGCTGGGCCACCAGGGCGAGCCCCAGGCCGGTGCCGTCGGTGCCGGCCCGGGCGTGCGCCGCCCGGCCCCGGACGAACCGATCGAAGATCGCCTCCCGGTCCGCCGCCGGCACGCCCGGCCCCTCGTCGTCGACCGCCAGCACACCCGCACCGTCCACCACGTCGAGGCGGACGGCGACCGGGCCGCCGCCGTAGCGCTCCGCGTTCTCCAGCAGGTTCAGCAGGATCTGGGCCAACCGACGCCGGTCGACCCACCACTCGTGCGGGACCCCGTCGCCGACCCGCACCAGGCTCTCCGGCAGTGACCGCTCCCGGCAGGCGGCCCGCGCCAGCTCGGCCACGTCCACCGTCTCGCGGTGCGCGGGCTGCTCGGTGCGGGCGAGCTGGATCAGGTCGTCGACCAGGCGCTGGAAGCGGGCCACCTCGTCGGCGACCAGGCCCGCCGCGGTGGCGGTGCGCTCGTCCTGGTGCTCCTTGCGGCGGTTCAGCACGCTGGCGGCCGCCGCAAGCGTCTGCAGCGGGGAGCGCAGCTCGTGGCTGACGTCGGCGGCGAAGCGGCGGTCCCGGTCGATCCGCTGCACCAGCTTGTCCACCATCTCGTTGAACGAGGTGGACAGCCGGGTCAGGTCGGGGTCGGTGGTCGGGTCGAGCCGGGTCGCGAAGTCGCCGGCCGCGATCCGCTCGGCGGCGTCGGCCACCGCGGTGAGCGGCCGGAGGCTGTTACGGGTGGCGTACCAGCCCAGCGCCGCGCCGGCGCCGGCCACCATGATCGCGACCGCGGTGAGCGCCAGCCCGACCACCTGGAACGTGTCCTCCACCTCGCGCAGCGAGGTCAGCTCGTAGTAGCCCAGCTCACCCGGGAGCGGCACGCCGACCAGCAGCGTCGGCTGCCCGTCGAGGCGGATCCGCTGCACGGCGGGCTGCCCCTCGGCCACCACCCGCTGCAGCTCCACCGGCACCGAGCTGGCGCCCACGTCGGCGGTGCGGGCGTACCAGCCGGTGCGCAGGTGCAGCAGCGGACGCCGGGCGCTGCCGGTGTCCAGCGAGCGCAGCACGGCCACCACGTCCGGGGTGCCGGTGTCCAGGCCGGAACGGACCACGGCGGCGTCGTAGTAGGCGGCCCGGACCGCGGCGCGCTCACGCTCGTCGAGCAGCGAGCGGCGGGTCAGGTCGTACGAGAAGAGGGCCATCAGCGCGGCCAGCAGGAGCGCCCCGACGGCGAACGCGGCGGTGACCCTGGCCCGTAGTCCCGGTCGGCTCATCGTTGCAGCTTGTAACCGAGGCCACGCAGGGTGACCAGGTGACGGGGGTTGGCCGGGTCCGACTCGATCTTCTGACGCAGCCGCCCCACGTGCACGTCGACCAGCCGCTCGTCGCCGGTCTCGTAGCCCCACACCCGGCTCAGCAACTGCTGGCGGGACAGCACCCGGCCGGCGTGCTCGGCCAGCTCGCAGAGCAGGCGGAACTCGGTGCGGGTCACCGGCACCGGTTCGCCCGAGCGGCGGACCTCGCCGGCCTCGGCGCTGATCTCCAGGTCGCCGAAGAACTGGGCGGGCGCGGGGCCGGCTACGGTGCGGACCCGTCGGCGCAGGGCCCGCAGCCGGGCGGACAGCTCCTTGATCGCGACCGGCTTGACCACGTAGTCGTCGGCGCCGGCCTCCAGCGCGGCGACGATGTCGTGGGTGTCGTCGCGGGCGCTGATCACCACGACCGGGACGTCGTCGTCGCGGCGGAGCTGGCGGATGCAGTCGAAACCGTTCATCCCGGGCAGCATCAGGTCGACCAGCACGTAGTCGGCCGGGTTCTCCCGCTGCCGGCGCAGCCCCTCCTCCGCGGTCGCCGCCCCGTCGGCGTCGTAGCCCTCCTCCTCCAGGGCGAGCTGTAGCGCGAGCCGGATGCGGTCGTCGTCCTCGATCACCAGTACGGCCGTCATATGGGCATCATGACCGGCCCAGCACGGGTCGCCCAATCGCGTCGGCCGCTCACGGTTTTTGTCATCGAACCGTCATCCAACCGTCCGGGGACCTCCACGGTCGCCGCCGAGAGTGGGAAGCGCCCTGGCCCTCTCACGGAAGCGACCCGATGACCAGCACCCTGCCGTCCTCCCCGCCGGACCCCACCGTGCCGCACGTGCGGGTGGAGATCACCGACGAGCTGGACCTCGCCGGGTTGCCCGAGGTCGCGCACGTTCTCGACCAGATCCTCGCGCTGGGGCCCCGGGAGGTGACGATCGACCTCGCCGAGTGTCGCCACGTGGACGCCGCCGCCATCGCCCTGCTGCTGGACGTGCACCGTCGGCTGAGCCGGCGTGACGGGGCTCTCGTGCTCAGCAACCCCCATCCCCGGATCCGGCGCATCCTGGCCACCGCCGGGGTCGGCGCGACCGTACCCATCGTCGACTCGCCCCGCCCGGCCGCGCGCGGCCGGGCCCGGGTCACGTCCGACCGGCGCTGAGGAGGCGTGGTGACCATCGGCACGCTCGTCGGGGCGCTCGTCGTCGGGCTCGCGGTCGGCGGGGTGGGCCGCCTGGTGATCCCGGGGCGCACGGCCGCGCCGGTCTGGCTGACCCTCGCGCTCGGGGTGGCCGCCGCCCTGCTCGGCGCGATCGTGACCGGGCTGGTCGACCACCGGCCGGCGCGCTCACCGCTGCTGCCGCTGCTGGTGCAGTCGGGCTTCGCCGCGGTGGCGGTCATCCTGGCGGTGCTCGCCGCCGGGCGGTCGACGGCGGGACCTCGGACGCCCCGCGACCGGGGCGCCCGGCGGAAGGAGGAGGTGTGACGGTCGTACCGGCGGAACACCTGATGATGCTCATCTGCGACGGCTGCGGCGATACCGTCACCGGCCCCGGCACCACGCTGCCGGACGCCGAGGTGGTGTGGACACTGGTGTTCGAGCACGACTGGGTCGGCTCGCCGTTCGCCTCCGGGCCGCACCACTGCCCCCGGTGCAGCGTCCGCGCGGCGGTCGCCGACGACGGCCTGGGCATGGACGACCTGGAGCAGGTCGGGGGCCCGCGGGCCGCGCCCGAGGAGGCCTCCGCCGAGGGGGTACGACGGGCGCTGGCCGACCGGTTTGTCCGGGGTGACCGGGTGCTGGTCGACCTCGCCGACCTGGAGGTGATCGACTCCGCCGGCCTCGGCCTGCTGGTCCGCGCGCACCAGGAGGCACGGCGCGACGGCCGGCAGCTCTGCCTGGTGGCGCCGTCGCGGTTCGTGCTCACGGTGCTGCACACCATGCGGCTCGACGGCGTCTTCGGCGTCGTCGACGACCGCGCCCCGACGTCGGGCGCCGCGCCCGGCGGGCGGTCATGATCGAAGAAGAAGGAGCCTCCGCAGTGATGATGCCCTGGCCGTACCCCGAGTTCCCGTTCACCGGCGGGCCGGAGCCCGACGACCCGGACGTGCGGCTCTCGTCACTGGTCGCCCAGCGGCTGAGCGCCGACTGGACCACCCGGCGGCAGCAGATCACGGTGACCGTGCAGAACCGGGTGGTGATCCTGGCCGGGCTGGTCGCCGACCCGGAGACCCGGCGGGTCGCCGCCGAGCTGGCCTGGGACGTGCCGGGCGTGTTCGACGTGTGCAACGCGCTGCGGCTCTACGGCGGTCGCCGCTCCCGGCGCTGACCTCGCCGACGGCGGTTGCACGCATCGGCGTCCACCTCTACCCTCTGCGTGGGAGCGCTCCCCAGGGCGCCACGTCGGGCTTTCCGGGCAGGTTCACGACGGGCACCGTCCGAACACCCCCCACCAGATGGGACCTTCCCGCATGTTCTCGATCCCCCGTCCGTCCCGGCGGCACCTGCTCGTCGGCGGCGCGGTCGGCGCTCTCGCCCTGGCGGCGACCGCCGTCCTGCCGGCCACGAACGCGATGGCGGCGACCGGCTGCGCCGTCACCTACACCACCAACTCCTGGCAGGGCGGCTTCACCGCCAACCTGACGATCAAGAACCTCGGCGATCCGATGAGCAACTGGACGCTGGGCTTCACCTTCCCCGACGGCGGCCAGCGCGTGGTGCAGGGCTGGTCGGCCACCTGGCAGCAGAGCGGATCCGCGGTGACCGGCCGCAGCCTGGACTACAACGGGTCGCTCGGCACCGGCGCCAGCACCACCGTCGGCTTTAACGGGTCGTGGACCGGGTCGAACCCGAACCCCACCTCGTTCACGCTCAACGGCACGGTCTGCACCGGCGGCACCGGCACCCCGCCGCCGAGCACGCCCCCGCCGACCACTCCCCGCCCACCACCCCACCCCCGACGACCCCGCCGCCGACCGGCACCACGCCGGTGGCGATCAACGGGCAGCTACGGGTCTGCGGGGTCAACCTCTGCAACCAGTACGGCCGCCCGATCCAGCTCCGCGGCATGAGCACCCACGGGTTGCAGTGGTTCGCCAACTGCTACACCGACACCTCGCTCACCGCGCTGGCCGACGACTGGCGGGCCGACCTGCTGCGCATCTCGATGTACGTGCAGGAGAAGGGCTACGAGACCAACCCGACGGCCTTCACCAACCAGGTGAACACGCTCGTCGACAAGGCCGAGGCCCGGGGCATGTACGCGCTGATCGACTTCCACACGCTGACCCCCGGCGACCCGATGTACAACCTGGAGCGGGCCAAGACGTTCTTCGCCAACGTGGCGTCGCGCAACGCCGCCAAGAAGAACGTCATCTACGAGATCACCAACGAGCCCAACGGGGTGAGCTGGTCGACCATCCGCTCCTACGCCGAGCAGGTCATCCCGGTGATCCGGGCGGCCGACCCGGACGCGGTGGTCATCGTCGGCACCCGGGGCTGGTCGTCGCTGGGCGTCTCCGAGGGCGGCAACTCCGACGAGATCGTCAACAACCCGGTCCGGGCGGACAACATCATGTACACGTTCCACTTCTACGCCGCGTCGCACAAGGACAACTACCGCAACGAGGTGCAGCGGGCCGCCTCCCGGCTGCCGCTGTTCGTCACCGAGTTCGGCACGGTGACCTACACCGGTGACGGCGCGGTCGACGTGGCCAGCAGCAACGCCTGGCTCGACCTGCTCGACCGGCTGAAGATCAGCTACGCCAACTGGACGTTCTCCGACGCCGCCGAGGGCAGCGCGGCGCTGCGTCCGGGCACCTGCGCGGCGGGCACCTTCACCGGCCCGTCGGTGCTCACCGAGTCCGGCGCGTACATGCGGGACCGGATCCGCACCCCCGACACCTTCCCCACCTCCTGACCGGGCGGCCGGCGGCGACCCTCCCCCCTTCGGGTCGCCGCCGGCCCGCCCCCGCTCAGGGCGCGATCAGGCCGGAGCGTCGCCACAGCGCGCGGCCCGGGCCGGCGATCAGCCCGAGGCCGTCCAGGTGTTCGGCGATCCGCTGGGCGGACCAGCGCAGGGTGGCCCGCCAGTGCGGGTTGCTCCGGGCCGCGGCCAGGCCGACCGCCGGGTCGACGCCGACCGCCGCGTACGCCCGGGGGTTGACCAGCCGCCGGCTGATCGAGTGCGCGGCCCGGCCGATCACCAGGCGCGCGTAGGCGAGCGCGACCGGCCCGGCGGCCTCGACCTGGCGGGCCAGCTCGTCGCGGGCGAAGCGGACGTGTCGGGCCTCCTCCACCACGTGGATCCGGGACACCATGCGGATCAGCGGCTGCACCGACTCGTCGGCCATCGCCTCGCGCTGGAACGAGTCGAGGATCTCCTCGGCGATGAGGATGGACGCGTACATCTGCGGGCCGGTGGCGGTGGCCTTGAGCCAGCGCCCGAGCAGGTGGTCGACCGGGTCGGCGCGGTAGACCGGGCAGCCCATCGCCTCGATCAGCCGACCGAACATGATGGAGTGCCGGCACTCGTCGGCGACCTCGGTGAGCGCGTACTGGGCGTGCCGGCTGGTCGGGTCCGCGTCGTAGTAGTGCCGGATCAGCATCTGCATGAGGATCGTCTCGAACCACAGCCCGGCGCTGGCCGCGCCGGCCACCTCGTGCTTGGTCAGCTCGATCCGCTGGTCCTCGGTCATCTCCGCCCAGAGCGAGGTGCCGTAGAGGCTGCTGCGTCGGGCCGGCATCCAGTAGGCGCCCGGCACCGGGGGCGCCGACCAGTCGAGGTCCACAAGCGGTTCGTAGCTGGTCCGCACCGAGGCGGCGAGGAGGCGGTCGGCGACCGCCTCGCGGGGGAACCCGGCCGGCGTCCGCTCCATGACCCCTCCAGTTGACGTAACTTCCGGTAACTGTTACGAGTGGTAGCATGCGACGCACCTCCACCGATGTCAATGCCTCCGACGGCACGCCGGACCCACCGCGCACCGGCCGGCGCGACCGCTGGGCCGGCCACCGCGAGCAGCGCCGGCAGGAGCTGATCGGCGCCGCCGTGCAGGCGCTGCTGCGACACGGCCCGGCCGTCGACATGGACCAGGTCGCGGCCACGGCCGGGGTGAGCAAGCCGGTGCTCTACCGCTACTTCGCCGACAAGGCGCAGCTCTGGCTGGCGGTCAGCGAGGTGGTCGCGGCCCGCGTGGTGGACGCCATCGCGCCCGCCGTGGCGCAGGTCCGCGAGGAACGGGCACTGGTCGAGGCGACCATCGACGCGTACCTGAGCGTGATCGAGTCCGAGCCGTCGCTCTACCGCTTCCTCGTGCACGAGGCCGGCCACCCCGGCATCCAGCAGGTGGTCACCGGCACCAGCCGGCAGGTCGCCACCGGGCTGGCCCGGGTGATCGGCGACCGGCTGCGGGCGCTCGGCCTCGACGCCGGCCCGGCCGAGCCGTGGGCGTACGGGCTGGTGGGTTTCGTGCAGGCGGTCGGCGACTGGTGGACCACGCACGGGCAGCCGATCCGCCGGGAGGCGCTCACCGACTACCTGACCACGCTGCTGTGGAGCGGCATCGAGGGGGTCCGGCGCGGCGCCGACCTGCCGCCGGAGCTGACCCGGGCGCACGAACGGATCGAGCCGTGAGCTGGCAGGGCCCGGCCGAGGTGGCCGGCACGCCGGTGCGGCTGCACGCCGCCGGCCGGTGGGAGCCGGTCGACGGCCGCTACCACTGGGCCGGGCGGATCGAGCCGGAGCCCCGGGTGGCGCGGCTGCTGCGTGCCGGCCGGCGCGACGTCGAGATCCGGGTCGGCGAGCGGGTCGCCCGCGCCCGGCTCACCGAGGTCGACCCGTGGGGCGGCGTACGGATCACCGGCGTCGGCCCCCCGCCCTGGGTGTAAGGCGGGGGCCCTTTTTAACAGACGTCTGTTAAAAGGCCCCCGCCTTACTCTTGGATCATGACCGCCACTGTGCTGCTCGTGTTCGGGCGGGGGGTGGTGGGTGACGACGGGGGCTACCGGCTCACCGCCGAGAGCGTCGCCCGCACCCACGCCGCCGTCGCGTACGTCCACGCGCACGAGGCCGGGTTCCGGGCCGCGACCGACGCGCGCGTGGTGTTCACCGGCGGCTGGCCGCACGGGCCGGCCGGCGCGCCGGACCCGCCCGCGGAATACCGCGAGGGCGAACTGATGCGCGCCCTCGCCCGCGAGGCCGGCCTCGACGCGTACGCCCGGCTGGACGCCGAGACCCGCTCCCGCACCACGTTGCAGAACCTCGCGCTCACCGTCCAGGACGGACTGCTCGGCGCGGCCCGGTTCACCCCCGCACACCCGCTCGGCCTGGTCTCCCATCCGTGGCACCTGCCCCGGATCCGGCTGCTCGCCGGCCGCGTCCTCGGGCTACGCGGCGCGGCCCTGCTGGACGTGCCGGTGACCGGCCCGGACCCGGTGCCGGCCCGGCGGGAGCGGGCGGCGCGGGTCGCCTGCCGGCTCGGCTATCTCGGTCTGCGTACCCCGGAGGCGCTGTTGCGGCGCGAGCGCGGGCTGACCCGCGCCGCGCACCGGGTGGAACGGCTCCTCGGCGGTCGTTGACCACGGTGGATTCGCGGACCGGCGCCGGGGGTACGACGGTGCGCGATCGACCCGGCGGACCGTGCCGGCGGGCGAGCGAACTCCGGGAGGTTCCGTGATCGTGCTGGTGCCGGTGTACCGGCCGGGTGACAAGCTGCCGCCGCTCGTCACCGACCTCGTCGCCGCGCTGCCCGGCGCGTCCGTGCTGGTCGTGGACGACGGCAGCGGCCCGTCCGCCGCCGCGGTGCTGGACGCGGCCCGCGCCCGGGGCGCCACCGTGCTGCGCCGGCGGATCAACCGGGGCAAGGGCGTGGTGCTGCGCACCGGTTTCCGGTACGCGACGACGCATCGCCCCGGCGACGGCGTGGTGTGTGTGGACGCCGACGGCCAGCACGAGGTGTCCGACGTGGTCCGGGTGGCCGAGCGGATGCGCGACAGCGGCGCGCAGGCGCTGGGCGTGCGCCGCTTCGACGGGGAGGTGCCGGCGCGCAGCCGGTTCGGCAACGCGGCGACCCGGGCGGCGTTCCGGCTGGCCACCGGCCGCGACGTGCGCGACACCCAGACCGGCCTGCGCGCCTACCCGGCCGGGCTGCTGCGCTGGCTCGCCACCATCCCCGGCGACCGGTTCGAGTACGAGATGAACGTGCTGCTGGAGTCGGCCCGGGCCGGGTTGCCGATCGAGCAGGTCGACATCGCCACCCGCTACCACGCCGGTAACGCGGGGTCGCACTTTTCGGCGCTGGCCGACTCGGTGCGGATCTACCGGCCGCTGGTCGGCTACGCCGCCGCCCGGGTGCTCACCCCCGGGCGGCGGCGGGCCGGGTCAGGGATAGCTGACCACGTTGACCGGAACGGTGGCGGTGCCCTGCGCGGTGGCGCCGGTGTCGTTGATGACGTGGGTGATCGACCCGTTGCCGCCCAGTGAGACGGTGAGCAGGTCGTGGAACCGCACGCCGGACCGCGTCGGCGCCTCGAAGGCGTGGTAGGCGGCGATGGTCGGGTCCACGTTGAAGTAGCAGTAGCTGCCCATCCCCCAGCCCTCGAACGAGGTGACGCTGTCGGCGACCTTGAACGCCGCGTACCCGACCCGTGAGCCGTTCGTCCAGGCGGCCGCGTTGGGCGGGTCGTACGGCAGTTCGTTCTGGAAGAAGATGGTCCGCCCGTTCTCGCCGTTCCAGATCACCTCGTGTTTCTGGTAGTGCTCGACGAAGAGCCCGAGCGCGGTGACGTTGTCGCCGTTGACGATCAGGCCGGTTTCGGCGGTGTTCACGGTCCAGCCGATGCCGGTGCCGTGGTCGCCGCGCCAGGCCCAGATGTGGTCGATCAGCGCGTCGTCGGAGTTGACCACCAGGCTGGTGGTGGCCTTGCCGGCGTGCGCGCCGCCGATGCGGAAGAACACGTCCTGGATCGAGGTGGGGTCGGCGGTGTGGCGCGCCGCCGAGCCGGCCGGACCGACCTGGAGCAGCACCGGCGAGTTCACCGCGCCGGCGTCGAACAGCAGGCCGGCCAGGCGTACGCCGTCGACGTCGGCGACCGTCATCGGCACCACGCCGTTCTGCGGCACCAGCGTCGGGTAGCCGATGCCGAGCACCACCGTGCCGGCCCGGTTGACCGCGATGGTCTGGTCGACGGTGTAGACGCCGGGGGTGAACAGCAGGTTCAGCCCCTGGGCCAGGGCGGCGTTGATGGTGGCGGCCGAGTCGCCGGGCTTGGCGACGTAGAACTGGCTCAGCGGGATCGAGGTGCCCGCGGTGGCGCCGCCCAGCCAGGACGCCCCGCTGGCGTTGGTCCGGGTGGACGGGACGAACACCTGGTAGGCGCCGGCTCCGTCGAGGTACAGGTAGGGCACGTCCCGGCTGACCGGGGTCTGCGCCAGCGTGGTGTACGGCGGGTTCGGGAAGCTGGTGGCGGGCGCGCCGACCACACCGGAGTTGGTCATGTTCCAGACCGCGTTGAGGTAGCCGCCGACGTTGCTGTCCCGGGTGTACCACTGCTGCTGCGAGTACGGCTGGACGACGCCGGTCACCCGGCTGTCGGCGATGTAGCCGCCGCTGGCCCAGCCGTAGCCGTTCGGCGCCAGGTTGAGGTCGCCCTGGATGTCCATCCGGCGGAACGGCGCGGCCTGCGAGACCGCCCAGCGGGTGAACCCGGCGGACGGGTAGACCCGCATGTTCGACGCGGAGCGCCAGAAGTTCTGGGTGGCGTTGCCGTTGAACCAGCCGGCGTCCACCGTGACGTCGCCGTGGATCCGCACGTCGCCGGGGTTCCGGCCGAGCCCCATGATCGAGGTGTAGAAGCCGATCTGCGCGTTGATGCCGGAGTAGTCGCCCGGCTTGAACATCAGCGCGTACCGCTGGGTGCCGAACTGGTTGGACTCCTGGGTGCGGAAGACGGTGTCGAGCTGGCCCTGGATGGTGGCGGCGGACATCGACGGGTCGAAGGTGAGCACGTTGGGCCCGAGCGATCCACCGCCCGGGATCGTGCCGCCGCCGGTGGTGTTCACCGCGACCTCCCAGAGCGAGTAGCCGTAGCCGGTGGCCCGCGCGGTGCCGTACACCCGCAGGTAGCGACCGGACCCGCTGACGGTCACCGTGTCGGTGCCGCCGTCGCCGGTGGTGGTGGCGTACCCGGTGGTCCAGGTGGCGCCGTCGGTGGAGGTCTGGATCTGGTACGCCCGCGCGTAGGCGGCCTCCCAGCTCAGCACCACCCGGCAGACGGTGCGGACGCTGCCCAGGTCGATCCGGAGCCACTGCGGGTCGGCGGCGGCGCTGGCCCATCGGGTGCCCGGGTCGCCGTCGACCGCGGCGGAGGCGGGGGTGCCGGCGTTCTCGGTGGACGAGGCGGTGGCCGGCCGGCCCTGCGCCGCGTTGGTCGCGGTGTCGCAGCCGCTGCCGCCGCCGGTCGTGCCGTAGACCTGGAACTCCCAGAGCGAGTAGCCGTAGGCGGTGGCCCGGGCGGTGCCGTTCACCCGGACGTAGCGGCCGGTGCCGCTGACCGTCAGGTCGTCGGTGCCGCCGTCGCCGCTGGTGGTGCTGAACACGGTGGTCCAGGTGGCGCCGTCGGTCGAGGTCTGCACCTGGTACGCCCGCGCGTACGCGCCCTCCCAGGCGAGGCTGACCCGGGAGACGGTGGCGGTGGCGCCGAGGTCGACCTGGATCCACTGGGGATCGGCGAACGCGCTCGACCAACGGGTGCCGGCGTTGCCGTCGGTGGCGTTGGACGCCGGGGTGCCGGCGTTCTCGGTGGAGGAGGCGGTGGTGGGGCGGCCCTGGGACAGCAGCGGGTCGGCGGCCCGGGCGGGTCCGGGCGGCGCGACCAACGCCACGGCGGCGAGCAGGGCGGTCAGCGCGGCGAGCAGCGGTCGGCGTCGTCGGGACGGGAGAGGTGACATGGGCATCTCCGGGACGGGTGGAGTGCGGGTCGGGGGTGTGAAGCGTCTGGACCATCCCCGTACGCAGTGGCGCATGTCAATTCCCGGAAGCCCGTGGAGGGGCTTTTTTCGCGCCTTGTGAAAAGTCCGGAACTAAGCAACCCCCGGGCGCTGCGCCCTCCGCGGTCAGTCCGGCAGCACCGCCGCCGCCACCCGGCGTATCCGGTCCGGGTGGGTGAGCACGTCGACGTTGTCCACGTACTGGTCCACCGCGCCGACCGCCGCCCGGTCACGCAGCTCCGGGTCGCTGATCGCCGCGCGCAGCGCCGCCACGAACCGCCCGGCGTCGAGCACCAGGAACGGCCGGTGGTGGAACGGTCGCGCCGTCGGATCCACCGGCGCGGCCAGCCCGGCGTCGTTCGTCCAGCCGGCGACCGTCTCCAACGCCCGCACCAGGCCGGCCTGCCGGGCCGCCCAGTCACCGCCGCCGAGCGCCACGGCCAGCGCGTCCACCACCGGCCCGGCCGCCGGCAGGCCGGCGAAGACCGAACCCAACCACTTCGGGTACGGCGGCCAGCGGCGGTGCAGCAGCAGGCCGAGGCGCATCAGGTCACCGGCCAGCCCGGCGGTGACCACCCGGCTGCCCACCTCGTCGCCGACCTCGGCGCAGCGACCGGCCAGGTGCTCGGCCTGCGACACCCGCTGCCAGCACGCCGCCAGCACGTGCCGCCACACGTCGTCCGGGTACCACGCCAGCCGGGCCCGCACGTCGGCGAGCGCGCCGTCCAGCCCGTCGTGGAACACCGCCCCGCCGGTCAACTCCGCCAGCCGCTGCGTCGGGGTGGCCAGCCAGTCCGCCGTCGACAGGCCGGCGCGCGGGTCGACGCCCAGCCGGTCCCGCAGCCACGACCCCAGCTCGTCGACGCGTACCCCGTGCCGGTCACCGTCCGCCGCGACCACGCCGAAGCGGACCGCCGGGCCACCGGCGAACCGGGCCGGCCAGCCGAGGAACTCCGCCGGCAGCTCCGCGTCGAGCACGGCCCGCACCACCGGGGCCCCCGCCGCGTCCGCCACGAAGACCTGGGTACGCGGCCCCCAGTCGTGGTCGGTGGAACGCGGCGTGTCCAGACCGAACAGCTCGGAGCCACCGTCGAGCAGCCCGGCGGAGTACGCCACGCCGGGCAGCCGGCGGGCCAACAGCGGGGCCACCACCTCGTCGTGGAACCGGCGGGCCAGCACCAGGCCGGGTACGAACGTCACCCCGCCAGTGTGCCCACCCGCCGTCCCCCATCTCGTCCCAGGGGTGTGCCAGGCTGGTCCGCGTGGCACACCGACCCCCGATCCTGCTGATCGACTCCCCCAGCCTCTACTTCCGCGCCTACTTCGGCATCCCGGAGTCGGCCGCCAAGACCGACGACGGTCAGCCGGTCAACGCGGTGCGCGGCTTCCTCGACATGCTCGCCCAGTTGGTGCGCACCCGGCGGCCGGACCGGATGATCTGCGCGATGGACCACGACTGGCGGCCGGCCTGGCGGGTGGAGCTGCTGCCGTCGTACAAGGCGCACCGGGTCGCGCCGGAGGGCGGCGAGGTCGTGCCGGACACGCTGTCCCCGCAGGTGCCGATAATCCTGGAGGTCCTCGACGCGCTCGGCATCCCGGCGGTCGGCGCCACCGGCTACGAGGCCGATGACGTGCTGGGCACGCTCTCGGTCACCCAGCCCGGCCCGGTCGAGGTGGTCTCCGGCGACCGCGACCTGTTCCAGCTCGTCGACGACGCCCACCCGACCCGCCTGCTCTACGTCGGCCGGGGCGTGGCCAAGCTGGACGACTGCGACGACGCCGCGGTCCGCGCCCGCTACGGCGTGCCCGCCGACCGGTACGCCGACTTCGCCGCGCTGCGCGGCGACCCGAGCGACGGCCTGCCCGGGGTGCCCGGGGTGGGCGAGAAGACCGCCGCCCGGCTGATCGACCGCTACGGCGGGCTCGACGGCATCCTGGCCGCGCTGGACGACCCCGGCTCGGGCTTCGCGCCGGGGCTGCGTGGCAAGCTCGACGGCGCGCGCGACTACCTGGCGGTGGCGCCGAAGGTGGTCCGGGTCGCCACCGACGTGCCGCTGCCCGACCTGGACGCGACGCTGCCGACGGCCCCCGCCGACCCGGACCGCCTGCTGGAGCTGGCCCAGCGCTGGAACCTGGCCGGCTCCTGCCGCCGCCTGGTGGACGCCCTGGCCACGCCGCACCCCTGACCTCTCAGCGCGACCGGCGGTAGGCGTCACGTGCGGCGTCGACCGGGGCGTCTGCCAGGCACGGAGAAAAGTCCACGATCTTGGCGTCGCGGTCGGTGCCACGACCATTTTGTGACGCAGATCACTCGCCTCGCCCATGCTCAGCCTTCGCGAGCCGGGGTGCCCTGCCTCCCCAGTGGCCACTCACCCACCCTGAGACTCCCGGGGGCCGCCCGGGCGAGCACACACGTACTCTCCCCAAGCACACGGCCTCGCCGGAGGCAGCGGCGGCCTGTGGCCATGATCCACGGTGGATCCGAGGGGATCGCCGGAGGCCTGGGCCGTGGCTACGGTGGCTCGCATGCCAACTCTGATATCGCCCACCACCAGGCTGTATGTCGCCTTCCAGGACTGCCGCGAAGACTGGGGACCCGGTCTGCACGAGGACGGCTTCGGCATCGACCCCGAAGACGACCTGGACTCGCCCGACGGCTTCGCGGACTGGGTGCGGCGACGTGTCCGGCTCGACCACGGGGCCGGGGCGCCATGCCCCGACGAGCGGCACGCCTCCTGCCGCTGGATCGTCGAGGACGGGCAGGTGCTCGGGGGTATCGCGATGCGGCACTGGCAGGACGACGACCTGGGCCAGATCGGCTACGGCGTACGCCCCTCCGCGCGCCGCCGCGGCCTGGCGAGCTGGGCCCTGGGCGAGATGCTCCGCGAGGCCCGCACCGTGCTGGGTCTGCACCGGGTGCTCATTCCCTGCCTGGAGGACAACCTCGCCTCGGCGCGCACCATCGAGAGCCAGGGCGGCGTGTTCCAGGGAATCCTCGACACCGGGCAGGTCCGGGTCCGCCGCTACTGGATCACGCTCAGCCGCCGACCTGCCCACCAACCGGAATGAACGACCACGGCAAGATCCGCCGCCGCACCCGTCCCGCCCCTCCCGCCCCGACGCGGCTCCTCACGTCCCGGTTCGCCGATCTTGGACTTGTGGTCGTCGACAAAACGCGCATGACGGACATCCGAGGCGCCACAAGTCCAAGATCGGCGAGTGGAAGCGGGGGCGGAGGCGCTGGAGCGGGGCGGGTCAGCGCCGGGGGTCGGTGCTGCGGCGGGACGGGAACTGGGCGCCGGGCTGCGCCAGCGTCGAACGGGCGCGCAGGCCCACCGGGTCCGGCGCGGACTGCTCCGGCGCGGAGCGGGCCCGCAGGCCCACCGGGTCCGGCGCCGGCCCGGCCTCGGCCGGCGGGGTCGCGCCGTCGAGCCGGGCGGACACGTACGCGGCCCCGGCCCGGTCGTCGTCGGAGGGCGCGGCGAGCAGCGCGTAGACCAGCCCGACCACGCCGAAGACCACGGCCAGCACGATCGGCACCAGCAGTCCGCTGACCTCGGTGCCGCTGGTTCCGCCGCGGGTCTCGTGCAGGTGCACCGACAGCGCGCTCATGCCGGTGAAGTGCATGCCGTTCACGGCGACGCCCATGACCAGCGCGGAGGCGATGATGGCCAGCCCGCGCCGGACGGTCATCGCCAGCCAGAGCGCCACCGTGGCGGCCACCAGCGCGATGACGACGGAGAGCGCGACCCGCAGCGGGTCGTAGCCGAGCGAGCCGTCCAGCCGCATCGCCGCCATGCCGGTGTAGTGCATGGCGGCCACCCCGGCGCCGGTGAAGAAGCCGCCGGCGAGCAGCCGGGTCGCGCCGAGCCGGCCGGTGCCCACGATGGCCAGGCCGATGCCGACGGCACCGACCGCGATCGCGGTGCTGGCCGCGGTCAGCGGCACGTCGTAGCGGATGCGGGTGCCGCTGACGGCGAAGCCGAGCATGGCCATGAAGTGCATCGCCCAGATGGCGGTGCCGCCCAGCGCCCAGGCCGCGAGCAGACCCCACCAGGCGCGCTGGCCGGCCCCGGTGGCGGTCCGGATCCGGCCGGCGCAGACCAGGCCGAGCGCCGAGCCCAGCACGGACAGCGCGTAGCTGAGCGCGGGTGTGATCCACCCGTACTCAAAGTGATTGATCTCGCCCACGGTGACCTTCCCCCGATCCGCTACCGGCGCGTGAACGCCGCGCCTGGGCAATGATCCGGCAGGGCCTGACCAGGCACGACACCGCCCCCCGGGGGTTTCGGGGGGTGGTGTCGTGATGACGCAGCGATGCGTCGATTTCCGGCCGAGGTGACCGAAAGTGATCGTCAGGCCGAGGCGTGGTAGGCCAGCACGCCCCGGTTCACGGCCGAGATCGCCTGCCGCGCGGTGGCCCGCAGCTCGGTCGAGGCGCCCCCGGAGTCGGCGATCTGGCCGAGCAGGTCGACCACCTGCCGCGCCCACCGGACGAAGTCGCCGGCCGGCATCTCGCCGTCGATCTGGTGCCCACTGGCGAGCACCTTGGCCAGCGCCTCGCCGCGCGCCCAGCGGTAGATCGGCCAGGCGAAGCCGAGATCCGGCTCGCGGGTCACCGTCAGGCCGCGCGCCGCCTCGTCCGCCTCGATGTCGCCCCACAGCTTGAGTGTCTCGTCGACCGCGTCGCCGACCGCGCCGCGCGGCAGCGACGCCCGCTCGTCGAGGTCGCGCCGCGCCTCGAAGACCACCACCGACACGGCGGCGGCCAGTTCGGCCGGGGAGAGCCCGTCCCACACCCGGCGGCGCAGGCACTCGGCGACCAGCAGGTCCGCCTCGGTCCAGATCCGGGCCAGCATCCGGCCCGCGTCGGTGACCTCACCGTCGGGCGCGAGGTAGCCGCGCGCGGTCAGCAGCGCGACGATCCGGTCGAAGGTACGCGCCAGCGAACCGGTCCGCCCACTGACCCGCTGGCGCAGCTCCTCGGTGTCGCGTTCCAGCCGGCGGCTCCGCTCCGCCCAGCGGGCGTGCTCCTCCCGATCCGGGCAGGCGTGGCAGGGGTGCGCGCGCAACTCGACCCGGAGCTGGCTGAGCCGGTGGTCCTCCCCCACCGCCTGGCGGGAACGCCCGCCCCGCCGGCCGCCGTGCCGGTCCAGCCCGGTGCCGCTGACCGCGGCGGCCAGGTCGCGCCGGGCCGCCGGCGACCGGTGGTTGAAGTGCTTCGGCACCCGGATGCGGGTGAGCACCTCGGCCGGGCTGGTGAAGTCGCCCGGGGTGACCCGGCCGGCCCACCGGTCCTGGGTGAGCACCAGCGGGCGGGGCTCGCCGAAGCCGCCGGTGGCCGGGTCGAGCACCACGGCCAGGCCGGCCCGCCGCCCCGACGGCACCCGGATCACGTCACCGACCCGCAGCCGCTCCAGCGACTCCACCGCCGCCGCCTTGCGCTGGGTCTGCCCCTGCCGGGCGATGGCCCGCTCCCGGTCGGCGATCGCCACCCGCAGCGCGAAGTACTCGTCGAAGTCGCCCTGGTGGCAGGCGGCCTCCGCGCCGTACGCCTCGATCGTCTCGGTGTTGCGCTGCACCTGCCGGGCCAGGCCGACCACCGACCGGTCGGCCTGGAACTGCGCGAAGGAGGACTCCAGCAGCGCCCGGGCCGGCTCCGCGCCGACGCTGCCGACGAGGTTGACCGCCATGTTGTAGGACGGCCGGAAGCTGGAGCGCAGCGGATAGGTGCGGGTGGAGGCGAGGCCGGCGACGTGCCGGGGGTCGGTCTCCGGTGACCAGACCACCACCGCGTGGCCCTCGACGTCGATGCCCCGCCGGCCGGCTCGGCCGGTGAGCTGGGTGTATTCGCCCGGGGTGAGGTCGACGTGGGCCTCGCCGTTGAATTTGACCAGCCGCTCCAGCACCACGCAGCGGGCCGGCATGTTGATGCCCAGGGCCAGCGTCTCGGTGGCGAACACCGCCTTGACCAGGCCCCGGACGAACAGCTCCTCGACGACCTCCTTGAACGCCGGGAGCATGCCGGCGTGGTGCGCGGCCAGCCCGCGCTCCAGCCCGTCGAGCCACTCCCAGTAGCCCAGCACGGTCAGGTCCTCGCCGGGGATCGCGGTGATCCTCGACTCGACCACCGCCCGGATCTCGGCGCGCTCCTCGGGTGAGGTCAGGCGCAGCCCGGCGGCGAGGCACTGCTGGACGGCGGCCTGGCAGCCGGCCCGGCTGAAGATGAACAGGATCGCCGGGAGCAGCCCCTCCCGGTCGAGCCGGTCGACGATGTCCGGGCGCATCGGGCCCCGCCAGCGGGGGCCGCGACGCCCGCCGCCGGGGCCGGCGCTGCGCCCCTCGCCCAACTCCAGCCGGCGCACCGTGTCCCGGGTGTAGCGCAGCAGCTCGGGGTGCACGTCGTGCTTGCGGGCCGCGTCGGCGTCGTGGAACAGGTCGAACATCCGCTTGCCGACCAGCATGTGCTGCCAGAGCGGCACCGGCCGGTGCTCGGAGACCACCACCGTGGTCTCGCCGCGCACGGTGACCAGCCAGTCGGCGAACTCCTCGGCGTTGGAGACGGTGGCCGACAGCGAGACCAGGGTGACCGACTCCGGCAGGTGGATGATCACCTCTTCCCAGACCCCGCCGCGGAACCGGTCGGCCAGGTAGTGGACCTCGTCCATCACCACGTAGGCCAGGCCCTCCAGGGTGGCCGAGCCGGCGTAGAGCATGTTGCGCAGCACCTCGGTGGTCATCACCACCACGGGCGCGTCGCCGTTGATGGCGTTGTCGCCGGTGAGCAGGCCGACCTGCTCCGCGCCGTGGCGGTCGACCAGGTCGTGGTACTTCTGGTTGGACAGCGCCTTGATCGGCGTGGTGTAGAAGCACTTGCGCCGCACGGCCGGCCCGTCGCCGCCGGGCGCCTCGCGCAGCGCCAGGTGCACCGCGAACTCGCCCACCACGGTCTTGCCGGCGCCGGTGGGCGCGCAGACCAGCACCCCGCTGCCCCGTTCCAGGGCCTCGCACGCCTCGCGCTGGAAGTCGTCGAGGTCGAACCCGAGATCGCGGGAGAATTCGTCCAGGGCCGGGAAGGCGGAGGCCTGCGCGGCCCGGCGGCGCGCCGCGGCGTACCGCTCGGCGGGGCTCGACATGCATCCAAGATTAATCGGTACCGCCGACGACCACCGGTCAAGGCCATCCGGCAGGGCGGTCGGAGCGGTCGGTAGGGTGCACGACGTGCCGGACCGTACCGAACTGCCCCACGCCTCGAGCGGCGCCGACGACGCCGTCCGCCCGAGCCCGTCCCGCCGGCCCGTGGAGGCGGTGCTCTTCGACTTCCACGGCACCCTCGCTCAGGTGGAGGAGCCGCTGGCCTGGGTGCTCGCCGCCGCGTCCGCCTGCGGGGTGGAGCTGGACCGGATCCGGGCCACCTCGCTCGCCGACCGCCTGCTCACCGCCGGCCGGGCGGGTGGGCCGCTGCCGGCGCGGGTCCCGCCCCGGCTGGCCGAGCTGTGGGCCGACCGCGACCTCTACCCGCACGCCCACCGGGGCGCCTACACCGGGCTGGCCGAGACCGTCGACACCGGCATCGACGGGTTCGCCGACGCGCTCTACGAGCGGGTGCTGGTGCCCGAGGGCTGGTTGCCCTACCCGGACACCGCCCCGGTGCTCGGCGCGCTGCGCGCCGGCGGGGTGAAGGTGGCGGTGGTCAGCAACATCGGCTTCGACCTGCGCCCGCTCTTCGCCGCCTGGGGTCTCGACGCGCTGGTCGACGCGTACGCGCTGTCGTACGAGGTGGGGCGGTGCAAGCCGGACCCGGGCATCTTCCTGCGGGCCTGCGGGATGCTCGGCGTCGACCCGGAGCACACGCTGATGGTGGGCGACACCCCGGCCGACGCCGGCGCGGTGGCGGCCGGCTGCGGGGTGCTGGTGCTGCCCGCCGCCGACGCCGGCCGGCCGAACGGGCTGGGCGCGGTGCTCGACCTGGCCGGCGTCGGCTGAGCGGGCGCCCCGGCTAGGGTCAGGGGCGTGACCGTCGACCGCCCCTTTCCGCCGCGCGCGCCGGGCCGGCTCGGCGGGGTCGCGCTGGTGCTCGGCGGGGCGCTGTCGGTGCAGTTCGGTTCCGCGCTGGCCGCGCTGCTGTTCCCGCGGACCGGGGTGGCCGGGGCGGTCACGCTGCGGCTGACCCTCGGCGCGCTGCTGATGCTCGTGGTGTGCCGACCCCGGCTGCGCGGGCACGGGCGGGCCGACTGGACGGCCGTGGTCGCCTTCGGGCTGGCCCTGGCCGGCATGAACTCGATCTTCTACCAGGCGATCGAGCGGATCCCGCTCGGCCCGGCCGTCACGCTGGAGGTGCTCGGCCCGCTGGCGCTGTCGGTGGTCGGCGCGCGCCGGGTGGCGGCCTGGTGCTGGGCCGGGCTGGCGCTGGCCGGGGTGGCCCTGCTCGGGCAGGGCGGGTTCGACCGGCTCGATCCGCTCGGCGCCGTGCTGGCGCTGGTCGCGGGCGCCATGTGGGCGGCGTACATCGTCTGCTCGGCGCGGGTCGGCGCGCGGTTCCCCCGGGCCGACGGGCTGGCCCTGGCCCTCGCGGTGGCCGCGCTGGTCACCCTGCCGATCGGGCTGGCCGACGCCGGCGGCCGGCTGGCCGACCCGGCGGTGCTGGGGCTCGGGGCCGCGCTGGCGCTGCTCGCCTCGGTGCTGCCCTACAGCCTGGAGCTGGCCGCCCTGCGACGGCTGCCCACCGCGACGTTCGCGGTGCTGATGAGCCTCGGGCCGGCGATCGCCGCGCTGGCCGGCTGGCTGGTGCTCGGCCAGGCGCTGCACCCGGTCGAGGTGCTCGCCGTCGCGCTGGTGGTGGCCGCGAGCGCGGGCGCGGTCCGCGCCGCCGCGCCGCCGCCGGCCCCGTCGCCGGTCAGCGAAGCAGCCGCAGCGCCGCCGGCACGGCGGTGACGGTCACCGGCAGGTCGTACGCGCGCTCGCCGTCGGCGTAGGTGGTGATGCCCTCGGCGGCCAGCTCGACGGTCCGGGCCCGGTAGGCGCGCACCAGCGGGTGCGTCACGTGGGTGCCCCGGTAGATGCGCGGCTTGACCCGCATCAGCGTGCGCCGGTCGAAGCGACCGCCCACCACCACGTCCAGGAGCCCGTCGGTCGGGTCGGCGTCCGGGCAGATCCGCATGCCGCCGCCGTAGCTGGCCGCGTTGCCGACCGCGACCAGCACCGCGTCCACCTCCTGCGGCACCCCGTCGAGGGTGAGCCGGTAGCGGCGCGGCCGCAGCCGGGCCAGCTCCACCAGGATCGCCAGGTCGTACCGGCGCGGGCCGCGCGGCCAGCGCATCCGGTTGGCCCGCTCGTTGACGATCGCGTCGAACCCGGCGGCGAGCACCGCGCCGTACCAGCGGTCGGTGCCGTCCGGGCCGGACATCCGGGCCAGGTCGACCGGGCGGCTGCGCCCGGCGGCCAGCGCCTCGGCGATCACGTCGACGGCCGCGCGGGGGTCGGCCGGGAAGCCGGTCTCCACCGCGAAGTCGTTGCCGGTGCCCGCCGGCACCGGACCGAACGGCACGGCGGTGCCGGCCACCGCCTGCATCGCGCGGTGCACGGTGCCGTCGCCGCCGACCGCGACCAGCGCCCCGGCGCCGCCGGCCACCGCGGCGTGGCACGCCGCCTCCGCCTCCAGCGGGGTACGCGCGCGCAGCAGCTCGACCGGACGGCCGGCGCGACCGAGACGGCTCAGGATCTCCGGCAGCAGGCCGCGGTGGCATCCCCGGCCGGCGGTCGGGTTCGCGAGCACGGCGACGGGGCCGGGCGGGGCATGATCGTGCGCGGTCACGGCGAGCACCGTACGGCACGGGCGGCGCGGCCCACCAGGGGAGACGCCCACACGCCGACGGCGCCCGGCCGGGGAGCCGGGCGCCGTCGGAGGAAGCGGGTCAGGGCAGGTCGATCGGGCGCAGCACCCGGTCCACCGCGTGCGCGATCTGCTTGTTGCCCTTGTTGATGTCGAAGCGGACCACCCGCGCGTCGCGGTCGTTGGTGTCCGCGTCGACCAGGCGCACCTGCCGGCCGTACCAGCAGTGCTTCACGTCCACCTCGACGGTGGCGCCGAGCGCGGTGGACAGCTCCGCGCCGTCGGCCTTCAGGGCCGCCTTGCGGTCGATCGTCGCGCCGGGCACCACGTGGTAGAGCAGCACGTCCTCGACGGTGTCCACGCCGAGACCGGCGACCGCGTCGAACGCCGCTTTCTCGCCCGGAAGCTGCCGCGCGTGGGTGATGTCGCGGACCAGCTCGCGGAACGCGTAGTCGTTCGGCACGAACGCGGTCAGCGCGACCGTGCCGTCGGTGAGCACCTTCACCGGCGAGTCCGGCTTGGCCTGGAGCACCGTCAGGACCGCCTTGGTGAGCACGTCGAAGTCCCGCGCGTTGCGGTCGAAGCCACTCTTGTCGGCGGTGAGCACGGCGGCCAGCGACCGGGTGCCGGGCTGCTTCGCGCCGGCCTGGGCCGGAACGGCGACCGCGGTGGTGGCGACCGCGGCGGCGGTGGCGCCCACGGCCAGCCGGGCGGCGAGACGAGCGATGTTCATCGGGGAGCCTTTCGTCGAGCGAACGGGTCCGTGACTGTCGTCACGACCCATGCTTCGCCCGGACCGTCCCCGGTGGATGCACCGGATTCAGAAGGTGACGCGGACCTTCAGCGCGCTGCGGTCGTCCATCGCCCGGTAGCCGTCCGGCACGCCGTCCAGCGGCACCGACCGGTCGAACACCGGCGACGGGTCGATGGTGCCGGCCAGCACGTCGGCCAGCAGCTCCGGCAGGTACGCGCGGGCCGGCGCGACGCCGCCGGCGAGCGTCACGTTGCGGTTGAACATCTGCCCGACGTCGACACCGGCGCTGCCGCCGTGCGGCACCCCGACGTAGCCGACCGCGCCGCCGTCGCGGGCGATCGAGATCGCGGTACGCATCGACTCCTGCGTGCCGACCGCCTCCAGCACGGCGTGCGCGCCGTGGCCGCCGGTCAGCTCGCGGACCGCCTCGACCGCCTCCTCGCCGCGCTGCGCCACCACGTCGGTGGCCCCGAACCGCCGGGCGATGTCGGTGCGGGCGGTGTGCCGGCCCAGCGCCACGATCCGCTCCGCGCCCAGCCGGCGGGCGGCCAGCACGCCGCACAGCCCGACCGCGCCGTCGCCGACCACGGCCACCGTCGCGCCGGGCCGCACCCGGGCGGCCAGCGCCGCGTGGTGCCCGGTGGCCATCACGTCCGACAGCGCCAGCAGCGCGGTCAGCAGCCGGTCGTCCCCGGCGGCCTCGGCGGGCAGCCGCACCAGCGTGCCGTCGGCGTACGGCACGCGTACCGCCTCGCCCTGCCCGCCGTCGGAGCCCGGCGTGCCCCAGAAGCCGCCGTTCGGGCAGGAGGTGTGCAGGCCCTCGCGGCAGAACTCGCACGTGCCGTCGGACCAGACGAACGGCGCGACCACCAGGTCACCGACGCGCACCGCGGTCACCTCGGCGCCGACCTCCTCGACCACGCCGAGGAACTCGTGCCCGATGCGCTGCCCGGGCCGGCGCTGCGCCACCCCCCGGTAGGCCCACAGGTCGCTGCCGCAGATGCAGGCCAGCACCGTCCGCACCACGGCGTCGCCGGGCTCGCGGACGGCGGCGTCGGGCACCTCCTCGACGCGGACGTCGTTCGGGCCGTGGATGACGGTGGCGCGCATCGGTGCTCCTGGAGTGGCGGCTGGCGGGATGCTCGGCGCGAACACTAGCCCTCGCGCCGGGCCCCACCCGGCCGAACGCCCGCCGCGGGTGGTGCGGCTCACCCGCTCAGCGGACCACCAGGCGCTTGCTCACCGGGGCGACCCCGTCACCCTTCACCTTGAGCGTCCAGGTGCCGGCGGCGCCCAGCGTCACCACCGTCTCGGCGGTGCCGTTCGGCTCGGCCTTCAACTCGGCCATCCGCTTGCCGTCGGGGTTGAGCACGTACAGCGTCCGGGCCCCGGCGGTCTTGTTCGTCACCTTCAGCGAGAGCTTCTCGCCGGGCTCGGCGATCAGCCCGTCGGCGCCGGTGAGCGTGTCACCGGTCAGCTCGACGGCGACCGCCCGGTCGTACGCGGTCTCCGCCGCGGCGCTGGCCACGTTGCCGTCGTCGGAGACGGTGATCCGGGTCCGCACCCCGTCGCCCTGCCGACCGGGCTTGCAGGCCACCTCGTACGAGCCGGTGGCCAGCGTGGCGCGCAGGTCGCCGGTGCGTCCCGCCGGCACGTCGGCCACCTCGGCGACGACCTTGGTGAAGCCGTCGCCCTCCCGGCCGTAGACGTAGACACCGGTGGCCTGCTGCCCCCGGTTGGTCACGGCGAAGGTGACCGTGCCCGGGGTGAACAGCGTGGTGGTGACCTCGCAGCTCGTGTCGGTGGCGGTCACCGGAACCTGCTCACCCTTCGGCGCGGGCTCGTCGTCACCGCAAGCGGTGAGCGCGGTGGCGGCGCAGAGGACGGTCAGGACGGCGGCGGTACGGCTCTTCATCGGGGCTCTCCGGAGCGGAGGTCAGCGCGCTGACCGGTACGGGGGTGGGGGACTTCGCGAAGTCAGCAGAGTCTAAGCGGGCGCGGCGTCCCGGCAAGGCCCCAGGGCGGCGCGAATGTCCGGCTCCGGTGCGACGATGATGGCGGGATGCGACTGGTCTCCCTCCTCCCCTCCGCCACCGAGATCGTCTACGCCCTGGGGCTCGGCGACGACCTGGTCGGGGTGACGTTCGAGTGCGAGGTGCCGGCGGCGTACCGGGCCGGCGTCACGGTGGTGGTGGGCGGCCGGGACACCCGCGGCATGAGCCCCGGCGACATCGACGCGTACGTCCGGGAACGGGTCGCGGCCGGTGCGGACCTCTACACGCTGCACGCCGGCGCGCTGGCCGGGCTGGACCCGGACCTGATCCTCACCCAGGACCTGTGCCGGGTCTGCGCGCTGCCCTCGGGTCGGGTGGCCGACGCCGTGGACCACCTCGGCGCCCGGGCGGACGTGCTGTCGCTGGACCCGTACACCCTCGACGACGTGCTGGGCACGATCCGCGCGGTGGGCGCGGCGGCCCGGGTGCCGGAGCGCGCGGAGGCGCTGGTGGACGGCCTGCGGGCCCGGCTGGCGGCGATCGGCGCGGCGGTGGCCGGCCGGCCCCGGCGGCGGGTCGCCGTCGTCGAGTGGGTGGACCCGCCGTTCGGCGCCGGGCACTGGATCCCGGATCTCGTGGACGTCGCCGGCGGCACGCCGGTGGCCACCCACCCCGGGGCCCGGTCCACGCCGACGACCTGGGCGGACCTGCGGGCCGCCGACCCGGAGGTGGTGCTCGTCGCGCCGTGCGGCTTCCGCCTGGACGGCGCGGCCGAGCAGGCGGACGTGGTGGCCGGGCACTTCCCCGGCGCCGAGGTGTGGGCGCTGGACGCGGACGCGCTGATCGTGCGCGCCGGCCCACGCCTGGTCGACGGCGCCGAGGCGATCGCCGCCATCCTGCACCCGGACGCCCTCCCACCCGTCTCCCCACCGCCGCCCGCCGAACCGCCTGACCCCACCCCCGCCCGCCCCACCCTCACCCCCACCGCCGGCCCCGCCCTCGCCCTAGGCGGTGTCTTCAAAGGATCTTGGTGTCGGATGATGTAGCGCGTGGGTCGTCGCTACGAGTTGTCTGACGTCGAGTGGGAAGCGCTGTCGAGGTATCTGCCGTCGGCGGTGACCGGTGGTCGGCCGCGGGCGGATGACCGGCGGGTGCTCAACGGGATCGTGTGGAAGATCCGGGCTGGAGCAGCGTGGCGGGACGTGCCCGCCCGTTACGGCTCGTGGCAGTCGATCTACACCCGTTTCCGCAGGTGGGCCCTTGATGGCACGTTCGAGCGGATGCTCGCCGGGGTCCAGGCCGACGCGGACGCGGCTGGTGACATCGACTGGCTGGTGTCGGTCGACTCCACGATCGTGCGCGCTCACCAGCACGCAGCCGGCGCTAAAGGGGGCGGCGGGAATCGGACGAACCACAAGATCACGCCCTCGGTCGAAGTCGAGGTGGACTGACCACCAAGATTCACCTCGCCTGCGACGGCTGGGGTCGGACCCTGGCGTTCGTGCTCTCCGGTGGCAACGTCAACGACTGCACCCGCTTCACCCACGTCATGGCCGCCATCCGTGTCCAGCGGGTAGGAACCGGCCGGCCTCGAGTCCGCCCGGACCACGTCATCGCCGACAAGGGCTACAGCTCCAAGGCCATCCGGTCCGACCTGCGCCGACGAGGCATCGGGCACACCATTCCCGAGCGCGCTGACCAGCAGGCCAACCGCCGCCGACGAGGCAGTCGGGGCGGCCGGCCACCAATGTTCGACAAGCAGCTCTACAAACGGCGCAACGTCGTCGAACGCTGCTTCAACCGGCTCAAGCAGTGCCGCAGCGTCGCCACCCGCTACGACAAGACCGCGACGTCGTACCAGGCCACCGTCACCATCGCCGCGCTACTGCAATGGTTGTAACTCTTTGAAGACACGGCCTAGCCCCGCCCTAGCCCTAGCCCCTCCCTCGCCTCGTCGATCTTGGACTTGTGGTCGTAAATAAAAGCCGCCTAAGCGACATTCGAGGCGCCACAAGTCCAAGATCGACGGGACCGATACCGGAACCAAGACCGAGGGCGGGGCGGAGCGGGACCAATACCGGGGGCGGGACCGAGACAAGGACCGGGGGTGAGGGTGGGGCGGGACGGGGAACGCCGCCCTCGCGGGTGCGGGGCGGCGTTCGGGTGGAGCGGGGGCGGGTCAGGTCATGTCGTCGTAGCGGCGTTCGATCGGGGCGGGAGCGGTGATCGGCGCCGGGGCCTCGACCGGGGCGGACGCCTCGATCCGGGCGCCCGTCGGCACCGGCTCGTTCGACAGGTCCAGCGGTGACACCTCGTCGTCGTCGATGCCCGCGTAGACCTCCCGGCCCTTTCCACGCCGCCGGTCGTTGAGGAACGCCACCCCGACCGCACCGAAGTAGAGCGCAGAGAGGCAGATCGCCAGTGCCGTCATGCCGAACGGGTCCGGCGTCGGCGTGACCACCGCGGAGAACGCGAAGAACACGAAGATCGCCACCCGCCACCAGCTCAACAGCCGCTTCGCGCTGGCCAGGCCGACGAAGTTGAGCATCAGCACGATCAGCGGGAACTCGAACGCCACCCCGAACAGCAGGATCAGGTTGGTGACGAAGGAGATGTAGCGGGTCACCTCGAGGTTGGTCGCGATGTCGTCGCCGGAGACGTTGAGCAGGAACTCCAGGCCCTTGGTGGTGACGAAGAACGCCAGCACCGCGCCGGCGGCGAACAGCGGGGCCGCTAGCGCGGTGAAGATGTATGCGTAGCGCCGCTCGTGCCGATGCAGACCGGGGGCGATGAACGCCCAGAGCTGGTAGAGCCAGACCGGCGCAGCGATGATCAGGCCGACCCAGAGACCGATCTTCAAATTCAGCAGGAAGACGTCAGCGACGCCAAGCTGGACGAACAGGCACTTGCCGGTGTCCGGATCGACCGACTGCGGCAGGTCGCAGTAGGGCTGCGACAGCAACTTCCGGACCGGCTCGGCCAGCCAGAAGCCGAAGCCGAAGCCGACGACGACCGCCAGCGATGCCCGGAACAGGCGGTTACGCAGCTCGCGGATGTGCTCGATGAGCGTCATCGAACCGTCGGACGCGCGCGCGAACGAACTCGGCCCGCGCTTCTTCAACCCGAAGGCCACGGTGGTGGGGGCCCTTTCGGATCAGTTCTCGCGGACGCGGTGCACCGGGTCGACCGGCGGGGCGACCGGCTGCTGCGGCTGCGGGGCGTACTGCTGCTGCTGCGGCTGCGCGAACTGCTGCTGGCCCTGCGCGTACTGCGGGTGGCCCTGGACCGGCTGCTGCGGCGGGAGCGGCTGGTAGCCGGCCTGCGCGTCGGCCTTCTCGGCCAGGTCACGGTCGTCGTCGTGCAGGCTCTTGGTCTCGGCCTTGATGATCCGCAGCGAGCGGCCCAGCGAGCGGGCCGCGTCGGGGAGCCGCTTCGCGCCGAAGAGCAGGATCAGCACGACCACGAGTACGGCGATGTGCCACGGCTTGAGGGCACCCATGGGAAGCTCCAGTCGCTCTGTGTCGGTGTGTGGTGGGTCGCCGCCCATCGTACGTGCGTCGAAGCGGCTTGCCACCCCCGCCGGGTCTGCTGGTGCCGGCCCGGTCGGTGAAGTCTCGACCAACCCGAAGTGTCCCGTCAACCACCCGTCACGCAGCATTCGGGCGGGAAACGACCCACATCGATCACTCCCCGCGCTTGGCCTTGATCAACGTGACCCGCTGCTGCGCGACGGCCGCCCGCTCCTGGAGCGTCTCGGCCCGCGCCTGCAACTCCTCGGCGGCCGCGCGCAGCGACTCCGCCTCGACCGCCCGGCGCTGCAACGCCACCGCCGAGCGGCGCAGCCGGGGCAGCCGCGCCACCACCGGACGGACCGCCAGGGCCAGCACGACCAGCGCGAACAGCACGACCCCGAGCACGATCCAGATCACCACGGCGGTCAGCCTAGCCGGTGACGCCGGTCGCCGCCGGATCGGCGGTGCCGGTCGGGACCGCGTACGCGTCGAGCGCGGCGACCGCCTGGGCGCGGACCTGCTCGGCCAGCTCGGCCGGCGCCACCACGGTCACCTCCGGGCCCAGCCCCAGCACGAACCGGCGGGCCCAGCCCAGATCGGTGACCCGCAGCGACACCAGCCACTGCTCACCGTCGGCCTCGACCCGCTCGCACGGGTAGTATTCGGTGATCCACCGCTCGCCCCGGCCGACCCGCAGCGTGATCAACGGCAGGTCGGCCGAGGGCCGGAACACCCCGTCGCTCAGGTCGTGCGGGCGGGCCTGCGGCGGCACCACGGCCCGCTCCGGCAGTTCGGTGACCGCGTCGATCCGGTCGGCGCGGAACAGCCGTACCGCCTCGGCCCGGCGGCACCACGCCTCCACGTACGCCCGGCCACCGACCATCAGCATGCGCAGCGGGTCGATGGTGCGTTCGGTGGTCTCGTCGCGGGCCGGCGTGTAGTAGGTGATCCGCAGCGCCCGGCCCCGCTCGACCGCAGCGCGCAGCTCGCGCGCCCGGGCGGTGTCGCCCGGCAGCCGCACCTCGACCGGCGCGCCGGCCAGGTCACCCGCCGCGCTCTCGATCTTGGCGAGGGCCCGCTCCACCGCCTCCCGGTTGGCCACCCCGGGCGTCTCGACGAGCATCCGCAACGCCACCACCAGGGCCAGCGCCTCGTCCGGGGTGAGCCGCAGCGGCCGGTCGATGCCGGCGTCGTAGGTGATGGTCACCCGGTCACCGTCGAACGCCATGTCGATCAGGTCGCCGGGGCCGTAACCGGGCAACCCGCACACCCACAGCAGCTCCAGGTCCTCCCGCAACTGCTTCTCGGTCACCCCGAGGTCGTGCGCCGCCTCGGCGATCTCGATGCCCGGGCGGGCCAGCAGGTAGGGCACCAGGTTGAGCAGCCGGGCCAACCGGTCGGCCGAGGCGCGACCGCCGCGGGTCGCCGGCCGGGTCACCGGACACCCCCGGTGACCGCCAGCTCGTCGTGCCGGGCGGCGACCTCCTTCAACCGCTGGATGACCGCCTCACGCACCTCCGGCGGCTCCAGCACCCGCACGTCCGGGCCGTACCCGACGACCTGGCCGGCCAGGAAGTCGGCGTCGGCGTACGGCAGCACCAGCCGGTCGCCGTCCGGGCCGGCGTGGCTCTCCACCGCCCAGCGCCGCAACCCGGCGGCGCGGCCCGGCGCCACCAGCACCGTCGCCCGGCCGGTGCGCTCCACCGGCCCCGACCAGCGGGCCACGTGGCTGATCAGGTCCACCCCGGCGGGCGGCTGGTAGGCGCCCGGCTCACCGGTGGCCCGCACCGTGCCCACCACCCGGGACAGCCGGAAGCAGCGGGTCGCCGCCCGGTCCAGGTCGTGGCCGACCACGTACCACCGGCCGCGCCAGCAGACCACTCCCCACGGCTGCACCCGGCGGCGCGTCGGCGCGTCCCGGTCCGGCACCCGGTAGTCGAAGGTGACCTCCCGCCGGTCGCGCGCGGCGGCGGTCAGCGGCGCGAACGCCGGGTCGACCGTCACCATCGGCTCCAGACCCAGGGTGGCCTGCGGATCCACGTCGATGCCGGCGGCACGCAGCTTCGCCAGCCCGGACGACGCGGCGGCGGCCAGGCCGGCGTGCTGCCACAGCCGGGCCGCGATGCCCACCGCGGCGGCCTCGTCCGGCTCCAGCGGGATGTCGGGCAGGGCGTATTCCCGGTGGGCGATCCGGTAGCCCGGCTCGGCGTCGAAGACGCTGGCCGTCCCGGTCTCCAGCGGCACGCCCAGCTCCCGCAGCTCGGCCTTGTCCCGCTCGAACTTGCGCTGGAACGCCTCGTGGTCCTTGGCGTCGTCCGGATCGTGCTCGTAGCCGGGCACGGTCGCGGCGATCTGGGCGGCGGTCAGGAAACGCCGCGTGGACAGCAGGCAGATCACCAGGTTGACCAGGCGTTCGGTACGGGTCCGGGACACGTACCGAACGCTAGCAGCCCGCACGTCCGACGCGGGCACCCGCGCGGGCGCGGCGCGGCCCGGGCTCGACGGGCGGCCCGTCCGGACCGGTCATAGGGTGAGCGGATGGCGGAAGCGGAAGTCAAGACCGAGAGCGTCGGCACCGTCGTGGTCGCCGGCGCGGCGAACCTCGCCATCGCGATCGCCAAGCTGGTCGCCGGCCTGATCTCCGGCTCCGCGGCGATGCTCTCCGAGGCCGCCCACTCGGTCGCCGACACCACCACCGAGGTGCTGCTCTACCTGGCGCTGCGCCGTGGCGCACGGCCCGCCGACCCCCGCCACCCCTTCGGGTACGGCAAGGAGAGCTACGTCTGGGCGTTCCTCGCCGCGCTGTTCACGTTCGTGGCCGGCGCCGGCTTCGCCATCACCCACGGCGTCACCACCATTCTGGTGCACGAGCACACCGGCAGCTACCTGACCGCGTACGTCGTGCTGGCCGTCTCGTTCGCGATCGAGTCGGTGTCGCTGGCCCGGGCCGTCCGACAGGTACGCGGCGAGTCGAAGCGCTGGGGCACCACCCCCCGCCGCTACCTGCGGCTCACCGCCGACACCACGGTCAAGGCGGTCTTCCTGGAGGACAGCGCCGCGCTGATCGGCCTGCTGCTCGCCGCCGCCGGCCTCACCCTGTCGCACCTCACCGGCGACGAGCTCTGGGACGGGATCGCCTCGATCCTCATCGGCGTGCTGCTGCTGGTGGTCGCCGCCGTCCTCGCCCGCAGCAACATCTCGCTGCTGGTCGGCCGCGCCGTGTCGGAGCGGGTGCACCGCCGGATCGAGCAGGAGCTGGCGCAGCTCCCCACCGTCGACCGGGTCGACACGTTGATGACCATGGTCCTCGGCCCGGACGACATCCTCGTCGCCGCCAAGGTCGACTTCCGCGACGACGCCACCGGCGCCGAGATCGAGGCCGCCGCCGACGAGGCCGAACGGCGGCTCACCGGGGAGTTCCCGGAGATCGCGTACGTCTTCCTCGACCCGACCCGCTCCCGAGGCGCCGGCCGCCGCGCCCGGACCACCCAGGACGAGCCCGACCGGCCGGTCGACCAGGAGGCCTGACCCGGCCGGCGGCCACCCGGTCGCCGGCCGATAGCGTGCCGGCATGGTGCGATGGCGGTCCGGCACGGTCACGACGGTACGGCGGCGGTGGGCCGGCGCGGTCGAACTCGACGTCACACTGCCCGACGGCGCCCGGATGCGGGCCCTCGCCTACCCGGCGCTGGTCGGCGACCCGGAACCCGGCGACCGGGTGCTGCTCAACGCCGGCGCCCTGCTGATGGGCCTCGGCACCGGCGGGTACGCGCTCGTCGTCGCGCTGCCCGACCGGCTCCCCGCCGACCCGCCGCAGGCCGGCGACACCCGCGACGCCGGGCACCTGGTCAAGGCCCGCTACACCCCGCTGCAACCGATCCTGCTCGGGGTGGACGAGGAAGCCTCCCCGCACCACGCGCGCCTGGCCGACGCCGAGACCATCGACGGGATGCCGGTGGTCACCGCCGACCTGCACTCCGCGCTGCCCGCCGTCCTGGCCGGCGTGCACGCCGACGCCCCCGGCGCCCGGGTGGCCTACCTGCTCACCGACGGCGGCGCGCTGCCCGCCTGGTTCTCCCGCACCCTCGCCGGGCTCGCCGGCCACCTCGCCGGCACGGTCACCGTGGGGCAGGCGTTCGGCGGCGACCTGGAGGCCACCACCCTGCACAGCGGCCTGCTCGCCGCCCGGCACGTGCTCCACGCCGACCTGGCGATCGTCGCCCAGGGGCCGGGCAACCTCGGCACCGGCACCCGCTGGGGGTTCTCCGGGGTCGCCGTCGGCGAGGCCGTCAACGCCGTCGCCACGCTCGGCGGACGCCCGGTCGGCTCGCTGCGCGTCTCCGGCGCCGACCCCCGACCCCGGCACCGCGGCGTCTCCCACCACAGCCTCACCGCGTACGGCCGGGTGGCGCTGGCCCCCGCGGAGCTGGTCGTGCCGGACGGCCTCGGGGAGGATCTGGCCGCCGCCGTGACGGCGGCGCTGGCGCCCCTGGCCGAGCGGCACCGGATCGTCACCGTACCCACCGACGGCCTCGACGCGGCGCTACGCGCCAGCCCGGTCGGACTGTCGACGATGGGCCGCGGCCTCGACGCCGACCACGCCTACTTCCTGACCGCCGCCGCCGCCGGCCGGCACGCCGCCGGCCTGCTCGACTGAGCCGAACCCAGGCTCAGCCGAACCAGAGGATCAAGCCGATCCAGGCGACCACGATCACCACCAGCGCGACCGCCATCACCCAGGTCGGGATCCGGTGGTCACCGCGGCGGTTGCGCTCGATCTCCGCGCGGATCTTCTCCCGCCGCCGGTCGATCCAGTTGAGCTTCTCGGTGCCGCCGTCCCGCTCGCGGCCGGAGGTCTGGCCGCGCTCGCGGCCCTGCGGTTCGGAAGTGTCCATGGCGACGCCAGCGTACCGGTGCCCGGGCGGCCGGCGTCGGGCACCGGCCGCCCACCGGCCTCACATGCTCGCGATCAGCCGCTCCACCCGCTCGTCGTACGCCCGGAACGGGTCCTTGCAGAGCACCGTGCGCTGCGCCTGGTCGTTCAACTTCAGGTGCACCCAGTCGACGGTGAAGTCACGCCGCTTCTCCTGCGCGTGCCGGATGAACTCGCCGCGCAGCCGCGCCCGGGTGGTCTGCGGCGGCGTCTCCTTCGCCTCGAAGATCTCCGGGTCGTTGGCCACCCGGTCCACCTCGCCCCGACGCTCCAGCAGCCCGTAGAGGCCCCGGCCGCGCCGCAGGTCGTGGTAGGCCAGATCCATCTGCGCCACCCGCGGATGCGACAACGGCAGGTCGTGCTTGCGCTGGTAACGCTCGATCAACTTCAGCTTGCTCACCCAGTCGATCTCCCGCGCCACCGGGTCCAGGTCACCGGTCTCCACCGCCCGCAACACCCGCGCCCACAGGTCCACCACCCGCTTGGCGGTCTGGTCACCGCCCCGGCGCTCCACGAACTCCGTCGCCTTGGCCAGGTATTCCTGCTGGATCTCCAACGCCGACACCTCCTTGCCGGAGGACAGGCGGACCTTGCGCCGGCCGGTGATGTCGTGCGACACCTCGCGGATCGCCCGAATCGGGTTCTCCAACGTCAGGTCCCGCATCACCACGCCCGCCTCGATCATCCGCAGCACGATGTCGGCGGTGCCGACCTTCAGCAGCGTGGTGACCTCGTTCATGTTGGAGTCACCGACGATCACGTGCAGCCGGCGGTAGCGCTCCGCGTCCGCGTGCGGCTCGTCGCGGGTGTTGATGATCGGCCGGCTGCGGGTGGTCGCCGAGGAGACGCCCTCCCAGATGTGCTCCGCACGCTGCGACAGGCAGTAGACCGCGCCGCGCGGCGTCTGCAACACCTTGCCCGCGCCGCAGATCAACTGCCGGGTCACCAGGAACGGGATCAGCACGTCGGCCAGCCGGCCGAACTCGCCGTGCCGCGACACCAGGTAGTTCTCGTGGCAGCCGTACGAGTTGCCGGCCGAGTCGGTGTTGTTCTTGAACAGGTAGATCTCGCCCGCGATGCCCTCGTCGTGAAGCCGCTTCTCCGCGTCGACGAGCAGCCCTTCCAGGATCCGCTCACCGGCCCGGTCGTGGGCCACCAGGTCGGTCACCGAGTCGCACTCCGGTGTCGCGTACTCCGGATGCGAACCGACGTCCAGATAGAGGCGGGCGCCGTTGCGGAGGAACACGTTGCTCGACCGGCCCCACGACACCACCCGCCGGAACAGGTACCGCGCGACCTCGTCGGGGGACAGACGGCGTTGCCCGCGATAGGTGCAGGTGACGCCGTACTCGGTTTCGAGGCCGAAGATTCGCCGCTCCATGATGAGACATTAGCCGCCCGGAGCCCCCGATGGGCAGCGCGCGGCGTCACCGTCCTGCGGCGGCCCCGCCCCGGACAGCAACGGACCCCGCCACATCGCCGACGTGACGGGGTCCGACACCGGCCTCACTCGCCGGACGTGTCCTCCTGGTTGCCCTCCAGGTCGGCGGAACCGGCCGACGTGGTCGGCTTCTTCGCCTCCTCGGTCGGCACCGTCGGGGTCTTCGCCCGCCCCGGCGCCGGCGCGACGTCCGCCTCCGCGTCGCCGTCCAGCAGCGCGGACAACGCCGCGCCGGTGATCCGCCGGAACGTACGGCCCACCCGGGCCCGGTCCAGCACCGCCACCTCGAGCTGGTTCGCGGCGATCGTGCGGGCCGCCCCGCCGTCACCGCCGACGCTGCTCAGCGCCTTCATCGCGGCGCGCACCGCCTCGGACAGCGACATCTCCGGCCGGTGCTCGTTCTTCAGCACCCCGGCGATCGCCTCGGACTGCCCACCCATCGCCATCCGGCCCGGCTCGTCGTTGACCGAGCCGTCGTAGGTCACCCGGTAGAGCGAGTCGTCCTCCGCCGACGCGCCCACCTCGGCCACGCAGATCTCCACCTCGAACGGCTTCGACTGCTCGGTGAAGATGGCGCCCAGCGTCTGCGCGTACGCGTTCGCCAGCGCCAGGCCGTTCACGTCCCGCCGGTCGTAGCTCAGGCCGTTCAGGTCGGCCATCCGCACGCCCGCGCGGCGCAGGTTCTCGAACTCGTTGTAGCGCCCGACCGCGGCGAAGCCGATCCGGTCGTAGATCTCGCTGACCTTGTGCAACGTGCTGGACAGGTTCTCGGCGACGAAGAGCACGCCGCCGGCATAGCTCAGGACCACCGCGCTGCGGCCCCGGGCGATGCCCTTGCGGGCCAGCTCGGAGCGGTCGCGCATGATCTGCTCGGGCGAGGCGTAGAACTGCATGGCCACGGCGGTGGTTCTCCTTCGTGCCTGTGGTGCGGGACTGCTGACTCGGTGGGGGTGGGAGCGGCGTCAGCCGCCCGGGTTCTCCATCCGGCCGGACACCACACCCTCCGCGATCGCCGCCGTCTCGGCGTCGGTGAGCCGGTGGGTGCCGTCGGCCGTCGCGGTCATCACGACCGGGTAGATCCGCCGGGTCAGGTCGGGACCGCCGGTGGCGGTGTCGTCGTCCGCCGCGTCGTAGAGCGCCTCGACGGCCAACCGCGTCGCGTCGTCGATCGACAGGCCGGCCCGGAAACGCTTCTTCAGCGCCGACTTGGCGAACAGCGAACCGGAGCCGATCGCGTCGTAGCCGGTCTCCTCGTAGGGGCCGCCGGTGACGTCGAAGCTGAAGATCCGGCCGGCCCGCGCCGGGTCGCTCGCGGCCAGGTCGAAGCCGGCGAACAGCGGCACCACCGCCAGGCCCTGCATGGCCGCGCCCAGGTTGCCCCGGATCATCGAGGCCAGCCGGTTGGCCTTGCCGTCGAGCGAGAGCATCGCGCCCTCGATCTTCTCGTAGTGCTCCAGCTCCACCTGGAACAGTCGCATCAGCTCGATGCCGATGCCCGCCGTGCCCGCGATGCCGACCAGCGAGTACGCGTCGGCCGGGTGCACCTTCTCGATGTCGCGCTGGGCGATCAGGTTGCCCATGGTGGCTCGCCGGTCGCCGGCCATGACCACGCCGCCGGCGGCGGAGATGGCCACGATCGTGGTCGCGTGCGGCGCCAGGTCGGCGGCCATGCCGGGCGGCAGCGGCCGACGGCCGGGCAGCATCTCGGGGGCCGCCTTGCTCAGGAACGTGGTGAAGGAGGACGTCCCCGCGTTGGTGAACACATCTGGAAGACGCCCGGATGGATCAAAACCCGCTGCCACGTGGTTCCTCTCAGGTATGTGATCGCCCCGGCCAGGTTGTCGAGGTCGTCCTTGAACTGGCCGAGACCGCCGTTGCAGTTGAAGCAGAGTATCCCGCGCACCCATCCGGTGCGATGATCGTGGTCCAGATGTTCCGGATCGGGACGCCGACAGATCGCGCACCGACCGCCCTGCTCGGCCAGGAGCTCCTGGAACTCCTTCTCACCGATGCCGTAGCGGCGACGTAGGTGGTACTCCCGGCTGCCGCCGTAGGGCCGCTGCTTGGTCTCGTTGCCACGGGCGATGTGGCAAGGCTTGCAATAGCTGTGCCGGCCGCTCGCGTTCGTCGTGCGGGGAAAGTCGTCGACCGGCTTGATCTGCTCACAGTCCGGACACCATTTGAGGCCGTCCCCGACCGGCTCGGCGGCCTTGCGCTGCGGCGCGATCCCGCGCTTCCGTCGACTTGCCTCGGAACGCGCGACGGCACAGGTCTTGCAGTAGAACGCCAGCCCGTCGGGCCGCCGTCGGTTACGGTGAAACGCCGACGGCGGCAAGGATCGGCCGCACTGAGGACAGAGCTTGTCCGAAGCCCCCGGCAAATCGGACATAAGCCTCATTGACCCCCTTTCTGCACATATCCTCTCACGAATTCCTCGGCGTTCTCCTCCAGGACGGAGTCGATCTCGTCGAGCAGGTCGTCGACGTCCTCGGTGATCTCGGCGTGCCGCTCGGCAACCTCGGGGTTGGCCTGAGCGGTGACCTCCTCGACCTCCTCGTGGGACTTGCCGGACTGGGTCTGCCCACCCTCTTGTGCCGCCATGGTGGTGCCTCCTCCACGATCGCCTGCGATCAACTTACCTCGCGCGGACGACGAAAGGCCCGTCGCGCGCGGGGTTCCGGCACTCGACGGGCCTTCCGGCATCCTGGTCAGCCGCCGGTGAGCATCTCCAGCAGATCCTTGGCGCTCTCGCACCGGTCGAAGAGCTGGCCGACGTGCGCCCGGGTGCCCCGCTCGGGCTCCATCATCGGCACCCGGACGAGCGACTCGCGGCCCACGTCGAAGATGACCGAGTCCCAGCTCGCGGCGACCACCTCGGAGGCGTACCGGTCCAGGCAGCGGCCGCGGAAGTAGGCCCGGGTGTCCTCCGGCGGCTCGGTCATCGCGGTGCGGGTCTGCTCGTCGGTGAGCAGCGTCTTCATCGAGCCGCGCTGGACCAGCCGGTGGTAGAGGCCCTTCTCCGTCCGCACGTCGGAATACTGCAGGTCGACCAGTTGCAGCTTGTGCGAGCCCCAGCCGAGCTTCTCCCGCTCCCGGTAGCCCTCCAGCAGGCGCAGCTTGGCCACCCAGTCCAGCTCGTCGGCGCACTCGAAGGCGTCGCGGCCGAGCCGGTCCAGCACGCTCTCCCAGCGGTCCAGGACGTCGGCGGTCTGCGCGTCCACGTCGGCGCCGTAGCGGTCGTCCACGAAGGAACGGACCCGGTCGAGGTAGGCCCACTGCACGTCCAGCGCGGTGAGCCGGCGACCGTCGCGCATCCGCATGAGGTGCTTCAGCGACGGGTCGTGGCTGACCGCGCGCAGCTCGGCGACCGGGTCGGCGATGCCCAGGTCCGCGCCGAGCGCCTTCTCCTCGATCATGGTGAGGATCAGCGCGGTGGTGCCGACCTTGAGGAAGGTGGAGATCTCGGAGAGGTTGGCGTCGCCGATGATGACGTGCAGCCGGCGGTATTTGTCGGCGTCGGCGTGCGGCTCGTCGCGGGTGTTGATGATGGGCCGCTTGAGCGTGGTCTCCAGCCCGACCTCGACCTCGAAGAAGTCGGCGCGCTGGGAGATCTGGAAGCCGCTCTGGCCGCCGTCCTGGCCGATGCCGACGCGGCCGGCGCCGCAGACGATCTGCCGGGTGACGAAGAACGGCGTCAGGTACGCCACGATGTCGGCGAACGGCGTCTGCCGGCGCATCAGGTAGTTCTCGTGGGAGCCGTAGCTGGCGCCCTTGTTGTCGGTGTTGTTCTTGTAGAGGTGGATGGGGTGGGTGCCCGGGATGGTGGCCGCCCGCCGGGCCGCCTCGGCCATCACCCGCTCCCCCGCCTTGTCCCAGCGCACCACGTCCAGCGGCGTGGTCACCTCGGGCGTGGAGTATTCGGGGTGGGCGTGGTCGACGTAGAGCCGGGCGCCGTTGGTGAGTATCACGTTGGCGAGCCCGAGGTCCTCGTCGGCGAGCGCCTCGGCCGGGTCGTACGCCGCCCCGGAGTAGGTGAATCCGCGGGCGTCGCGCAGTGGCGACTCCTCCTCGTAGTCCCAGCGTGCCCGCCCGCCCCGGTTGAGTTCGGGTCGTGCTCCGTAGGCGTTGACCACCTGCGACGAGGTGACCATCGGGTTGGCTCCGGCCTGGCCGGGCACGGAGATGCCGTACTCGACCTCGGTGCCCATGATCCGTCTGACGCTCATCGACCTGCCCGCTCCGCTCGCCGTCGGGTTCCCCGTCACGTCGAGCGTAGTCGGCGCGTGGACGGTAGGTGGTGTGCCGGGCCCGGGGCGGGCGGCCGGAGCGGGGTTCCGCCCCGGCCGGCCCGGTGCCTCGGGTCAGAAGAAGCGGTACATCTCGGCCGCCGCCGGCTCGGTCTCCGAGGCCTTCGGGGCGGTGACGGTGACCGGCTCGCCGAAGCTGTGCATCTTCATCTCGTTGTCGACCTTCCCGGCGGCCGTGTCGAACGTGTACGTGAGCAGGGTGAGCCGGCCCGCGTCGTCGAGCGTGGCCTCGAACGGCACCGACTTGGTCTTGAGCACCTTGAACGCGTTCCGCAGCGTCCCCCGCTCGCTCTCGCTGGAGGCGGCCGCGACGGCCTTGTCGGGGTCGGCGACGCCGGTGTAGCGGCCGTCGCCGGCCGGCTCGGCGGAGACCACCCCGCCGAGGATGCCGGCCTGCGCGCGGATGTCGAGGCCCTGGGCCAGTTGGCCGTCGGGGCGCAGCCGCTTGCGGTCCAGCTTGAGCCAGCGCTTGCTCTCGGACTTGTCCTGCTGGACGTAGACGGCGTCGGCGGTGACGACCATGCTGACCGGCTCGGGGGTGGCCATGTCCAGCGTCATGCCGCCGGTGGCGGGGTCGAGGGCGGAGCGCATGGTGACGGTCTGGTTGCCCGCCTTGATGACGACGTCCATCCGGACGGACTTCTCCAGGCTGCGCTGGAAGCCCTGCCGGATCTCGGCGGGCGCCTCGGCGGCGGTGGGCGTGGAGGCGGACGCCGAGGCCGACGGCGCGGCGCCCGGGTCGGATGCGGGGTCGGTGGAGGTGCCGCAGGCGGCGAGCAGGACCGTCAGGGAGACGGCCAGGGCCGGGACAAGTGATCTACGCACGGGTGCAGACCCTAGCGGGCGGCGTCCGTTCGTGTGGCCCCGGAAGAGACCGACCGGGACGGCGCCTGCGCGGCGCCGCCCCGGTGGATCGATCTCAGAGGTACTGGCCGGTGTTGCTGGCGGTCTCGATGGACCGGCCGGCCTCGGCGCCCTTGCCGCCGGAGACGAGCGTGCGGATGTAGACGATCCGTTCGCCCTTCTTGCCGGAGATGCGCGCCCAGTCGTCGGGGTTGGTGGTGTTGGGCAGGTCTTCGTTCTCGCGGAACTCGTCGACGCACGCGTCGAGCAGGTGCTGCAGGCGCAGCCCCTTGCGCCCGGAGGTGAGGAACTCCTTGATGGCCATCTTCTTGCCCCGGTCGACGATGTTCTGGATCATCGCGCCGGAGTTGAAGTCCTTGAAGTAGAGGACTTCCTTGTCGCCGTTGGCGTAGGTGACCTCGAGGAAGCGGTTCTCCTCGGTCTCCGAGTACATCCGGAGGACCACGGCGTCGATCATGGCGGCCACGGTGGCCCGCGGGTCGCTGCCGTGTTCGGCCAGGTCGTCGGCGTGCAGGGGCAGGTCGGCGAGGACGTACTTGGAGAAGATGTCCTTGGCCGCCTCGGCGTCCGGCCGCTCGATCTTGATCTTCACGTCGAGCCGGCCCGGGCGCAGGATCGCCGGGTCGATCATGTCTTCCCGGTTGGAGGCGCCGATGACGATGACGTTCTCCAGGCCCTCCACGCCGTCGATCTCGCTGAGCAACTGCGGGACGATGGTGTTCTCCACGTCGGAGGAGACGCCGGAGCCGCGGGTGCGGAAGATCGAGTCCATCTCGTCGAAGAACACGATCACCGGGGTGCCCTCGCCGGCCTTCTCCCGGGCGCGCTGGAAGATCAGCCGGATGTGCCGCTCGGTCTCGCCGACGTACTTGTTGAGCAGCTCGGGACCCTTGATGTTGAGGAAGAAGCTGGTGTGCCGCTCCTTCCCCTCGCGCTCGGCGATCTTCTTGGCCAGGGAGTTGGCCACCGCCTTGGCGATGAGCGTCTTGCCGCAGCCGGGCGGGCCGTAGAGCAGGATGCCCTTCGGCGGCCGGAGCTGGTGCTCGCGGAACAGGTCGGCGTGCAGGAACGGCAGCTCCACCGCGTCGCGGATCTGTTCGATCTGCGACTGGAGGCCACCGATGTCCTCGTAGCCGACGTCGGGCACCTCCTCGAGGACCAGCTCCTCGACCTCGCTCTTCGGGATCCGCTCGTACGCGTACGCCGAGCGGGGCTCGATCATGAGCGAGTCGCCGGCCCGGATCGCGCTGCCGATCAGGGTCTCGGCGAGGTGCACGATCCGCTCCTCGTCGGAGTGGGACACCACCAGCGCCCGGTCACCCGGAGCGCCGTCGGGACCCGCCAGGATCTCCTTGAGCATCACCACCTCGCCGACCCGTTCGAAACCGAACGCGTCGACGATGTTGAGCGCGTCGTTGAGCAGGACCTCCTGGCCACGGCTCAGCTCGTCGACCTCCAGCGAGGGCGAGACGGCGACGCGGAGCTTGCGCCCGCCGGTGAACACGTCCACCGTGCCGTCGTCGTGCCTCGCCAGGAAGACGCCGTAACCGCTCGGCGGCTGGGCGAGTCGGTCGATCTCCTCCTTGAGCGTCACGATCTGCGCGCGAGCCTCCTTGAGGGTGCTCACGAGCCGCTCGTTGTTCTCGTTCAGCCGTGCCAACTGCGCCTGGGTGGCGGCCAGCCGCTCTTCGAGCTGCCGGACGTGTCGGGGGCTTTCGGTCAACTTGCGTCGCACCAGAGCGAGTTCCTCTTGCAGGAACGCGACCTGCGTGGAGAGATCGTGGGCTTCCTTCTCCCACCGTGCGGCGCGCGAGTCCGCGTCGTCGCTGCGTGCCACGTCCCACCTCCCCGGGGGGCTTGAACGTTCTGAGCTAACACTAGCCGCTATGAGCCCGATTCGGTCCTCCGCAACGCGCTCGTCACCGAAGCTTGATCGCCAAGGGCTGGTCGACGGGCGGGTACGGGCGTTCGGGTACCGTCGGAGTCCGGGACGGGAGAACATGGGGGGTGCTTCGTGACCGACGTCGCGACCGACCAGTTGCAGGTCTGGGTGGATCAGGATCTCTGCACGGGTGACGGGCTCTGCGTGCAGTACGCGCCGGAGGTCTTCGAGTTCGACGTCGACGGCCTGGCGTACGTCAAGGGCGCCGACGGTGAGCTGCGGCTGGCGCCGGGCGCCCGGGTGGACGTGCCGGAGCACCTGCGCCTCGAGGTGATCGACTCGGCGAAGGAGTGCCCGGGCGAGTGCATCCACGTGGTGCGGGGCAGCGACGGCGTCGAGGTGGCCGGCCCGGAGGCCGAGGACTGAGACCGATGCGGCGGGCCGGGGACACCGTCCCCGGCTCACCGTCGTCTCAGAGCATGGGACGGCCGACGACCGAGGCGACCAGCCGGGCGAATTCCTCCAGCCGGGTGATCTGCCCGGCGCCGCCGTCGTCGAGCGTCTTGCCGAAGCGCAGCGCGTCGTGCCGGGGGGTGCCCACCGCCTCGTCGCTCGGCGGCGCCTCGTCCAGCGAGCTGAGCAGCAGGTAGACGTCGATGCTGTCGACCCGGACCGTGCCGTCGTCGGCGCGGGTGAGCCGGCGCCGGCAGCCGACCTCGGTGACGGTGGAGACCGGCACCACGCGCAGCGACGAGGTCATCGCGCCCGGTGGCCCCTCCCCCGGCGGGACGTCCTCGCCGTGCCAGAGCACCAGCCGGCTGCCGTCGCAGACGACGACCTCCTGCCACACCCCGTTGACCTCGTTGACGAAGCGTTCCAGGGTGAAGCCGAGCACCGAGGCGCCCCGCAGCACCCCGCCGAGCGCCTCCAGGGCGATGTCGGGGTCACGCAGGTAGGCCCGGGCGGCCGACTCCAGGTCGGCGTAGGGCGACCAGTCGGGGAAGACGGCGGGCATCTCGCCGTTGCCGTAGCCGGGACTGCTCACGCCACCTCCCGTCGGCCCGCGCCGCCGTCGCCGGGGCGGACGCCCCGACCGCCCCGCGCCCCGATCCGCTCCCTCATGCTTACCGTCTCCGGTGTCGTCGTCCCCACGGGCACACATGATTCCCCCGCCCGCGGTGGTTCGCGCGGCGGGGGTCAGGACTGCTCGGGTTCCTCCGCCGACCGGGCCGCCGCGGCGGCGCGCAGGGCGTCGCGGCGCTGCGCGTACGCCTCGGCGCCCTTGCTGGGCTTGCGGCGGCGCGGCGGCGCGGTGACCCCGGGGGCGAGCTTGCGCGCGGAGACCAGGAACGCGGTGTGCGCGATCATGCGGTGGTCGGGCCGGACCGCCAGCCCTTCGGCGTGCCAGTCGCGGACCATCGACTCCCAGGCGCGCGGCTCGGTCCAGCCGCCGCGCTCGCGCAGCGCCTCGACCAGCTCGGAGAGCTGCGGGGTGGTGGCCACGTAGCCGATCAGCACGCCGCCGGGGACCAGGGCCCGCTCGACCATGTCGAGCATCTCCCACGGGGTGAGCATGTCGAGGATGATCCGGTCGAAGCCGGTCTCGGCGCAGTCGGCGACGTCGCCGACGTGCAGCCGCCACGCCGGGTGCGGGCCGTTGAAGAACGCCTCGACGTTGCGCCGGGCGATCTGGGCGAAGTCGTCGCGCATCTCGAAGGAGTGCAGCTCACCCTCGGTGCCGACGGCGCGCAGCAGCGAGCAGGACAGCGCGCCGGAGCCGGCGCCGGCCTCCAGCACCTTGGCGCCGGGGAAGACGTCGCCCATGGCGACGATCTGCGCGGAGTCCTTCGGGTAGATCACCTGGGCGCCGCGGGGCATGGAGAGCACGTAGTCCGACAGCAGCGGCCGCAGCGCGAGGAAGGCGGTGCCGCCGCCGGCGGTGGTGACCACGCTGCCGTCGGGCAGGCCGATCAACGTGTCGTGCTTGAGGATGCCCCGGTGGGTGTGGAACTCCTTGCCGGGCTCCAGCGTCACGGTGTGCATCCGGCCCTTCGGGTCGGTCAGCTGGACCCGGTCGCCGGGCCGGAACGGCCCGCGGTGCACCGGAGGCAGCGCCGGGACGGTGGAGAGCTCTGCGGTCACGTGTTCGTCTTCCGTTTCGGTTCGAGGAGCTGGGCGAGATCCGCGATGTGCAGCACGCCGACCACATCTTCGCCTGCCGTCACCGGGTACTGCGCGCCCGGGTGGGTGCGGACGGTCTCCAGCACCCGCTCGCCGTCCGCGGCGACCGGCAGGGTGGGCAGGTCGGCGAGGCCGCGGGCCACCTCGTCCACCGCGAGCCACGGCCGCCGTTCCGGGGGTACGGCGGCGGCGCGGGCCGGGTCGACGAGCGCCACGGTACGGCCGGCGGAGTCGACCACGGCGAGCGCGGCGTCGGGCGTGCCGGCCTCGTCGCGGCGGCGTTGCGCCTCGGCCAGCGGGGTGCCGGTGGGCACCGGCAGCAGCGGGCGGGCGAGCCGGGTCAGGTCGACCAGGTGCAGCCGGCGGCCGATGCGGGCCAGCCGGATGGACTGCCCGGCGCCGCGCCACAGCGTCAGCGCGACCAGCAGGAGCAGCGGCAGGGCCAGCGGGGCGAGCGCCCGGCGCAGGGTGAGCACCACCACCAGGGCGAGCGTGCCCAGGGCGACGGCCCGGCCGACCCAGCCGGCCACCTCGGTGCCGCGGTGCCGGTCGCGGGTGAGCGCCCAGACCGCGGCGCGCAGCGCGCGCCCGCCGTCGAGCGGCAGGCCGGGCAGGCTGTTGAAGATCGCCACCACCACGTTGCTGACCGCGAGTTGGAAGGCGAGCTGGTGGCCGAGCGTGCCGGCGGGCAGCGCGAGCGTGGCGGCGACCGCGCCGGCGCCGAGCACCGCGGACACGGCCGGGCCGGCCAGCGAGATCAGCAGCTCGACGCGGGGGGTCGGCGCGTCGCGGTCCATCTCGGTGTAGCCGCCGAGCAGTTCCAGCGTGATTCCCCGCACACCGATGCCGTGGCGGCGCGCGGTGAGCGCGTGGCCCAGCTCGTGCAGCAGCACGGAGCCGAGCAGCGAGACCACGAAGCCGAGGCCGACCAGGTAGCCGCCGAGGTGCCCGAGGTCGAGCTGGCGGCGGGCCAGGGCCGCGTAGAGCACGGTGACCACGACGGTGAGCAGGAGCATCGAGGCGTCGGCGCGCAGCGGCACGCCGAAGACCCGGCCGAGGCTGAGCCCGCGCCGGCGCCGTGGTCGGGTCCGCTGTCGCACTCCGGCGATGCTACGCGCGGCGGATCATGACCCGGTGCGGCGACGGCGGCCGTGTCACACCGGTGGCCTAACCTTCCGGACATGACGGCGGAATCGGTGATCGACTCGCAGGGCGAGCAGACGGTGGCGCGGGCGCCGGTCACGGTGCGGGCGTCGCTGTCGCCGTCGCGCGCGGCCGACTTCAAGACCTGCCCGTTGCTCTACCGTTTCCGCAGCATCGACCGGCTGCCCGAGCGCCCCACGGTCGAGCAGGCCCGGGGCACGCTGGTGCACGCCGTGCTGGAGCGGCTGTTCGACCTGCCGGCCCCGGCGCGCACCCCGGAGTCGGCCGGTGACCTGGTGGCCCCGCAGTGGGACCGGCTGGTCACCGAGGAGCCGGAGCTGGCGACGTTGTTCGCCGACGGCGACGCGGTCGGCCTGGAGGGTTTCCTCCGGTCGGCGGCGGGCCTGCTGGAGGGCTACTTCGCGGTGGAGGACCCGCGCCGGCTGGAGCCGGCCGAGCGCGAGGCGTTGATCTCCGCGGTGGTCGACGACGAGCTGCTCATCCGGGGCTACCTCGACCGCCTCGACGTGGCGCCGGACGGCGCGCTGCGGGTGGTCGACTACAAGACCGGCGGCGCGCCGCGCGAGGCGTTCGAGGCGCGGGCGTTGTTCCAGCTCAAGTTCTACGCGCTGGTGCTGTGGCGCACCCGGGGCGTGGTGCCGCGGGTGCTGCGCCTGCTCTACCTCAAGGACGCCGAGGTCTGCGACTACGCCCCCGACGCCGAGGAGCTGGTCCGCTTCGAGCGCACGGTGGTGGCGTTGTGGCGGGCGATCGAGCAGGCCACCGCGCGGCAGGATTTCCGGCCCCGGCCGAGCCGGCTCTGCGACTGGTGCAGCCACCAGTCGCGGTGCCCGAGCTTCGGCGGCACCCCGCCGCCGTTCCCGGTGGCCGCCGCCGCGCCGGACCCGCTGGTGGACGCCCGCTCCCGGCCGGCCACCCCGGGGGCCGACGAGTGAGGCTCCTCCTCGGGGAGGAGACCGGGTTCGGCTGCGGCGACGACGAGGCGGGTCGCCCGGCGGCCTAGCGTCGCAGGCATGACCGACCGGCTACCGGCCCGGCGGATGCGCGACACGCTGCTCACCGCGGCGCTGGCGTTCGCGCTGGGCCGCGCGACGCAGGCCCGGCGGGCCGCCCGGGCGCGCACCCGGGCCGCCGCCGGGCCGGGGGTGCTCGCCGAGGAGCGGCGCCGCATCGCCGGTGAGCTGCACGACCTGGTGGCGCACCAGGTCGCCGCGATGGAGGTGCTGGCCGCGGGCGCCCGCCGGGCCCTGCGCCGCGATCCGGGCGCGGCCGACGGGGCGCTGGCCGCGGTCGAGGACACCGGCCGGGCGGCCCTGCGGGAGCTGCACCGCCTGTTGCGCGTGCTGCGCGCCGACGCCGGGTCGGCGGCCGAGCTGGCGCCGCAGCCCGGCCTGGCCGGCATCGCCGCGCTGGCCGGCGCGGCCCGCGACGCCGGGCTGCCGGTCACGGTGCGCACCGAGGGCCCGCTCGGGCGGGTGCCGGACGGGGTGGCGCTGGCCGCGTACCGGGTGGTGCAGGAGGCGCTGCGCAACGTGCTCCGGCACGCCGGCCCGGCCACCGCGCTGGTCCGGCTCGCCGCCGGCGGCGGCTCGCTGACCGTGGAGGTCACCGACACCGGGCGCGGCCCGGGTCCACCCGACAGGATCGGGCACGGCCTGGTCGGCATGCGGGAGCGGGTCGCCCTCTACGGTGGGATCCTGCGGACCGGCCCCGCGCCGGGTGGCGGTTTCCGGGTGTACGCCCGGATCCCGCTGGACCCGGCCGGCGCGGTCCCGGCCCGACCGTCCGGCCCGACGAGGGGACACCCATGACGAACGCCGCCGCACCCCGACCGGTGCGGGTGCTGCTCGCCGACGACCAGCCGCTGCTGCGCACCGGGTTCCGGATGGTGCTCGGCGTCGAGGACGACCTGGACATCGTGGGCGAGGCCGGCGACGGCGTGGAGGCGGTGGAGCTGTCCCGGCGGCTGCTGCCGGACGTGGTGCTGATGGACATCCGGATGCCCCGGATGGACGGGGTGGCCGCCACCCGGGCGATCGTGGACGCCCGGCTGCCGGTGCGGGTGCTGGTGCTGACCACGTTCGAGCTGGACGAGTACGTGGTCGGGGCGTTGCGGGCCGGCGCGAGCGGGTTCCTGGCCAAGGACGTGCCGGCGGAGGACCTGGTCACCGCGATCCGCACGGTGGCCGCCGGGGAGGCGGTGGTGGCGCCGCGGATCCTGCGCCGGCTGCTGGACCGCTTCGCCGACGTGCTGCCCGACCCGGCGGCCGCCGCGCCGCCGGTGCTGGACCCGCTGACCGACCGGGAGCGGGAGGTGCTGGTGCAGGTGGCGCGCGGGCTGTCCAACGCGGAGATCGCCCGCGAGCTGTCGGTCAGCGAGACCACGGTGAAGACCCACGTCGGGCACATGTTGACCAAGCTGCGGCTGCGCGACCGGGTGCAGGCGGTCGTGCTGGCGTACGAGACGGGGCTGGTCCGGCCCGGCAAATAGGTGGCGGCGCTCACGTACCGTGACCAACGGCGGTGGTGCGGGGTTGACCATGACGCGACGTGAGGTCCTACCGTCGGCGCTGCCGGCCGGTCAGGGATCACCCTGACCCGGGGTGGGGGGCCACCCCCACCAGAAGTTCGGCACGGATTCCGCCCGGGGTCGGACGGATTCGCGACCGGCGGCACCGAGGATGGGAACCGCCGCACCGACCAGCGGGGGCGGTGCGGATCTCCGAGGCAGACGGAAGAGGTAGATGACGTGACCGCGACGGTAGGCCGGCAGGCGCAGGCCGCGGCCCGGGCGAACGACGTGTGGAAGGTGTACGGCAGCGGCGAGGCGCAGGTGATCGCGCTGCGGGGGGTGAGCGCCGAGTTCGAACGCGGCCGGTTCACCGCGATCATGGGACCGTCCGGCTCGGGCAAGTCGACGCTGATGCACTGCCTCGCCGGCCTGGACTCGGTGACCAAGGGCACCGTGGCGATCGGCGAGACCACGGTGACCGGGCTGAACGACTCCGGCCTGACGAAGCTGCGCCGGGACAAGGTGGGCTTCATCTTCCAGCAGTTCAACCTGCTGCCCACGCTGACCGCGCAGGAGAACATCCTGCTGCCGCTGTCGATCGCCGGGCGTAAGCCCGACCCGGCCTGGTACGACACGGTGATCGACACGGTCGGGCTGCGGGACCGGCTCGGGCACCGCCCGGCCCAGCTCTCCGGCGGCCAGCAGCAGCGGGTGGCGTGCGCGCGGGCGCTGGTCGCCCGGCCCGAGGTGATCTTCGCCGACGAGCCGACCGGCAACCTGGACTCCCGCTCCGGCGCGGAGGTGCTCGCCTTCCTGCGCGACTCGGTGCGCGAGCACGGCCAGACCATCGTCATGGTCACCCACGATCCGACCGCCGCCGCGTACGCCGACCGGGTGGTCTTCCTCGCCGACGGGCAGATCGTCTCGGAGCTGATCGAGCCGACCGCCGAGACGGTGCTGGACACCATGAAGAAGCTGGACGCCCCGGTCGAGGTGGGCAACTGATGCTGCGGGCAACACTGAAGAGCCTGCTGGCGCGCAAGCTGCGCCTGCTGCTGTCCGGCCTGGCGGTGGTGCTCGGCGTCATGTTCGTCTCCGGCGCGTTCGTGCTGACCGACACGCTCGGGCGTTCCTTCGACGCGGTCTTCGCCGACGCCTACGCCGACATCGACGTGAACGTGGCGGCGAAGCCGAAGGTCGAGGTTTCCGAGGCCGAGGGCGAGCAGGTGGCCGCCCCGGTGCCGGCGTCGCTCGTGGACCGGGTGAAGGCGGTGCCCGGCGCGGCGGACGTGCGCGGCGTGGTCGCCACCGACGGCGCCCGGCTGATCGGCAGCAACGGCAAGGTGGTCACCTCGTTCGGGCCGCCGCAGCTCGGCGAGAACTGGCTCGGCGAGGGTGACCTGGTGAAGCTGCGCGAGGGGCGCGGCCCGCAGGCCGACGACGAGATCGTGGTCAACGCCGCGTTGGCGAAGGCGGCGAACGTGAAGGTGGGCGACCGGGTCGGCGTGCTGACGCTGTCGCCGAAGAAGGAGTTCACGCTGGTCGGCGTGTTCGGCTACAGCGGTGGCCGGGACTCCGTCGGCGGGGCGAACGAGGTCGCCTTCACCACGCCGGTCGCGCAGCGGCTGATGCTCGGCAAGCCGGACGTGTTCTCCAACATCAGCGCGCGCGCCGCCGCCGGCACCACGCCGGAGGCGCTGCGCGACGAGGTGTCGCGCGCGCTCGGCGGCGGCTACGACGTGAAGACCGGCAAGCAGCTCGCCGACAGCGCCTCGGCCGGGCTGAAGGAGGGGCTGTCCTTCTTCAACAAGATCCTGCTCGGCTTCGCCGCAGTGGCGTTGCTGGTGGGCACGTTCCTGATCCTCAACACCTTCTCCATCATCGTGGCCCAGCGCACCCGTGAGCTGGCCCTGATGCGGGCCATCGGCGCCAGCGGCCGGCAGGTCATCGGCTCGGTGGTGCTGGAGGCGGTGGCGGTCGGCCTGATCGCCTCGGTGCTCGGGCTGGCCGCCGGCATCGGGGTGGGCGCGCTGCTGGCGTACCTGTTCGGGAAGCTGGCCGGCGGTCTGAGCCTGGCCGGGCTCGGCGTGCCGGCGGCGGCGGTGATCGGCGCGTTCGGCGTCGGTCTGGTCATCACCGTGGTCGCGGCGCTGTTGCCGGCGCTGCGGGCCGCGCGGATCCCGCCGATCGCGGCGATGCAGGACGTGGCCACGCCGGACCGGCCGCTGACCAAGGTGACGATCGGCGGCGCGGTGGTCACCGGGATCGGCGCGGTGCTGCTGTTCCTCGGCCTCAGTGGCAACGCCGGCGGCAACACGCTCGCGACGATCCTCGGCGGCGTGCTGTTCGCGTTCATCGGGGTGGCGCTGCTGACGCCGGTGATCAGCCGGCCGGTGGTGTCGCTGCTCGGCACGATCTTCTCCTGGTCGGTGCCGGGGAAGCTGGGCCGGCTCAACTCGGGCCGCAACCCGCGCCGCACCGCGATCACCGCGGCCGCGCTGATGGTCGGCATCGCGCTGGTCACCGGCGTGACGGTGATCCTGGACTCGGCGAAGGGCAGCATCAGCGCGCTCGCCGAGGACACCATCAAGGCCGAGCTGGTGATCTCCGGCGCCTCGTCCGGGCCGCGCCCGGCGAGCTTCGACGCGGCGGTGCTGGAGAAGACCGCGGCGATCCCCGGGGTGCGGCTGGTCGACGGCGAGTACGGCGACATGGCCACGGTCGGCGGCGAGCGGACCTGGGTGGCGGCGTCCAGCAACGTGGCCGCGCTGGAGCAGATCTTCGGGGCGAAGGCCACCGCCGGTGACATCGGCCGGCTGGCCCCGGACCAGATGCTGCTCAGCTCGGACACCGCGAAGGCGCGCAACCTGTCGGTCGGCTCGACTGTGCCGGTGCAGTTGTCGCGCGGCGACGCCCGCACCTACACGGTCAGCGGCATCTACGAGAGTTCTCAGCTCACCAACCCGGTGGTGCTGCCGCCGCAGGCGGCGGCCGACTTCGCCATCCCGCAGCCGATCCAGGGCTTCGTGCAGCTCGACCCGGGCACCTCGGTCGGCGCGGTGCAGCCGCAGGTCGAGCGGTTGCTGGCGGACAGTCCCGAGGTGTCGGTGGCGGACCGGGCGGCGTTCATCAAGCAGCAGACCAGCCAGCTCGACACCCCGCTGCGGATGATCCAGATCCTGTTGGCGCTGGCCATCGTGATCGCGGTGCTGGGCATCATCAACACGCTCGCGCTGTCGGTGCTGGAGCGGACCCGCGAGCTGGGTCTGCTGCGGGCGATCGGCCTGCGCCGGGCGCAGACGATGCGGATGATCACCGTCGAGGCGGTGGTGATCTCGATCTTCGGCGCGCTGCTCGGCGTGGTGGTCGGCACCGGCCTCGGCGCGGCCGTGGTGCGGGCGCTCAAGGACGAGGGGATCACCGACCTGGTCCTGCCCTGGGGGCAGATGGTGACGTTCCTGGTGCTGGCGGCGATCATCGGCGTGGTGGCGGCGGTGCTGCCGGCCATCCGCGCCGCCCGGATCAACGTCCTCGGCGCCATCGCCCACGACTGAGGTGCAAGGCGGGGGCCCTTCTTATCGCCTGGGCGATAGGAGGGGCCCCTTCCTAACGGTTGAGCAGGGCGGCGAGCAGCTCCAGGTCCGCCGCGGTCAGGCTCTCCACCTGGTGTACGCCGTCGGTCGGCGGCAGCGGCACCTCGGCCGGTACGGCCAGCACCGCCGCCCCGGCGGCCAGCGCGCTCGCCACCCCGGTCGGCGAGTCCTCGATCGCCACGCACCGCTCGACCGGCACGCCGAGCAGCTTCGCGGCGGTCAGGTAGGGCTCCGGGTGCGGCTTGGCCTCGCCCACCTCGTCGCCACAGACCACCGCGTCGAAGCTGTCGCGCCCCAGCGTGTCCAGGGCGACCTCGACCAGCGGCCGGCCGCTGGAGGTGACCAGCGCGGTGGGGATGCCGGCGGCCCGCACGGCGCGCAGCAACGCCAACGCGCCCGGACGCCACCGCAGCCCGGTGCGGAACAGGTCGAGGATCCGCGCGCTGATCCAGTCGGCGCTGGCCTGCGGGTCCCGCTGCGGCTGGCCCAGGTCGTCGTGCACGATGCGCATGGCGTCGGCCATCCCGGTGCCGACGATCTCCCGGCGGGCCGTGTCGGACAGGGTGCCGCCGTAGACGGCGGCGAGTTCCTGCAACGCGACGTCCCACAGTTTCTCGCTGTCGACCAGGGTGCCGTCCATGTCGAAGAGCACGGCGGCGGGGTGTGGGCTGCTCAGCGGGGGCCTCCTTCGATGGGCGTACCCCGCCGATCCTGCCAGCCGACCCCGGCCCGGCCGGCGGCGTACCCGATCGGGGTGACCTGCGGCATCACCGGAGGCCGCAGGCGTCCAGCGACTGCTCGTAGCCGGCGAAGAACTTCTCCGAGCGCTGTTCGGCGGTGCCGTGCGCGCCCTCGGCGAACCAGGGCTGGTCCGGGTCGTCGCCGACCGCCAGCAGCCCCTCCCGGAACTCGTCCAGGTCGCCGTCCTCCAGCTTGAGCGTGCCGGAGCGGACGCTGTCGCCGAGGTACGCCCCGGCCATGCAGTCGGCCTGCAACTCCTGCTGGATGGTGAAGTTGTAGCGGATGCCGAGCCGGGTCTGCACGCCGTGGGCGTACTCATGACCTAGCAAATAGAACAGGAACGCGTCGCCGATCTGCCGGAACGCCGACACCGACCAGTTGACGTCGTAGGCGATGAAGTCGCCGGCGGAGCAGTAGACCGCGTTGTTGCGCGGCAGCCCCTGCCCGCCGCAGGACACCTCGCCGGCCCGGGTGTAGGGCACCACCCGGCGGATCGGCCGGAACTGGTCGCCGGAGGCGCGGAACTGCGCCGTCCAGTACTGCTCGGCGCCGGCGACCGCGTCCTGGAAGTCCTGCTTGAACTCGGCGACGCTCGTCGTCCCGTCCGCCCGGGTGGTCTCCGCGCCCGGTGACGCCGGTCGGCCGCTCTGCCGTGGCGCGGGCTGCTGCGGCTCGCCCTGGTCGAGCCCGCCGCCCATGCACCCGGCCGCCACCACCGCGGCCACCAGCAGCCCGGCGAGCGGCCCGAGCCGCCGTCGTCCCGCACTCTCCCCCACGACCACCTCCGGTTGTCCGACCCCGTGTCCCGCCGCAGTACCCCGGTTCCCACCGGCTCTCACGCGCCGGCGGCGGCAATCGTTCATCAGGTGTCCACGGCGGTGAACAGCAGCAGCGCCCGAGCGGGGTCGAGGAACACCTCGGTGGTCCCCGCGTCGTGGTCGGCGCTGCGCTCCCAGCGCACACCGTCCGGCACGTACCCGGCCAGCGCCGGCCAGAGGGCGGGCGCCGCGCCGGTCACCGGCGCCCAGGTGTACGCGGCGGCCAGCGCCCGCGCGTCGGCCGGCGCGAGCCGCACCACGCCCTGGTAGCGCCGGTCGGTCGGGCCGGGGGCGCGGGAACAGGCGAAGCTCGGGTAGTCGACCTGCCAGTGGATCTCGGGGTAGGCGCCGATCCCCGGCACGTCCTGCTCGGTCCACCGCCGGTCGGTGCGGACCTCGGCCTCCTCGGCGGCGACCCGCGCCGCGCAGTCGGTGTCCTCGCCGTCGCCGGCGCTCAGCAGCCAGAGCACACCGCCGCACGCGGCGAGCAGGGCGACGGCGAGGCCGGCGGCGAGCACGAGGAACCAGGATCGACGGGTCACGGCGGCAGGGTAGCCGCCGCCGGCCACCCTGGACCCACCCCGGTACAGTCCCCGCCGTGACTCCCGACGTGACCCTCGCCAGTGTCGTCTACTGGCGACGCAGCCTCTGGAACGGCATGCGCTGCGTACCGGTGCTGATGACCCTGGACCAGGGCTGGCTGCGGGCCCGCGACCGCGACGGCGCCGAGGTGTTCGCCGTGCCCGCCGGTCAGGTCCGGGGCCGGTTGACCCGGCTGAGCACGCTGCTGCTGACCGTGGGCGGCCGGCGGTACGCCATCGTGGGACGCGGTTCCGACGTCTCGCCGTCGCCCAGCGCCGACCAGCGGCGCGAGCTCGACGAGTTCTGGGCCCACCGGGCCCCGCCGAGCGGCGACGGGGCGGGCTTCCTCGACCTGGTGTTCAACGGGGGCGCCTCGTTCCACACCCGCTCCTGGCGGGACGCGCTGGCCCGCGCGGGCGCGGCGGTGCGCTGACCCGCACGGTCAGCTCGGGCGTCAGTCCAGCCCGCGCATGATGTGGGGCTCGCCGTCGTCGTCGCCGAAGCAGCGGTGCAGCACCTGGGCGCGGGCCCACAGGTCCAGGCTGCTGGGTGGGCCGACCGCCGCCGGCCGGGGCGGCACGGTCAGCACGTGCGCCTGCTCCGGCGGCACCTTCGTCGTCACCTGGTCGGCCATTTCCGCCCCTCTCGTCGCACTCATGCTCGCCCGGCGGCGTCTCCGCCGCGTCAACCGGACGGCGCGGGTGGGGACGCGGCGCGCGGCGGGCCGGCGTCGGCCGTACTCCGGTGACGGTAGCCCGCCGGACCGGCCGGCACACCCCTTATTCCCGACGCCGACGCAGGTAGTGGGGATGATGGTCGGCGAAGGTTCACGGCAGTCGGGCTGGACCGCCACTTCCATGCCTGTCTACACAAAGGGGTTCAAGCGTCAATCCCGTCCGGATGGAGTCCCATGTCCCGCACCCTGCGCGCCTCGCCCAGCGGCCGCTGGCACTCCCATCTATCCGGGGTTGCATCCGGTACCCCGGTACGGGCTTACCGTCGACGGGTGACCGAACGCGACTGGGCGCCCGACGCCTGCACCCTGCCGACCGCCGACCGCCCGCTGCGGCTGGCCGAGTTCGACGGGCTGTTCCACGACGCCGTCCGGCGGATCGACCGAGTGTCCACCCGCCATCTGCGACTGCGTCTCGACGGAGCCGCCGAGCCGGCCGCCCGGGATCTGATCGTCCGGGAGTCGGCGTGCTGCTCCTTCTTCACCTTCCACCTCACCCGGGCCGCCGGCGACGTGCTGATGCTCGACATCCGGGTGCCGCCCGCCCGCGTCGACGTGCTCGACGCCCTCGCCGAGCGGGCCACGCCCGCACCGCGCCGGTGACCGGCCTGCGCACCGGCCAGCTCGCGGACGCAGCCGGCGTGAACGTGCAGACGCTGCGCTACTACGAGCGGCGAGGGCTGCTCGACGTGCCACGCCGCTCCCCCGGCGGGCATCGGCTCTACCCGGCCGAGGCGGTCACGTTGCTGCGGGTGGTCAAGACCGCGCAACGGCTCGGTTTCACCCTCGCCGAGGTCGCCGACCTGCTCGAAGCCGGCCGGCACCGGCACGACGTCGGCCTGCGGGCCCGCGCCCGGGAGAAGCTCGCCGAGGTGGAGCAGCGGCTGGCGGACCTCACCGTCATCCGGGACACGCTGCGGGCCGCGATCTCGGCCGGCTGCGACGACCTGATCGCCTGCGCCGGCAGTTCCTGCTGCCCACTGCCGTTCGCCGAAATCGCCGAGAGGAACGACCGTGCCGAACCCCGCTGACCGGCTGAGCCGCCTGCTGCTCACCGGCCTGACCGGGCCCGCCGGCCTGTCCTGGTGGTGGGCCGCACGGCGCGGCCACCGCGCCGGTTGCGCGGGCGGCGACTGCGCCTGCCGGCCCGGCGACAAGATCGTCACGGTACGGTCGAACGCATGACGATCGCCCGCTCCATCCTGCTGTTCCTGGTCGCCGCGGTGGCCGAGATCGGCGGCGCCTGGCTGGTCTGGCAGGGCTGGCGGGAGCACCGGGGGCTGCTCTGGATCGCCGGCGGGATCATCGCCCTGGGCGCCTACGGCTTCGTGGCCACGTTCCAGCCCGACCCGAACTTCGGGCGCATCCTCGCCGCCTACGGCGGCGTCTTCGTGGCCGGCTCGCTGGCCTGGGGCATGCTCGTGGACAAGTTCCGGCCCGACCGCTACGACCTCGCCGGCGCGGCCGTCTGCCTGGTCGGCGTCGCGATCATCATGTACGCGCCGCGCGCGAGCTGACGACGATGCTGTTCGCGCCGCGGGCGGTGGAGCTGTCCTTCCGACACGGTGACGACACCCTGGTCGGCGACCTGGTCCGGCCGCCCTGGCCCGGCCCGTACCCGGCGGTGGTCTTCGTCGAGGGCTCCGGCCCGGGCGGGCGCGACCAGCGCGACTGGCAGATCCGGCTGGCCGCCGCCGGCCTCGCCAGCCTCGCCTACGACAAGCCCGGCTCCGGGGCCTCGACCGGCGGCTGGACCCGGCAGAGCCTGCGCGGGCGGGCCGGCGAGACCCTGGCCGCGGTGGACGCCCTACGGTCCCGGTCGGACGTGCGGGCGGTCGCGTTGGTCGGCCACAGCCAGGGCGGGTGGGTGGCACCGCTCGCCGCGTCCCGCTCCCCCGCGGTCGTCGACGCGGTGGTCACCGTGTCCGGCCCGGCAGTCGGGGTGGTGGCGCAGGAGCAGTACCGGCTGCGACGCCAACTCGTCGCGGCCGGTTTCACCGAGGTCGACGCCGGTCGGGCGGTGGCGCTGCTGCACGAGCAGGTGGACCGGGTACGGGCCGGCGACGACCCGGCCGACGTCCACGCCGCGCAGGCCCGGTGGCACGACGCGCCCTGGTATCCGCTGCTCGCCGGCACCTCGCCGGCGTCGATCGGCTTCCTCGCCGGCATCGCCGGCCACGACCCGGAGCCGCCGCTGGCCGCCCTGCGCTGCCCGCTGCTGGCGATCTTCGGCGCGGACGACGTGCAGGTCCCGGTCGAGGCCAGCGTGCGCGTGCTGGACCGGGTCCTCGGCGACGCCGGGCACGCCGACCACACGGTCGTGGTGTTTCCGGACGCCGACCACGGCATCCGGGTGGCCGGCGCGCGGGCGCCCGGCTTCGACGAGCTGGTGGTGACCTGGCTGCGGGACCGCCTGTCCCCGAGCCCCGGCGTGCCCGATCCGGCGTCGAGCGGCCCGTCCGGACCGCTCGACGCCGGGTCGCCCTAGCCGGCCGTCGCCGCCTCGCCGAGGGCGGCGACCTCCCGGACGGCCGCCACGACGGCGGGGGCGTCCTTCTTGAGCAGCGCGCCGTGGTTGCTGGCGACCTTGGCGCTGACCCGGATGTTCGGGTTGCGGGCGGTCACCCCGTCGAGGCTGGCGCGGATGCGTTCCTGCTCGTCGCCGCGGCTGCCGAGGGAGGTGCCCGAGGCGACCACGTAGCGCACCGGGACACCGATCCGGTCCAGCACCGGACCCAGCTCGCGTTCCCGGGATAGCCGGCCCAGCTCGATGTTGCTCTCGGCCTGCTGCGCGGCGCTCATCCGCGGGGTCAGGCCGGTCGGGCGCAGCAGCGGCGTGAACCAGCCCAGCCGCTTGAACAGCTTGCGGATGCGCACCTCCATGGCCTCGTCGAGCCAGTCGTGCGGGAACGCGCCGTCGACCAGGACCGCCCCCACCGTACGGTCGGGGTTGTGCGCGGCCCAGTGCGCGGCGACGACGGCGCCGTAGGACCAGCCCACCAGCAGCGCCCGGTCCACGTCGCGGGCGGCGAGCACGGCGTCGACGTCGCGCACGGCGGCGGCGAAGGAGTAGTCCGCCGACCGCTTCGAGCGGCCGCGGGCCCGTTCGTCGTAGGTGATGTGCCGCCAGCCGTCGCCCAGGCCGGCGACCACACGCCGCCAGTAGCCCTGGGTGGCGAACTGGCCGTTGAGGTAGAGCACCGGCACGCCGGCGCCGCCGGTGTCGGTGACCGCCAGCGCGGTGTCCTCGACGGGCACCGTTCCGGTCCACGCGTTCGTCGTCATGGTTCTGCTCCTGTCGGGGGGGCTCAGAGGCTGCGGGCGGTGATGTCGCCGTGCGAGGTGGTGGCCCGGATGTCGAGCACCGGTGCGCCGTCGTTGCGCAGGGCGTTGCTGACCCGGCCGTGGTCGGTGCCGGCGTCCAGGGTGGCCGGGACCCCGCCGGCGGCGGCCACCGTGATGTCGCCGGAGCGGGTACGGAGCACGAGCGTGCCGCGTACCGCCTCGGCGATCCGGATGTCGCCGCGGGCGGTGCTGATCTCCGCGGCGCCGGTGAGCCGGCCGATCTCGATGTCGCCGTCGGTCGCGGTCAGGCGCGCGCTCGCGGCCTCGTCGATCTTGACCTGGCGGTACGCGCCGTCGACGGTGACGTCGCCGAGGCGGCCGACGCCGCGTACCTCGGCGGCGCCGGAGGTGACCTGGACGCGGGAGCCGGCGGGCAGCCGCACGGTGACCTCCACGGACCCGGCGGCGCCGACGAGCCGGTTGGTGGCCGCCGGGATCCGGACCCGCAGGACGCCGTCGGCGTAGCCGACGACCGCCTGCGCGGCGGTGCGGGTGTCGCGGTCGCGGGCGGCGTCGGCGGGCCGGACCTCGACGGTGGTGTCGGCGCGGTCGGCGGCGATGACCTGGATCCGCCCGGCGGGGACGTCCAGGACGGCGGAGATGGGGGCGGGGGTGGTGAACGTCTGCATCGTGCTCTCCCGGTGCGTGAACCCGTTTTCTGAACACCGGAAACGCTACGTTGCTTTCCAATAAGCATCAACAAACTCGTTGCCCTGGGAAGCCGTTTTTGCACTTCAGAAGTGGTGCAATCATTGCAACGACCCTGAACCGAACGCAATGGCGGTGGTCGCGCTCGTTGCAATGGTGAGAGTTGAACGCTATGGTCGGCCGTGGATGCCGCAGAGAGGGGCCGCCGGATGCCGGGAGGCAGACTCACCCAGCAGGACCGCCACCGGATCGCCGCCGGGCTGGCCGAGAGCCTCGCCTACGCGGAGATCGCCCGGCGCCTCGACCGTCCGACCTCCACCGTCACCCGCGAGGTGATGCGCAACGGCGGTCCCACCGGCTACCGCGCCGACCTGGCCCACCGCGCCACCGAGCACCGCGCCCGGCGACGCACGACCGCCGCCACGCGCCGCGAAGGACCACCCGACCCCGACGACGCGGCCATGACCGCGTACGCGGAAACCCTCACCACCGTCCTCATGGCCTCGGGCCTGCCGACCATGGCGGCCCGCGTGCTGACCTGCCTGTTCACCACCGACGCGAGCAGCCTCACCGCGGCGGACCTGACCCGACGCCTCCAGGTCAGCCCCGCCTCGATCTCCAAGGCGATCGCCTTCCTGGAGGGGCAGAGCCTGGTCCGCCGGGAACGCGACGACCGCCGCCGGGAGCGGTACGTCGTCGACGACGACCTCTTCTACCAGGCGACCGTCGCCAGCGCACGCGCCAACGACCAGCTCGTCGCCGTGGCACGCCAGGGCGTCGCCCTGCTCGGCCCGGACAGCCCGGCCGCCGCCCGACTGGAGAACATCGCCCGCTTCCTCGACTTCATCAGCGAGAGCATCACCCGCGCCGCCGAACAGGCCCGCGAGATCCTCCGCACCGCTCGTTAGGTCAGCACGACGCGGGCGGGACGCTCTGCTCGTACTGGAAGACGTTGTGCGGGTCGTAGACCGCCTTGATCCGGCGCAACCGCTCCACGTTCGGCCCCCAGTACGCGGTCTCCCACTCCTGCATGCCGATGTTGGGCACGTTGACGTAGGCGCCGTCCACGTAGGGGCGCAACGCCTGGCTGAACTCGGCGATCCACGCCTGGGCGGCCGGGGTGAGGGCGTCGCCGCTGTCCGGCACGCCCCGGGTCCCCCAGCCGGCGCCCGGCTCGGAGTAGAAGATCGCGTCGCGGTGCGGGAACGCCGACCCGCCGACCGGCTGCTTCGCCTGCGCGCCGACGCCGAACGCCTGGGTGAAGAAGTTGCTGTCCTCGGTGGGCGCGACCGCCATGAAGCTACGGACGATCTCGATCGCCTCGGGCGGGAACGGCCGACGGGTGAACTGGGAGAAGAACTTCCAGTTCGCCGGCTCGTCCTGGGTCGGGATCTGGAACCCGGCGTAGATCTCACCCCAGCCGCCGATCTGCACGGTCACCTGCGGGCTGCCGACCGACAGCACCGGCGCCAGCAGCCTCCGCACCTCCGCGTCGGTGCCCTCGACGAGCACGCCGAACAGCAGGATCTGCGACTTGTGGATCTCCAACTGGGAGCCGAGGCGCACATCGGTGAACGGCGCGGTGCGCTGCCACCTGTCGAAGACCTCCCGCAGGTCGTCCAGCCCGGACCAGGTGGCCTGGAGATAGGCCACGCCGCGCAGCGGCGCCACCCGGTAGGTCAGCGAGGTGACGATGCCGAAGTTGCCGTTGCCCGCACCGCGCAACGCCCAGAGCAGGTCCCGGCGGTTGCGCAGGTCCACCTGGATCGCCCTGGCGCCGTTCGCGCCGGACGCCACGACGATCTCCGCCCCGATCAGGCTGTCGCAGGCCATGCCGAGCCAGCGGGTGAGGAAGCCGAAACCCCCGCCCAGCGTCGCGCCGGACAGGCCGACGCTCCCCTCCGTACCGGTGGTCACCGCGAGGCCCTGCTGGGCGAGCGCGGTGACCGCCTCCAACTGGTTGAGCCCGGCGCCGACCCGCGCGGTGAGCGCGGCCCGGTCGATGTCGGCCGACTTCAGCTCGCTGACGTCGATGACGATGCCGTTGTCCACGTTCGACCAGCCCTCCAGGCTGTGCCGGCCGCTGCGCACCCGCAGCGCGACGTCGTTCTGCCGGGACCAGGCGAGCGCGTTCACCACGTCCTGGGTGTTCTGCGCGAACACGATGACCAGCGGGTTGCGCACGAACAGCTCGTCCCAGCCGAGACTCGCGGACGGATAGTCCGGATCACCGAAACGCACGATCCGGCCGGTCAGCTCCGCCGGCGGGCAATCGGCCCAGATCGGCGCCCCCGAGCCGTCGGTGCCGGTGGCGGCCTGGGCGGCCCCGGCGAGCACGGCCGGCGCGACGACCGCCCCGGCGCCGACGGCCGCGGTGGCCTGGAGCAGCGTACGTCGAGAGATGTCGGGCATGGTCGTCGCCTTCCGGTCGGGCCGACGGGCCTCGGACCCGTGCCGGCGTGCGACCTCACGCTAAGACCGGACACTTCTTCACATAAGCGGAAGACGAGGGCGAAACCCGTCCGAGTGACCATCCCCGGTCACCGGGTGAACGCGCACCGCTCCGCGTCCGCCGCCACCCCGACGAACCGCTCCAGCAACGCGAGCCGCTCGGCGCGCCGGCTCTCCGCCAGGGCGAGCGCCTGCCGGCGCTGCTCGGTGCGCGCCGCCTGCCGCTGGGTGGAGTGCTGCACCGGATAGCAGAGTCCCCCGCCGATCGCCACGCCGCCCAGCGACGTCACCCGGCACTTGCGGGCATGCCGTAGCGTCGATCGCATGACGACGGTGGTGGTGTCGGTCGCGGTGCTCGTGGTGCTGGTGCTCGCCGTGGTCGTCTTCGTGAGCCGGCGGGACCGCGATCGGCTTTCGTCCGAGGAGGATCAGACGGCGGTCCGGCACGCCGGCGCCGACCAGCGTCGGCACGAGGCGGAGCGTCACCTCGCGTCGGGCCTCGCCGAGCGGCACCGCAATCCCCCCAGCACGTGAGCGGGCTGCGCCGAAACCACCTGCCATCCGGAAAATGGGAGCGCGAGCCGACCGCCGGCCCCTACATTGCGTCCATGCCGGGCCGTCGAGAACGGATGCGTCGGGAGCTGGGTGCCTTCCTCAAGGGATACGGCCGCAGCTCACGGCGGCGCAACGGAATGGATCCCAACGACCGTACGTACAGCCGCAAGCTGGAGACCGAGATCAAGCGGATGCGTCCGGACGACCTCGACCGCCTGATGCGCGACGACGAGGACGAAGACCGGTAGCGTCACCGGGTGGTCGCCGCCGGCATCACCACTTCCGACGCCATTCGAGTCGACCTCGATGCGCCATCGGGGAGGCATCTCCTCGTCGCACGTACATGACCGCGTTCTCGACCCACCAGACATCGCCGACGCGGAGAAAGGTCGGAACCTCCAACGTCAGGGCGAGAAGGCAGCCGTCGGAGCTGCCGGGGAGCCCCTCCAGGTGCTCCACCATCCGCATCCGGTCCACGATCATCACGCCATCATTGCGCGCGTGCCCCACACCGTCGGCCCTGTTAGCCGGCGCGTCCTGCGCCGCCGTCCCCCGGCGCTCGGCGTGGCCCCGAGCGCCGCTTGATCCGCGCCGGCTCGGGGACGTGGCTGCATCGAGCGAGCGGGCGGGTGATGGCTACCAAGGCCAATGCTGACCCAGGTGGGTCGGATCGTCGCCCGGAGACACCACGAACACGTGCTCGCCGCTGTCGCCGAACACCAGCAGCGGCCCCGTCTGCGATGCCAGCGCCACCGTCGCGGCCAACACCCCCCTGCCGGATGGCTTACGGAACCCGATGTCGGTCACGGCCTGGTCCAACTTCACAGGCTCGTCCCCGCCGGCACCATCGACTCCCACACTGACCTCGCCGAGGTCCAGGCCACCCACCGACGCGCAGGTAGCCGGATCCGGACAGCCCGGAAGATCGCTGGTCGCGTCATGTCCGGCGATCTGGAACCACCGCACGCCGTGACAGCCGGCCTCGCGGAACGCAGCCAGCACCTGCTCCACCGTTGGCAACTCATGGGGGGCCGGTGGCTCGTCGGGCAGACCAAAGGCCGACTCAGCGGCAGCCGCCCACTCAAGTCCACCGTCTGCGGCCGCCACATACAGCGGCGTGACCAGCAAGTGCCAACTCACCGCACGCATCCTGCCATCCCGCGGCCGGAACCCGAACGCGAACAGGCCCCGCCGGGACGACCTCGGCCTACCATCGCCGCAGAACCTATCGATCTCGACCTAACGTCAAGCGTCCTGCGATGCCGTTTCGTCAAACCGTCATGCGAGACCAGGCACTTTCGAAGGCCAGAGCGCCTTTCGACGTCACTTGGCGTTGAAATAGTTCGCCTCCGGGTGGTGCACCACGATCGCGTCGGTGGCCTGCTCCGGGACGAGCTGGAACTCCTCCGACAACTGCACCCCGATCCGCTCCGCGCCCAGCAACCCGACGATCTTCGCCCGGTCCTCCAGGTCCGGGCAGGCCGGATAGCCGAACGCATACCGGCAGCCCCGGTAGTCGGTGCGCAGCAGGCCGGCCAGGTCCGCCGGGTCGTCGTCGGCGACCGTCCCACCGCCCGGCAGCACCAGCTCGGCCCGGATCCGCCGGTGCCAGTACTCCGCCAGCGCCTCGGTGAGCTGCACCGACAGGCCGTGCACCTCCAGGTAGTCGCGGTATTCGTTGGCCTCGAACATCTTCGCCGTGTATTCGCTGATCGGCTGCCCGACGGTGACCAGTTGCAGCGCCACCACGTCGAGCTGGTCGCCCTGCGGGCGGAAGAAGTCGGCCAGGCACAGCCGGCGCTCCTGCCGCTGCCGCGGGAACGAGAACCGGGCCCGCTCGCTGTGCCCGTTCTCGTCCAGCAGCACCAGGTCGTTGCCCTCGGAGTACGCCGGGAAGTAGCCGTACACCACGGCCGCCTCCAGCACCTGGTCGGAGATCAGCCGGTCCAGCCAGTAGCGCAGCCGGGGCCGGCCCTCGGTCTCCACCAGTTCCTCGTACGACGGGCCCTTGCCACCGCGGGCGCCGCGCAGCCCCCACTGGCCCAGGAACGTGGCCCGCTCGTCGAGCAGCGCCGCATAGTCGGCCAGCGGCACGCCCTTGACCACCCGGGTGCCGAAGAACGGCGGGGTGGGCACCGACACGTCGGAAGCGACGTCGGAACGGACCGACGCGTCGTCCAGCTCGGGCAGCGCCTCGCGGACCTGCGCCCGCTGCCGCTCCCGGCGCTCCCGGCGGGCCGCCAGCGCGGCCTCCCGCGCCGGGTCGACCACCGGCGCGCCGCCGCGCTTGGCGGCCATCACCCGGTCCATCAGGGACAGTCCCTCGAACGCGTCGCGGGCGTAGTGCACCTGACCGGGGTAGATCGACCGCAGGTCGTCCTCCACGTACGCCCGGGTCAGCGCCGCCCCGCCGAGCAGCACCGGCCACCGCTCGGCGACGCCGCGCGAGGCCATCTCGGCCAGGTTCTCCTTCATGATGACCGTGCTCTTGACCAGCAGCCCGGACATGCCGATCGCGTCGGCCCGGTGCTCCTCGGCCGCGTCGAGAATCGCGTTGATCGGCTGCTTGATGCCGATGTTGACCACGTCGTAGCCGTTGTTGGACAGGATGATGTCGACCAGGTTCTTGCCGATGTCGTGCACGTCGCCCTTAACGGTGGCGAGCACGATCCGGCCCTTCCCGTCGTCGTCGGCCCGCTCCATGTGCGGCTCCAGGTAGGCCACCGCGGTCTTCATCACCTCGGCGGACTGGAGCACGAACGGCAACTGCATCTGGCCCGAGCCGAACAGCTCACCGACCACCTTCATGCCGTCGAGCAGCAGGTCGTTGATGATGGACAGCGGCGCGCGCCCCTCGGCCATCGCGGTGTCCAGGTCGGCCTCCAGGCCGTTGCGCTCCCCGTCGATGATCCGCCGCTTGAGCCGCTCCTCCAGCGGCAGCGCGGCCAACTCCTCGGCCCGGGTGGCCCGCGCCGACGCCGCGTCGACGCCCTCGAACACCTCGATGAACCGCTGCACCGGGTCGTAGCCCTCGCGGCGGCGGTCGTAGACCAGGTCGAGCGCCACCTCGCGCTGCTCGTCCGGGATCTTCGACATCGGCAGGATCTTGCTGGCGTGCACGATGGCCGAGCTGAGGCCGGCCTGGACGCACTCGTGCAGGAACACCGAGTTGAGCACCTGGCGGGCCGCCGGGTTGAGGCCGAAGGAGACGTTCGAGATGCCGGCGGTGAAGTTGACCCCCGGATACTCGGCGGTGATCTCGCGGATCGCCTCGATCGTCTCGATGCCGTCGCGGCGCGTCTCCTCCTGCCCGGTGGCGATCGGGAACGTCAACGCGTCGATGAGGATGTCCTCCCGGCGCAGCCCCCACCGGCCGGTCAGGTCGTCGATCAGCCGGCGGGCCACCCGGACCTTCCACTCCCGGGAGCGGGCCTGGCCCTCCTCGTCGATGAGCAGCGCCACGACGGCGGCACCGTGCTCGCGGACCACCGGCATGATCCGGGCGTAGCGGGAGTCGGGGCCGTCGCCGTCCTCGAAGTTCACCGAGTTGACCACGCACCGGCCGCCGAGCATCTCCAGCCCGGCCTCGATCACCGCCGGCTCGGTGGAGTCCAGCACGACCGGCAGGGTGGACGCGGTGGCGAACCGGCCGGCCAGTTCCCGCATGTCCTGCGTGCCGTCACGGCCGACGTAGTCGACGCAGAGGTCGAGCAGGTGCGAGCCGTCGCGGGCCTGGTTACGGGCGATCTCCACACAGGCCTGCCAGTCGGCGGCCAGCATCGCCTCGCGGAACGCCTTGGAGCCGTTGGCGTTGGTGCGCTCCCCCACCATCAGGACGCTGGCGTCCTGGGCGAACGGCACGTGGTGGTAGATCGAGGAGACACCGGCCTCCGGCTCGGGCTCCCGGGCCACCGGGCGACGCCCGCCGAGCCGCTGCACCAGCACCCGGATGTGCTCCGGAGTGGTGCCGCAGCAGCCGCCGATCAGCCCGACGCCGTAGTCGTCGACGAACTGCTCCAGGGCGTCGGCCATCTCGTCCGGGCCGAGCGGGAAGTAGGCGCCGTCTGCGGTCAGCACCGGCAGGCCGGCGTTCGGCATCACCGACAACGGGATGCGCGAGTGGCGGGACAGGTAGCGCAGGTGCTCGCCCATCTCGGCCGGGCCGGTGGAGCAGTTGAGCCCGATCAGGTCGACCCCGAGCGGTTCGATCGCGGTCAGCGCCGCGCCGATCTCGCTGCCCAGCAGCATGGTGCCGGTGGTCTCCACGGCCACCTGGCAGATGATCGGCACGTCCCGGCCGGCGGCGTCGCGGGCCCGCTTCGCGCCGACCACCGCGGCCTTGACCTGGAGCAGGTCCTGGCAGGTCTCGATGATCAGCGCGTCCGCGCCGCCGGCGATCATGCCGGCGGCGTTCTCCTGGTACGCGTCGCGCAGCGAGGCGTAGCTCGCGTGCCCCAGGGTGGGCAGCTTGGTGCCCGGTCCCATCGAGCCCAGCACGAACCGCGGTCGCTCCGGGGTCGCGTACGCGTCGGCGGCCTCCCGCGCGATCCGCGCGGCCGCCTCGGACAGCTCCCGGATCCGGTCGGCGATGCCGTACTCGGCGAGGTTGGGCAGGTTGGCGCCGAACGTGTTGGTCTCCACGCAGTCCGCGCCGGCGGCGAGGTATGCCTCGTGCACGCCGCGGACCACGTCCGGCCGGGTGACGTTGAGGATCTCGTTGCAGCCCTCGAGGCCGTCGAAGTCGTCCAGGGTGAGGTCGGCCGCCTGGAGCATCGTCCCCATGGCCCCGTCGGCGATCAGGATCCGGTCCGCCAGTAGGTCACGCAACGAAGTAGGCACACGGCCAGGTTAGTGCGCTCGGCTGTCGGACGGTCACCCCAATGACGCCTTCCCACATACTGTCGGCCGGATCACCCGTACCTTTCATCCGGTTCGACCGGGTGGTCCGGCCGGGCGACCGGCGCGGCCGACGGGCCGCCTCCGTCGGCGGCACGTAGGCTGGCGGACGTGAAGGACATCAGGGAGGCGACCGTGCGACGGGGCGGCACCGCTCCCGACGAGCAGGGTGAGGTGACGGCGTGACCGAGTTCGACGGGCTGCCGGTACTGCGCTCGCCGGTCGCCATCGCGGCCTTCGAGGGCTGGAACGACGCCGCGGACGCCTCCACCGCCGCCGTGGAGCATCTGGAGCAGGTCTGGCAGTCCCGGCAGGTGACCGAGCTGGACCCGGAGGACTTCTACGACTTCCAGGTGAGCCGGCCGACCATCACCATGGCCGACGGGGAGACCCGCCGGGTCGAGTGGCCCACGACCCGGTTCATGGTGGCCAGCCCGGAGGGCACCGAGCGGGACGTGGTGCTGATCCGGGGCATCGAGCCGAGCATGCGTTGGCGCACCTTCTGCGAGCAGGTGCTGGAGATCTGCCACAGCCTGGAGGTCGAGCGGGTGGTGCTGCTCGGCGCGTTGCTGGCCGACGTGCCCTACACCCGCCCGCTGCCGATCAGCGGCAGCGCGTCGGACGCCGACGCGGCCAAGCGCTACCAGCTCACCCCGACCCGCTACGACGGCCCGACCGGCATCGTCGGGGTGCTGCACGACGCGTGCACGCGGGCCGAGGTGGACGCGGTGTCGTTCTGGGTGCACGTGCCGCACTACGCCAACAACCCGCCCTGCCCCAAGGCCACCCTGGCGCTGCTGCACCGGGTCGAGGAGGTGCTCGACCTGCCGGTGCCGATGGCCGACCTGGCCGAGGAGGCCGCCGAGTGGGAGCAGCGGGTGCGCAGCGCCGCCGAGCAGGACGCCGAGCTCGGTGAATACGTTCGTGAGCTGGAGGAACGCGTCGGCGACGCGGGCATCACCCCGTTGACCGGGGACGAGATCGCCCAGGAGTTCGAGAAGTACCTGCGCCGGCGGGGCGGTTCCGCCGGGCCGACCGCCGGCTCCTGGTAGCTCCTCCCGCCGAGGCCGGGCTCCCCTGTCGGGGCCCGGCTTCTCCGTGTCCGGGGTGGCGCGGTCACACGCCGTAGGGCATCCTAGGAACCTAGCTGTCACGAGGAGGCGGGCATGCAGATCAACCCGGGCGCGGCCGAATTCCCGCACCGGCAGATCGCCGCGCAGCTCAAGGCCCAGGTGCGCCGCGGCGACTGGGGCCCCGGCGAGCGACTGCCGTCCATCCCGGCCATCGCCGAGATGTTCGGCGTCGCCAAGCAGACCGTGCAACGCGCCGTCGACCAGCTTCGGGTCGAGGGCATCCTGATCACCAAACCCGGCTCCGGTACGTACGTCCGAGGCACCCGCCGCCGACTCAACCGCCTCTCCCGCGGCCGGTACGGCGGCTTCCGCGGCTACCACACCGACCTGGCCGCCCGGTACCGCCAGCAGCTCGTCTCGGTCGGCCGCGCCGCCGCCCCGGCCGAGGTGGCCGACGCGCTCGGCGTTCCCGACGGCACCGAGCTGCTCTGCCGGCGGCACCTGGTCCGCACCGACGACTCCCCGGTCGAGGTCGGCGCCTCCTGGTTCCTGCCCGCCGACACCGCCGGCACCTCCCTCGAACGGGCCGAGGCGTTCGGCCGGCCGCTCTACCAGGAGGCCGAGGAGGCCACCGGCCGGCGGTACACCACCGCGACGGACACCATCAGCGCCCGCCAGCCCAGCCGGGAGGAGGCGGAGATCCTGCAGATCCGCCCGGACACCCCGGTGCTGCACCTGCTGCACGTCGCCTACGACGAGCGGCACAAGCCGATCGAGGTCGCCCAGGCCACCTGGCCCGGCCCGATGACCACCCTCACCGAGGAGTACAAGATCCCCGCCCCGTCGCCCGACCCGGACCCCGATCCCGGGCTCGTCCTGGGCTGACCCACCGGCGGAGGGGCGTTAAGCAGGGGCCCCGCCTATACCGAAAGCGTTAAGCGGGGGCCCCGCCTTACAGCCGGACGCCGAGGAGGGCGTCCAGGGTGTCGGCGAAGAGCGCGGGCGCGCCGGCGTCGGAGGCGTCGGAGGCGTCGCCGGCCAGGGTGCGCTCGGCCCAGGCGTCGGCCACCGCCAGCGCGCCGGGCGTGTCCAGGTCGTCGGCGAGCCGGTCGCGTACCCCGGCCAGCAACGCCTCGCCCGACGGGCCGGCCGGCGCGGCGGCGGCCCGCCGCCAGCGGTCCACCCGCTCCAGCGCCTCGGCGAGCAGCTCGTCGGTCCAGGACCGGTCGCTGCGGTAGTGGCCGGCGAGCAACGCCAGCCGCACCGCCATCGGGTCGACCCGGTCGGCCCGCAGCCGGGAGACGAAGACCAGGTTGCCCTTGGACTTGGACATCTTCTCGCCGTCCAGGCCGATCATGCCGGCGTGCACGTAGTGGTCGGCGAACGGTGTCTCGCCGGTCAGCCGCTCGGCGTGCGCCGCGGAGCACTCGTGGTGCGGGAAGATCAGGTCGTTGCCGCCGCCCTGCACGGAGATCCGGTCGCCGAGCAGGTTCAACGCGATGACCGTGCACTCGATGTGCCAGCCGGGGCGGCCCGGACCCAGCTCGCCGCCGGGCCAGGACGGCTCGCCCTCGCGGGCGCCGCGCCACAGCAGCGGGTCGAGCGGGTCCCGCTTGCCGGCGCGGTCCGGGTCGCCGCCGCGCTCCGGGAAGATCTCCAGCATCTCGGCGCGGGACAGGTTGGACTCGTAGCCGAACGCGGGCGCGGCGGAGACGTCGAAGTAGACGTCGCCGGTGCCGTCGTCGAGCCGGTACGCCGCACCGTCCTTGAGCAGCACGAGCACCTTGTCGGCGATGTCCGGGATCGACTCGACCGCGCCGACGTAGTGCGCCGGCGGGATCATCCGCAGCGCCTCCATGTCCTCGCGGAACAGCGCGGTCTCCCGCATGGCCAGGACCTTCCAGTCCTCGCCGTCGCGCTCGGCGCGCTCCAGCAGCGGGTCGTCGATGTCGGTGACGTTCTGCACGTAACGCACGGTCAGGCCGGCGTCGCGCCACATCCGCTGCACCAGGTCGAAAGTGATCATGGTGGCCGCGTGCCCGAGGTGGGTGGCGTCGTACGGGGTGATGCCGCAGACGTACATCGAGGCGACGCCGTCGGGCCGGGACGGGTGCGGGCCCTGCCGCGCCGAGTCGTACAACCTCAGTGGCACGCCCTCGCCCGGCAGCCGTGGCACCTCGTGTCCCGCCCAAGACTCCATGACCGCCAGCCTAACGATCCGTCAGGCGCGCCGGTGCCGGCCCACGGGTGATCAACGCGACAGCGGCTCACATGGGTGGCCAGGGCATCGCCGGCCACTCCTCCGGGGGCAGCGGGAACCGGCCGGTGTCGCGCAGCCGGTCCACCCGGGCCGCCACCGCCCTGACCTCACTGAGGGTGAGGTGCTCGGCCAGTTCCTCGCCGAGCGCGCCGTCGAGGCGGGCGGCCAGCCCGTCGAGCATCTCGACCGCGTCCGGTGGGAGCCGGCGACCGGCCCAGCCCCAGAGCACCGTGCGCAGCTTCTCCTCCACGTGGAAGCTGACCCCGTGGTCCACCCCGTATATGCGGTCGTCCGCGCCGACGAGCACGTGCCCGCCCTTGCGGTCGGCATTGTTGATCACCGCGTCGAGGACGGCCAGCCGGGCCAGCCGCGGGTCGTCGGCGTGCGCCAGCGCGTACGCCGCACCGTCGTCGTCGCGCGCCGCGGCGACCGGAAACCAGCGCGGCGGCGCCGCCTCGGCGGGCACGAAGCCGACCAGCGGCTCGGCGTCGGCCGGCTCGTCGATCCAGAGCTGGCAGGAGCCGGGGCCGAACGGGCCGTCGCGCAGCACGGTGGGCGGCACCAGGTCCCACCCGCTGGCCTGGGAGACCAGGTAGGCGGCGACCTCCCGACCGGCCAGCGTGCCGTCCGGGAAGTCCCAGAGCGGGCGCTCACCGCGCACCGGCTTGTAGACACAGTGCGCGCTCACCTCGCCGAGGGCGATGACGGCGCGCAACGTCGCGTTGGAGGCGTCGACCAGCCGCCCCTCCAGGGTGAGCTCACCGTCGGCGAGCAACCGCAGCGCCTCGGCGCCGTCCTGTCGGGGCTGCAGTTCCGACGAGGTCACCGGTGATAGCCGTTGTGCCGGGGGCAGAGGTGGCCGGCCGGGTCGAGCGGCTGGCCGCAGAGCGGGCAGGGCGGCCGGCCGGCGTTGACCACCCGCTTGGCGCGCTCGATGAACTCGCGGGTCGCCTCCGGGGTCAGCCGCACCCGGAGCCGGTCGAGGTCGTCGTCCGGCTCGTCCGGCTCCTCGTCGATCTCCACCTCGTCGTCGTCCGCGTCACCCAGCTCGACCTCGACCTCCGCCTCGCCGACGGCGATCGCCTCGATCACCACGGTCGCGGTGTCCACGTCGAAGGCCAGGCCCAGCGTGCCGACCCGGAACTCCTCGTCGACCGGGGTGTCCAGCGGCTCGTTGTCGCCCAGCGCGATCGGCGCCGACTCCGGCAGCTTCACCCCGAACCGGCGTTGCGCCTCGGTGAGCAACTCCTCCAGCTTCTCGGCGAGCAGCGACACCTGGACCTTCTCCAGCGCGACGCTGACCAGCCGGCCGCCGCCACGCGCCTGGAGGAAGAACGTGCGCTCCCCCGGCGGGCCGACCGTTCCGGCGACGAACCGCTCCGGCGGCTCGAACGCGTGCACCTGGTGCGTCATACCCACGACCCTATCCGGCGCGCGGAAGCACCGCGCAGCCCACCGACGCCGAATCCGCCCAGAGCGCAACGCGCCCCGCCGGGCCCGCCGCACGCGGTCACGACCTCCCCGCCCCCGCGCCACCGCCGACCGCCGCGTCCGACTCGGTGGCGCGCGGCGCCCGCCGTCGCCGCTTGCGCGGCGGCGGGACCAGCGCCGACAGGTCGCCGCCGGTGTCGTTGAGCCGGACCAGGAACGGCCGCAGCGGCGTGTAGCGGATCGCCGTCACCGACGCCGGGTCGGCCACGATCCGCTGGAAGAGATCCAGGTGTACGCCGAGCGCGTCAGCCACGATCGCCTTGATCACGTCGCCGTGGCTGCACGCCAGCCAGACCGCCTCGGGCCCGTGTTCGGCGGTGACCCGCGCGTCCCACGCCCGCACCGCGGCGACCGCCCGCGCGGACATCGCCGCCATCGACTCCCCCTCCGGGAAGGCGGCGGCGCTGGGGTGCTGCTGGACGACCGGCCAGAGCGGCTCCTTCGCCAGCTTCTTCAGCGCCTGCCCCTCCCAGGCGCCGTAGCCGCACTCGATCAGCCCGTCCTCGACCACCGGCTCGGCCTGCGGCAACGCCAGCTCCAACGTCTGCCGGCAGCGGATCAGCGGGCTGGTCACCACCGCCGCGAGCGGCAGCCCGGCCAGCCGACCGCCGACCGCCGTGGCCTGGGCCCGTCCCGTGTCGTCCAACTCGACCGGTTGCCGCCCGGCCAGCCCACCGTCGGCGTTCGCGGTGGTCCGGCCGTGTCGCAGAAGCAGAAGGGTCGCCACGCCCACCACCCTAGCCGTGCCACCTCGTCCACCGGCCCCACCACCACAGCGCCGCCCACACTCCCCCGCACTCCCCGCCCCACCGCCCCCGCCCCACCGCCCCACCGCCCCCGCCCCACCGCCCCACCGCCCCACCGGCCCCCGCCCCACCGGCCCGCCGCCCCACCGGCCCGCCGGCCCCCGCCCCACCGGCCCGCCGCCCCACCGGCCCGCCGCCCCACCGGCCCGCCGCCCCACCGGCCCGCCGCCCCACCGGCCCGGCGGCCCACCGGCCCACCGCCCAACCGGCCCGGCGGCTCGACCGGCTCGATCGGCTCGGTCGCCCGGAGTAGTTGACCATGAAGTTGACCGTCGCAAATCACACAGAACCCCCGCCAACCTCATGATCGACCGAGTCGGGCGTCCGGCGCGGGGAGCGCGTCGCGTCCCGCACCAGACGCCCACGGAAGCCGACAAGTCCGCCCACCCTGCGCGAGTGGTAAGGACCAACGGCCACCCGCCCGCCGATCTTGCACTTCCGGCCCGCCCATAGCGGGATGATTCCGGCGTTTGGGGGCCGCAAGTGCAAGATCGGCGGAGGGGCGGGGGCGGGGTGGGGTGGGGTGGGGTGGGGTGGGGTGGGTCGTCCCCTTCCGCCGCTGGGGCCAGCCGACCCGAACCGCGCACACCGCATGCCGGCCGCCCCGGGTGGGCGGTATGTCCGGGGCGGAGGTGGTCTGGGACAGATGTCGGGTGGAATGGGTCCGGGGGCGGGGGCGTTGTAACCGGTGCACGGCTGAGCAGCGGAAACGCCCACCGCCTGGAGTACCGGTTCCGGGGAATGACGGTGGGGGGCCGGTCGTTGCACATGGTTCCGCCGCCACGACGAGGCCCCGCCCCGTGCGCCGACGAAGTCCCCCGCGAGAGCGCCTGACGGTGCTCGCACACCCCCGGTGTGTCGAACCCCCGAATGGAGCCCCCCATGAACACCATGCTGCGTAAGAGCATCCTCGGTATCGCCGGTCTGACCGTCGCCGGTGGCCTGGCCGCCGGCCCGCTCAACCACCAGGACGGCGCGCCGACCGCCCGCGAGGCGGCCGTCACCGTCCAGGCCGACCCGGCCGCGCTGGTCCCGCACGGCATGCAGGGCGCGCAGTCCCGCATCGACCTGAACGACGAGCAGACCGCCAACGTGAAGGCGATCGTCGCCGCCACCAAGAAGGCCGGCATGGACGAGCGCGCCGCGGTCGTCTCGATCGCCACCAGCCTGCAGGAGTCGAAGCTGGAGAACCTCGGTCACCTCGGCGACCGCAACGACCACGACTCGCTGGGCCTGTTCCAGCAGCGCCCGTCCAGTGGTTGGGGCACACCGGAGCAGATCACCGACCCGGAGTACTCCACGCTCGCCTTCCTCAAGGGCCTCAAGCAGGTCGACGGCTGGCAGGACATGCCGCTGACCCAGGCCGCGCAGACCGTGCAGGTCTCCGCGTACCCGGACGCGTACGCGCAGTGGGAGCAGCAGGCCGCCGACCTGGTCGCCCAGCACTGGAACGGCTGACCGACAGCGCGAAGGCCGGCACCCCGTGACGGGGTGCCGGCCTTCGTCGTGTCGCCGGGATCAGGTGGCGCTGATCGTGCCGGTGAGCAGCAGGCAGAGCACCAGCGTGCCGAGCGCCACCCGGTAGAGCACGAACAGGTAGAGCGTGTGGTGCGCGACGTAGCGCAGCAGCCAGGCGATGGCCGCGTAGCCGATGGCGAACGCGATCAGCGTGGCCACCACCATCTGCGCCACGCTCGGCGCGGCGGTGCCCGGCGCGGACGGCTCGAAGACGTCCGGCAGGCTGAACACGCCGGAGATCACCACGGCCGGGATGGCCAGCAGGAACGAGTAGCGCGCCGCCGTCTCCCGGGTCAGGTTGAGGAACAGGCCCACGGTCAGCGTGCCGCCCGAGCGGGAGACGCCGGGGATGAGCGCCATGGCCTGGCCCAGGCCCATCGCCACGCCGTCGCGCATCCGGAAGTTCTCCAGCGTGCGGGTCTGCCGGCCGAAGTACTCCGCGAACGCCAGCACCAGGGCGAAGAAGATCAACGTGAACGAGATCAGGTAGAGGTTGCGGCCGGCGGTGCGGATCTGGTCCTTGAACAGCAGCCCCAGGATCCCGATCGGGATGGTGCCGACGATGACGTACCAGCCCATCCGGTAGTCGAGGCTGGAGCGCACCGAGCGGTCGACCAGGCCCAGGCACCAGGTGCGGACGATCCGCCAGATGTCCTTGAAGAAGTAGATCAGCACGGCGGCCTCGGTGCCGAGCTGGGTGACCGCGGTGAACGACGCGCCCGCGTCCCGGCCGAAGAAGATCGCCGAGGTGATCCGCAGGTGCCCGGACGACGACACCGGCAGGAACTCCGTCAGCCCCTGGACGACGCCCAGGACGATGGCCTCGACCCAGGTCACTCGCCGACTCCGGAGAGCTCCAGCGCCTCGGCCACGGTGCGCAGCGTCGCCACGCCGCTGTCCCGGTCCGCCACGAACAGCGACACCGACAGGGTGGTCACGCCCGAGGCGGCGTACTCCCGCATCCGCTCGGCGATGCGCTCCTTCGGGCCGAGCAGCGAGGTGCGGTCGATGAACTCCATCGGCACCGCGGCGGCCGCGTCGCGCTGCCGCTTGGCCAGGTAGAGCTCCTGCACCTCGCGGGCCGCGTCGCCGTAGCCCATCCGGGTGGCGAGCTGGTTGTAGAAGTTCTGCTTCCGGCTGCCCATCCCGCCCACGTAGAGCGCGGCGTACCAGCGGACCAGCTCGGCGCAGGTGGCGACGTCGTCGCCGACCACCACCGGCACCGACGGGACCACGTCGAAGCCGGCCAGCTCCTTGCCGGCGGTGGCCCGCCCGGCCCGGATCGCGGCGAGGTGCTCCTCGGCGAACTCCGGGGCGTAGAAGACGGCCAGCCAGCCGTCGGCGATCTCGCCGGCCAGCTCCAGGTTCTTCGGGCCGACGGCGGCCAGGTAGATCGGGATGTGCGCGCGCGGCGGGTGGAAGCTGAGCCGCAGCGCCTTGCCCGGGCCGTCCGGCAGCGGCAGCGTGTGGTGCTCGCCCTCGTACGCGACCTCCTTGCGGGCCACCGCGAGCTTGACGATGTCGACGTACTCCCGGGTGCGCGACAGCGGCTTGGCGAACCGGACGCCGTGCCAGCCCTCGGAGACCTGCGGGCCGGAGACGCCGAGGCCGAGCCGGAACCGGCCGCCGGAGAGCGTGTCGATGGTCGCGGCGGTCATCGCGGTCATCGCCGGGGTGCGCGCCGGGATCTGCATCACGGCGGAGCCGAGGTCGATCCGCTGCGTCTGCCCGGCCATCCAGGCGAGCATGCTCGGCGAGTCGGAGCCGTACGCCTCCGCGGCCCACACCACCGAGTAGCCGAGCCGGTCCGCCTCCTGGGCGAACGCCAGATGGTCGGCGGGCGTGCTCCATGCCGTCTGGTATCCGAGGTTGAGCCCGAGTCGCACTGGTCCTCCCACCGTCCGCACCACAGGTCGCATCAGGTTACGCAATGCTGGTGCGACCGCCGACGACCGGCTCGCCCCGAACACGTCACACCGCTCTGCGCTCGCGCGGGAAGTTGACTGCGGCGAGGATATCCGTGACGCCCGGGATGGAAATAAGGTTCACCCATGCAACAGCGACCGCTCGGCCGAAGCGGGCTGGCGGTTTCGCGGCTCGCGCTCGGCACCATGACCTGGGGACGGGACACCGACGCCGACGACGCGGCCGCCCAGCTGAAGAGCTACCTCGACGCGGGCGGCAACCTCGTCGACACCGCCGACGTGTACGCCGACGGCGACGCCGAGTCGGTGATCGGCTCGCTGCTGGGCAGCCTGGTCGACCGCGACGACCTGCTCATCGCCACCAAGGCCGGGCTGCGGCCGGGCAGCGGACGCCGCCGCGACGGGTCGCGCGGGCATCTGCTGCGCACGCTGGACGCGTCGCTGCGCCGGCTCGGCACCGACCACGTCGACCTGTGGCAGGTGCACGGCTACGACCCGGACACGCCGCTGGAGGAGACGCTCACCGCGCTCGACCACGCCGTGTCCAGCGGCAAGGCCCGCTACGTCGGGGTGTCGAACTTCTCCGGCTGGCAGACCGCCCGCGCCGCCGCCTGGCAGGCCGCCTGGCCGGGGCGCGCGCCGGTGGTCGCCGTCCAGGTGGAGTACTCGCTGCTGGAGCGTGGCATCGAGCGCGAGGTGCTGCCGGCCTGCGGCGGGATGGGGCTGGGGGTGCTGCCCTGGTCGCCGCTGGGCCGGGGGGTGCTCACCGGCAAGTACCGCAACGGCCGCCCGGCCGACTCGCGCGCGGTGTCGCCGCACTTCGAGCGTTTCGTCGGCACCTACCTGGAGCCGCGCTGCTCCAGCATCGTGGAGGCGGTGGCCATCGCCGCCGGCGGGCTCGGCGTGTCGCCGACGGAGGTGGCGCTGGCCTGGGTCCGGGACCGGCCCGGGGTGACCGCGCCGATCCTCGGCGCCCGCACGGTCGGGCAGTTGCTCGGCGCGCTCCAGGTGGAGCGGATGACCCTGCCGGACGAGATCGTCACCGCGCTGGACGACGTCTCCGCGGTGCCGGTCGGCTACCCGGAGCGCGACGGCTGAGCGACCCCGCCCCGGCGACGCGATCCGGGTCACCGTCAGGGGGTGGCGAAGGGCTCGCGAGCTGGGCAGCATAGGAGCCATGGACTACGAATACGCGCCGCTGCGGTTGCCCTCGAACGTCGATCGGTTGACCGCCGCGGCGCAGCTGGCGATCCAGGCGGAGTTCTCCGGCTGGGAGTTGGCCCGGGTGCGGCTCTACCGGGACGGCACGCGGCAGGTGATGCTGCGCCGTCGCGTGGTGAGCAAGCCGCAGCCGGGCCTGTCGTACTGACGGGCGTCCCGTCCCGGGGCCGCGTCGCGCGGTGCGGCCCCGGGGCGAGCACGGCCTAGTGGGCGTGGTCGTGCTCCTCGTCGAGCTCCAGGAAGGGGTGCTCGTCGAGGCGGCCGACCAGCCGGTCGTCCACGGCCGGCTGGAACGGGCCCACCGAGTCGTCGTCGTCGAACGACTCCAGGTCGACTGGCGTGCCGACCTCGCTGACCATGACCACGCCGTCGAGCGGCTCCAGCTCGGGCACGTCGAGCGCGGAGAGCGAGCCGTCGCCGCTCTGCAGCAGCTCCAGCACCGCCTCGCCGACGCCCTCGACCGGCGCTGGCTCGTCCTCCTCCGGGGTGCCCTCCCGGCGGGCCGCCTCGGCCACCCGCAGCAGCGCGGCGATGCTGGGCACCCGGTAGTCGCGCCGCTGCCGCACCGAGATCACCCGCGGGTGCGGGTCGGTGGGCTCGCCGCCCTCCACCGCGCCGAAGCGCTCGTCCGCCTCGTCCGGGTCGATCGACTCGACGTCCCAGGGCGTCACCTCGCCGAACGCGTCGAGCAGCTGCTCGTCGTAGGCGAACGAGGCGTTGTTCAACGCGACGTACGCCTGCCAGACGGCGTCGTCGTCGATCCGGCCCTGGGCGGCCCGGACGGCGGCCAGGTGGGCGCGGGCGGCGTCGATCACCTGCTCGAGGGCGGCGTCCAGCTCAGCGTGCTGGTCGGTCATGTGAGGCAGTCCCTTCGCGATGGGGGCAGGTCCGCGCCGGCGGCGCCGCGGCGGGCGCGGTCAGCAGTTGCGGAGGAAGCGGTCGAGAACCCGCACGCCGAACTGTAGTCCGTCCAGCGGGACGCGCTCGTCGATGCCGTGGAACAGGCCGGAGAAATTGAGGTCGGCCGGCAGCCGCAGCGGCGCGAAGCCGAAGCAGCGGATGCCGAGCTGGGAGAACGCCTTGGCGTCGGTGCCGCCGGAGAGCATGTACGGCACCGGGTGCGCCCCCGGGTCCTCGGCGCGCAGCGCGGCCGACATCTGGTCCACCAGGTCGCCGTCGAAGGTGGTCTCCAGGGCCGGCTGGCGCTGGACGTACTCGATGGCGATGTCCGGGCCGACCAGGTCGCGTAGCTGCCGCTCCAGCTCCTCGCTCTGCCCGGGCAGGCTGCGGCAGTCGATGGTGGCGGTGGCCCGGCCGGGGATGACGTTGTCCTTGTAGCCGGCGGCCAGCCGGGTCGGGTTGGCGGTGTTGCGGACGGTCGCGCCGATGATGTTGGCGATCGGGCCGAGCTTGGCGATCGCGGTCTCCGGGTCGTCCGGGTCGATCTCGATGCCGAGCACGTCTGCGACCTCGGCCAGGAACGCCCGCACGGTGTCGGTCATCACCACCGGGAACCGGTGCCGGCCGATCCGGGCGACCGCCTCGGCGAGCGCGGTCACCGCGTTGTCGTCGTGCACCATCGAGCCGTGGCCGGGCCGCCCCTTGGCGTGCAGGCGCAGCCAGTCGATGCCCTTCTCGGCGGTCTCGATCAGGTAGAGCCGGCGGGACTCGTCGACGGAGTAGGAGAAGCCGCCCACCTCGCCGATCGCCTCGGTGCAGCCGTCGAACAGCCCGCGGTGGTGCTGGGCGAGGAAGTGCGCGCCGTAGTCGCTGCCGGCCTCCTCGTCGGCGGTGAAGGCGAGCACCACGTCGCGGCGGGGCCGGACGCCGGCGCGCTGCCAGCCGCGCACCACGGCGAGCACCATGGCGTCGAAGTCCTTCATGTCGATCGCCCCGCGGCCCCACAGGTAGCCGTCGCGGATCTCGCCGGAGAACGGGTGCACCGACCACTCGTCCGGGTCGGCGGGCACCACGTCGAGGTGGCCGTGCACGAGCAGCGCGTCCCGGCCCGGCTCGGTGCCGGGGATGCGGGCCACCAGGTTGGCCCGGCCGGGGGCCGACTCGTGGATCTCGGCGTCGACGCCGACCTCGGCGAGTTTCTCCGCGACGTACTCCGCGGCGCGCCGCTCCCCCGCGCTGGTGTCGTTGTCCCCGGTGTTGGTGGTGTCGATGCGCAGCAGGTCCCGGCAGAGGTCCACGACCTCGTCGGTGGGCTCGGGTGAGGCGGAGGTCGTCATCGCTTCCTTATACCAGCCGGACGCGGCGCGGCGGCCGGCGCGGTGCGGGCCGGTTTCGCGCGACGCGTGGCCGGGTAACGCCGAACATCGATTCCGGCCACCACATTCCGGCCACCACGAGGAGGGCACCATGACCGTCCCCCTGCCGCCGCTCCCGCCCGCCGCCGACGACGCGTACCGGCCGGGTGGGCGGAGCCTCGCCGACCTCGTGGACGCCGAGCACCGCACCCTGCTGGAGCTGGCCGACCGGGTGACCGAGCCGGGGCTGGACCCGGCCGGCCGACGCCGGGTGCTCGACGTGCTGACCGCGGCGGTGTCGCGGCACCTCTCCGCCGAGGAGCAGTATCTCTTCCCGGCCGCCCGCGCCGCGGTGCCGGAGAGCGCCGAGCTGGTCGCCCGGGAGATCGAGGCGGACGCCGCGCTGCTGACCGCGTTGAAGCAGCTCTCCGGCCCGGACGACGCGGTGGTCGCCGACGTGGCCGAGCGGGTCCGCCGGCACGTCAGCCGGGTCGCCGCGCTGGTCACGCCGCTGCGCGAGGTGGCCAGCGACGCCGAGCTGATCCGGCTGGGCAACCGGTGGGAGATCGCGGAGGAGGCGGCGCCGACCCGGCCGCACCCGGGCACCCCGGCCACCCCGCCCTGGAACAAGATCGTCGAGCCGGCGGTGGGGGTGCTGGACAAGGTGCGTGACGCGGTCACCGGCCGGCGCACCCGGTTGGCCGACCTGGAGCACCGCCGGGACGCCTGAGCCGATCCGCCCCTTCCCGGACACCCGTTCGTGGTCCTACCGTCACCCTATGAATCTGGAGCTGCGACACCTGCGGGTGGTCTGCGCGATCGCCGAGACGGGGAGCGTCACCAAGGCGGCCTCGATGCTCGGCCTGGCCCAGCCGGCGCTGACCGCCCAGCTCCAGCGGATCGAGCGGGTGCTCGGTGGGCCGCTGTTCGAGCGGGACCGGCGTGGCGCCCGGCCCACCGCGCTGGGCGAGCTGGTGCTGGACCGGGCCCGGGTGCTGCTGCCGGCGATGAAGGGCCTGCAGGACGAGGCGGCCCGGCTGGCCGGCGCGGGCGACCCGCTGCGCCGCTACCGCTTCGGCGGGGTGAACAGCCCGATCCTGGGCCGGCTGGTGCACCGGCTCGCCGCCGAGCGCGCCGACGCGCAGATCACCACGTACGCCTCCTGGTCGGTGGACGAGCTGGCCCAGCTGGTGGCCGGCGGCCGGCTCGACTTCGCGCTCACCGGCGTGTGCGGGGACGCCGCGCCGTCACCGGTGTTCGGGTTGAGCTGGCGGGAGGTGGCCGTCGACCCGGTCTTCGTGCTGCTGCCGCAGACCCACCCGCTGGCCGGCCGGGACGAGATCGACCTGGTCGACCTGCGGCGGGAGCAGTGGGTGGCGGCGCCGGGCGACGGCTGCTTCGGCGACTGCTTCGCCGCCGCCTGCGCGCGCGCCGGCTTCACCCCCCGCAAGGTGTACGAGGCGGACGTACGGGCCGCCCTGGACCTGGTCGACGCGGGCACCGCGGTGGCGCTGTGCCAGGCCACCTTCCGTCCGGTGGCCGGGCTGGTCACCCGCCGGCTGGCCGGCACCCCGCTGCGCTGGCGGCTGCTGTTCGGCTGGCATCCGGAGGCGCCGGCGGCGGTGGTAGCGGAGCCGGTGCTGGAGACGGCGGTGGCGGCGTACACCGACGCGCTGGCCAACCACCCGGACTACCTGGCCTGGCTGCTGGCCCATCCGGACTTCGGGGTGCAGCCGCACCGGGTGGGCGGGGTGCGAACCGCCTGAACGCGGGTATCACGCGGCATGACTGATCTGTATCCGGCCGCCGACGAGCGGGAGCTGCTGCGCCAGGCGGCCACCGCGCACACCGCCGCCACCGCCGACGTGGAGGCGTTCCTGCGCCGGCTGCCGGAGGTGCCGGACCCGGCGGACGTCACCGAGTACGCGAACCTGCTCAGCCGCGAGGAGCGGGCCCGGGCGGACCGGCAGGCGGCGGCCGACGCCGCCGGCCTGCGACTGCCCAGCATGGAGTCCGAGTAGGCCGGTGCGCCCGGGCGGTCGGCCGCCCGGGCGCCGGCTCAGCGTTCGACGAGCACGTCGTGACCGAGGTCGAGCAGCGCGTGCCGCCACTCGTCGTCGGCGTTGCCCCGGCCCGGTTTCTCCGCGGTCAGCTCCCGGATCCGGGTGATCGCCTCCCGCATCACCTCGATGTCCTCCGGGGTGAGGTCGACCTTGCGCTTGCGCAGCACGGCGAGGATCCGCCGGCCGGGCTCGGGCAGGTCCAGGTCCGGGTCGGGGCCGAACGCCTCCTCCCCCGACCCGCGGGTCAGCAGCCACTGTCGTAGCTGCTCGGAGGGCACGTTCACCTCGGCGTGGAAGTCGTCCCAGATCACCTCGACCTCGGGGTCGAGTCGCGCCTCCCGTACCATCACGCCTCCTCTCCCGGCGGCGGCCCGGACTCCTCCGGATCGCCCTCGCCGTGCGGTGTCTGCTGGGTGAGACCTTCCGGCGGCACCCGGACCCGGGACGGGTTCGCCGTCGGTGCCGCCTCGATCGGTTCGCCGGCCGCGGTGTCCTCCCGGGTCTCCTCGGGTTCGGTCATGTCCGCCCTCCGATCCGTGCGCGACGGGCCGGGCCGGCCCGCCGAGGGTGGCCGTCCCGTTCACCGGGGATGGGACGTGGTGGCGGCCGTGTATCCGCGCTCACCGGCGGACACGTCGAAGACGAGCTGGTCGTCGCGGGCGTCCACGGTGACCTTCTGCCCCGGCGAGATCTCGTTCTCCAGCAGCATCCGCGACAGCCGGTTGTCGACCTCGCGCTGGATCACCCGGCGCAGCGGGCGAGCCCCGAACTCGGGCTGGTAGCCGTGCTCGGCGAGCCAGTCGACGCCGGCGGTGCTGATCTCCACCTGGATGTCCTGGGCGTGCAGCCGGCGGCGGGTCTCCTCCAGCAGCAGGCCGGTGATCTCGCGCAACTGCTCGGCCTCCAGCCGCTGGAAGATGATGATCTCGTCGACCCGGTTGAGGAACTCGGGGCGGAAGTTCTCCTGCAACCGGCGCATCAGCCGTTCCCGCAGCTCGGTGGCCTCCTGCTGGCCCGGCTCGCCGGTGGCGAACCCGACCGTGCGCTGGGACCCGGTGATCAGTTCCGAGCCGAGGTTGCTCGTCATGATCAGGACGGTGTTCTTGAAGTTCACGGTCCGGCCCTGGCTGTCGGTGAGCCGGCCGTCGTCGAGCACCTGGAGCAGGATGTTGAAGACGTCGGGGTGCGCCTTCTCGATCTCGTCCAGCAGCACCACCGCGTACGGGCGGCGGCGGACCGCCTCGGTGAGCTGGCCGGCCTCCTCGTAGCCGACGTAGCCGGGCGGGGCGCCGACCAGCCGGCTGACCGTGTGCCGCTCCTGGAACTCGCTCATGTCCACCCGGACCATCCGGTCCGCCTCGCCGAACAGCGCCTCGGCGAGCGCCCGGGCCAGCTCGGTCTTGCCGACGCCGGTGGGGCCGAGGAACAGGAAGCTGCCCATCGGCCGGTCCGGGTCGGCCAGCCCGGTCCGCGAGCGGCGTACCGCCTCGGACACCGCGCCGACCGCGTCGTCCTGCCCGATCACCTTCTCGTGCAGGTGCCCCTCCAGGCGCAGCAGCCGGTCGCGTTCCTCCTCGGTGAGCTGGGTGACCGGGATGCCGGTGGCCCGGGACACCACCTCGGCGATCTCCTTCGGCCCGACCTCGGGGACGTGGTTGGGGCCCTCGTCGCCGCGGGCGCGGCGGATCTGGTCCTCCAGCTCGGCGAGCCGGTCGCGCAGCGAGGAGGCCCGTTCGTACTGCTCGTCGGAGACGGCCTGCTCCTTGTCCCGGCGCACCTCGTCGAGCTGCTGCTCCAGGTCGCGCACGTCCGAGGCGGGGGTACGGGTGCGCAGTCGCACCCGCGCGCCGGCCTGGTCGATCAGGTCGATCGCCTTGTCCGGCAGGAACCGGTCGGTGACGTACCGGTCGGACAGCTCGGCGGCGGCGACCACCGCCTCGTCGGTGAACCGGACCTGGTGGTGCGCCTCGTAGCGGTCGCGCAGGCCGCGCAGGATGGCGACGGTGTCCTCGACGGTCGGCTCGGGCACCAGCACCGGCTGGAACCGGCGGGCCAGGGCGGCGTCCTTCTCGATGCTGCGCCGGTACTCGTCCAGCGTGGTCGCGCCGATCACCCGCAGCTCACCGCGGGCCAGCGCCGGCTTGAGCATGTTGGACGCGTCCATCCCGCCCTCGCTGCCCGCGCCGCCGGCGCCGACCAGGGTGTGGATCTCGTCCAGGAAGACGATCAGCTCGTCGCGGTGGGCGCGGATCTCGTCGATCACCTTCTTCAGGCGTTCCTCGAAGTCGCCCCGGTAGCGGGTGCCGGCGACCAGGCCCGACAGGTCGAGCTGGACGACCCGCTTGCCGATCAGCGTCTGCGGCACGTCGCCGTCGCAGATCCGCTCGGCCAGCCCCTCCACGATGGCGGTCTTGCCGACGCCGGCCTCGCCGATCAGCACCGGGTTGTTCTTGGTCCGCCGGGACAGGATCTCCACCGCCTGCTCGATCTCGTCGGCCCGGCCGATCACCGGGTCGATCTGATCCATCCGGGCCAGTTCGGTGAGGTCCTGCCCGTACTGGTCGAGGGTGGGGGTGCCCCGGTCCGGGCGCGGGCCGTTCGCCGCGCCGCGCTCGGCGCTGGCCGCCTGCAACGACTCCGGCTGGATCCGGCCGGCGGCGAGCATCCGGCCGGCCGGCGACTCGGGGTTCAGCGGCAGCGCCATCAGGATGTGCTCGGGCCCGATGTAGTTGGCGCCCATCGCCCGGGAGAGCTGGTGCGCGTCGAGCAGCGCCCGCTTCGCGGCCGGGGTGAGCGACAGGTTCGGCGGCACCTCGCCGCCGGGTGCGCCGCCGTCGGCGCGCCCGCCGAGCGCGTTGACCAGCGCGTCCGGGTCGGCGCCGGCGCGGCGGACCAGGTCCCGCAGCGGCTCGCGCTGCAACGCGGCCCAGAGCAGGTGGTCGGTGTCCAGGTCGTTGCTGTGCTTCTGGGCGGCGCGCCGGGCCGCGTCGGCCAGCATCTCCCGGGCGTCCGCGGTCATCAGTCGGGTGATGTCGACCCGGTGGGCCGGCCGGCGCCCGCCCTCGCCTCGGCCGAAGTAGCGGGCCAGGAACTCGTCCCACGGGTCGTTGCCGAAGTCACCGGGTCCCATCATCTTCGTCCTCCGCAGTCGGTCGGCACGACCGGGACGCGACGGGGCGCGGCGCGGTCGGCGGTGGCTACCCGGCGGGGTGCGCGACAAACGCGACACCAGTGGCAGGCTGGGGGGCATGGAGAGCCGAGCGTTGCTGGTCGTCGACGGCGCGAACGTGGTCGGGTCGCGGCCGGACGGCTGGTGGCGGGATCGGGCCGGCGCGGCGGCGCGGCTGCGCGACGCGCTCGCCCCGCTGGCCGGCGCCGGGGTGCCACCGGAGCTGCCACCACCGGTGCAGGTGGTGCTGGTGGTGGAGGGCGCGGCCCGGCACGTGGCGCCGGCGCCCGACGTGGACGTGGTGTCCGCCGCCGGGTCCGGCGACGACGCGGTGGTCGAGCTGGTGGCCGCCGCGGCGGACCGGCGTCGGGTGGTGGTCACCGCCGACCGGGAGCTGCGGGCCCGGGTGACCGCGCTGGGCGCGGAGGTCCGCGGGCCGCGGTGGCTGGGCCGCTGACGCCGATCCCGTGAGCGGGACCCGGCTGTCCGCGGGTGGGACCGGCCGACCCGCCCGGACGCGGTCTTCGCGCACGTCAGCGGCGTAACCGGACACCCGGGCAGGAACGACGCGAGGGTGGATGTTCGCCCAACCGTCGGGATGGGTTGTAATGGAGATCTCCCTTGCCCCCAGGAGGTCCCCGTGGCGAGCGTCGCCGAGCTGAAGGCCGCCATCGATGCCGCTCTCCAGCAGATCGGTGACGGCCAGACAGCGGTGCAGGCGGCCGGCGAGAAACTGGCCGAGGCGCAGCAGACCCTGGCCGGTGCGCTGGAGGGCAGCGGCCACGAGACGGTCGAGGCGGCGCAGGCCTCGCTGACCCAGGCCAGCCAGGAGCTGGAGGAGTGCCTCGCCGCGACACTGGTGGCGGTGGAGCAGGCACAGCTCTACGTCGCGACGCTCTGAAGGGCCGGCCGTGTCCATCGTCGAGGACATCGGCGCGCAGGTCCGCGCCGCCGCCGAGGAGCTGCCGCTGGGGCAGCTCGCCGCCGCGCTGGAGAAGCTCGGCCAGGCCGAGGAACGGCTGCGCTGGGTGCGCCAGGAGTCGGCCGACCCGATGGGCGTGCCGGAGCTGACCGCGGCCACCGAGCACGCGGAGACCGCCGGCTACGCGCTGCGGGTCGCGCAGGAGCAGCTCAGCGCGTACCTTGCCGCCATCGGGCTGGCCGCCGACGGCGCGCCCACCGCCCCGGCGGGTGAGCGGCGACCACGGCACGACGCGGCGCGCGGCGCGCCCCCACCGGCGCCCGGCACGGCCGCCGAGCCGGACGAGCCACCCGCGGTGCGCCGCTGGTGGGCGGTCCGGGTGGCGGAGCTGACCGGCGGGCGGGAGGGCGCCCCGGACGAGCCGGACCAGCGGGTGGAGAACTCCCGCGAGCTGCTGCGCCGGGTGGTGGTCGGCATCCGTTCCGGCGATCGGGACCGGCTGCACGCCGAGCTGCGCCGCGCCCACGCCGACGTCGGGCTGGGGATGGCGGCGATCGCCCCGCCGATGCTGCGCGACCTGGCCGGGGAGCTGCTCGGCCACCCGCCCCGCGCGGACGACCTGGGCCGGCTGCGCCGCGAGCTGGACGGGCGGGTCCGCGACCTGCTCCCCGGGCTGCCGCCGCCGGTGCTGGACACGCTGCTCACCCGGGTCTGCCGGATGCCGCCGCCGCGCCGCGACGACGGCACGGAGCAGCCGCACGCCGCCGACCCGGCGGTCACCGCCGGGGTGCTCACCGGCGTGCTGCTCGACCGGCTCGGCCGGGACCTGCCGAAGGACACCGAGGAACGGGAGCCGTCGCGTGGCTGACGTCCGCGCCCAACTGGTCACCCGCGTGCGGGGGATGCTCTCCGAGGCGCTGGGGGTCACCCGTACCCGGCTCGCCGCCGCCGACGCCGAGCTGGTCGCCGGGCGGGAGCGGCTGGACCGTACCCGCCGCGCGGCCGCGGCGGTGCCGGCCCGGGTCGGCGCGGCACGCGACCGGCGGCTCGCCGAGATCGACGCCCGGCACACCGCCCGCCTGGCCGAGCTGGCGCGCCGCGCCGCCGACGCGGCCCGGCGGGAGGCGCCGGGCGCGGCGTCCGAGCCCTGGGACCGCTGGCAGGCCACGCCCGCCGGCCGGGCCGAGCCGCCGGGCGCGTTCCGGATCGGCACGGTACGCATCGCCGGCGCGGAACCCGTGCCGGCGCTGGTTCCGCTGCTCGACGCCGGGCACGCGCACCTGGCCGGCGGCGACCGGGACGGCCTGGCCTCGGTGGTGCCCGCGCTGCTGCTGCGTGCCGTCGGCCGGGCCGACCCGGGCGCGGTGCGGGTGTACGGCTACGACCCGGAGCACCTGGGCGGCGGGCTGGCCGGGTTCGCGCCGCTGGGCACCGCCGGCCTGCTCACCTCCGTCGGCCCGGGCGGCCTGGGCCGGCTGCTGGACGACCTGGTGGAGCAGATCCGCCGGATCAACGCCACGGTGCTGGCCGGCGAGTACGCGTCGCTGCGCGAGCTGGCCGCCGCCACCGGCCGCCGGCCGGAGCCGTGGCGGGTGGCGGTGCTGCTCGGCGGCGACGAGCTGTCCCGGCACGAGCGCGGCCAGCTCGACCGGGTGGTCCGCACCGGGGGCGCCTGCGGCGTGCACCTGGTGGTCCGCGGCATCGACCTGCCCGACGACCGGACCGTCACCCGGATCGTGGTCGATCCGGACGACGCCCGGATCGCCGGGCTGCCGGTGGTGCTCGACGACCCGCCGCCGCCCGCCCTGGTCACCGAGACCTGCCGCGCGGTCGCCTCCCGGGTCGCCGCCGGTCCCCCGCCGACGCCCTTCACCGACCTGCTCCCTGAGCCCGACGAATACTGGCGGGAGGACTCGGCGCACGGCCTCAGCGCGCCGGTCGGCGAGGGCCCGCACGGGCGGCCGGTGCTGCTCACGCTCGGCGACTATCCGCCGCACGCGTTGATCGGTGGCCCGTCCGGCACCGGCAAGACCAACCTGATCTTCGCCTGGATCGGCGCGCTCGCCGCCCGCTACTCCCCCGCCGAGCTGGAGTTCTATCTGCTCGACTTCAAGGAGGGGGTGTCCTTCGCCCGGTTCGCCCAGGGCCGGCGCGACCCGAGCTGGCTGCCGCACATGCGCCTGGTCGGGATCAACGTCAACACCGACCGCGAGTTCGGCCTGGCCCTGCTGCGGTTCCTCGCCGAGGAGCTGCGCCGGCGGGCCGACGCGGCGAAGAAGCACGAGGTCACCAAGCTGGCCGAGCTGCGCGCGGTCGACCCGACCGGGCACTGGCCGCGCATCGTCGCGGTGGTCGACGAGTTCCAGGCGTTGCTCGCCGGCCGGGACGTGGTCGCCCGGGAGGCCGCCGACCTGCTGGAGGACCTGGCCCGGCGGGGCCGCTCGCAGGGCATCCACCTGGTGCTCGCCTCGCAGGACGTGCGCGGCATCGAGGCGCTGTGGGGCCGGCCCGCCCTGGTCGCCCAGTTCACCCTGCGCATCGCGCTGCCCAAGGCGCTGCGCATCCTGGCCGAACGCAACGACGCCGCGCAGTCGCTGCCCCGCCACCACGCCGTGGTCAACGCCGAGTCCGGCCTGGCCGAGGGGAACGAGGTGGCCCGCATCCCGTCGGCCAGCGACTGGGAGACGTGGAGCGAGCTGCAGCACCGGCTGTGGCGGATGCGCCCGCAGGACGCGGCGCCGGCCCGGCTCTTCGACGGCGACGCGATCCCCCGGCTGGCCGAGGCGCCGGACTTCCGCGCGCTGACCGCCCCCGAGCAGGGCGTGCCGCGCGGCCCGGTGGCGCTGCTCGGTGAGATCATCGACGTGCAGGCCCGCTCGGCGGCGCTGCGGCTGCCCCGGGCGCCGGGGCGGAACCTGGCCGTGCTGGGCACCCGGGTGGACGAGGCGTGCGCGGTGCTCGACGCCGCCGCCCGCTCACTGGCCCGGCAGTACGCCCCGGGCGCCGCCCGCTTCTCCATCGCCTGCCTCGACCCCGACGCCGACCCGGCCGCCCGCGCGCTCTACGAGGACCTGCCCGGCGAACCGTCCTGGTACGACGAGGAGACGGTGTCCGAGCTGATGGCCGAGGTGGGCGACGGGCTGGCCGCGCCGGGCACCCCGCGTACGCCGCACTTCCTGCTGCTCTACGCGGTGGACGCGGCGGCCGGGGCGCTGGCCGGCAAGGCGGGCACCCGCACCGGGCTGGAGCAGCTGCGCCGGATCCTGCACGACGGGCCGGAGCGGCGCACCCACGTGTTCGCGTGGTGGCGCGGGGTGGCCCGGATGCGCGCCGACCTGGGTGGCGCCGGGGCCCGCACGGACCAGATCGGGGCCTGGGTGGCGCTCGACGTGCAGGGCGGTGAGCTGGGCTCGTCGCTCTACCCGGGCAGCGGCGGGCCGGACTGGTATCCCCGGCCGTGGCGCGGTCTCTACTTCGACCGCGCGGTGCACCGCACCGGACAGGTGATCATCCCTTATGGTCCGTCCCGATGAACGAACCGGTCTCCAGTGAGACGTACAGTGCCCAGATCCGCCGCCTCGCCGAGCTGACCGCCCGGGTGTCCGCCCAGCGGGCCGAGGCGCACACCTGGCACGCCCAGCAGGTGGCCGCCGCCGAGCGGGCGGTGGCCGACGCGGCCGAGCAGGTGCGACGCGCGCAGGCGGAGGTGGACGCGGCGCGGCGGATGGTGGAGCGGGTCGACGGTGAGGTCGCCCACCTGTGGGCGCAGGTGCGGGCCCGGGTCGGTGGGGGCGCCCGGCGCCTGGGCGACCCGCCGGGGCCGGTACGCGGCGCCGCCGGTGATCCGGTGCCGCTGCTGCGCGGCGTACGCGAACTGCTGGAGCGCACCGGCCAGCCGGGCGAGCTGCCCGGCTCGGTGAACCCGCTGCTGATCGCCTGCGGGGTGGGTGGCGCGCTGGTGGCGTACCTGCTGGGGATCGGGGCGCGGGCGCTGGGCGCCGGCTCGGGCGGCGACCTGGCGGTCGGCCTGCCGGTGCTGGCGCTGGTGATCACGCTGCTCGGCCCGCTGGTCGGCCTGGCGCCGGCCCGACTGTTGGCCGACCGCCGGCACGCGGTGCTGACCCCCCGCCCGATGATCCTGGTGGCCGCCAGCGGCCTGGCGACCACCCTGCTCCTGCTGGCGGTCACCTACACCCGCTGACCCTGCCCGGGTTCGGGTGGCCGTCCCGCCGATCTCGGACTTGTGGTCCCTCAGATTCCGGGCTGATACCGGCATTCCATGGCACCACAAGTCCATGATCGACGAAACCCTCGGCGTCAGGCCGGGACCAGCACGGCTTCCTTGAGCAGGCGGCGGGTGAGGACCAGGCGGTCGGCGTCGTCGTCGAGGCCGGGCAGGTCGCCGACCCGGGTCGCCTCGCCGGCGAGCAGCGCGCGCAGCGCCGGCTCGCAGGTGCCGGGCAGGGTGAGCGTGCGGTCGACCAGGCGCAGCGTGACGCGACCGTCCCCGGTCGGGGCGAGCTGCCAGCGCAGGCCGCCGCGCGGCGCGACCCGGCTGTCCGGGTCGAGCCGGGCCAGCGCCTCGGCCTGCGCGAGAGGGCGGATCGGCGCCGGTCGGGCGGCCGGCCACACCCGGGTCCGCAGCCGCGCGGCCACCGCCGCCGGGTCGGCCCGCAGCAGCCAGTCGCGCAGCGCCTCGACGGTCTCGGTGAGTTCCGGCTCGATCGCCTCCGGGTCGGCCAGGTCCAGGCCGAACGGCAGGCCGGCGCGCAGCCGGGCGTCCTCGGCGGCGAGCGCCGCCAGCTCCTCCACCAGGGCGTAGCGGGTGAGCGCCCGGATCCCCACGGTCAGGTGCAGCGAGCTGGACTCCTGCGCCTGGGCGCTGTGCAGCCAGCCGCGCGGCAGGTAGAGCGCGTCGCCCGGTTCGAGCACCACGTCCAGCGCGGGCCGGCCCTCGGCGGTGGCGGAGACCTCGTCGGCCCGGCCGCCCCACGGCTGGCGCTCCAGCGGGTCGGTGAGCACCGGCGGGTGGATCCGCCAGCGCTTGCGGCCGTCGACCTGGAGCACGAACACGTCGTGGGTGTCGTAGTGGGTGGCGAAGCCCTGGCTGCCGGCCGGGGTCAGGTAGGCGTTGACCTGCAACGGCTGGGCCACCGCCGCGCCCAGGTCGCGGGCCAGGTCGACGAGCGCCGGCCAGGTGCGGTGCAGGCCCTGCAACACCAGGGTGGCGCCGTCGGCGTAGAGCGCGAGGACCTTCTCGTCGAGCACCTGGTCGCCGATCTCGGCGCCGGCGCCGCCACCGCCGGTGTACCGCGCCGCCGGCACGAGCTGGCCGTCCTTGGCCACCCGCAGGAACGGGGTACGCAGGCCGCGCCGGCTGAGCAGCTCGTCGGCGTCGGCGGGGCTGAGCAGGTCGGTGAAGCCGTGCGGGTTGGGCAGTTCGGCGGCCCGGGACAGCAGCGGGCTTCGCCCCCAGTGGTCGGCGGCGAACTTGGCCGGTTCCACGGCCACGCACCGGGCCAGCGCCGCGGCGGCAGGGGACGAAACCGCCGGGTGGCCGTGGCCACCCGGCGGGTCGACGTGCGTCATGCTCATGTGTCAGGCGCTGCCGTCGGCGCCACCGTCGTGCTGACCCGGAGTGGCGCCCCCGTCGGCCGGACCCTCCGCGCCACCGTCCGCGCCGCCGTCGTGCTGACCCGGAGTGGCGCCGCCGTCGGCCGGACCCTCCGCGCCACCGTCCGCGCCGCCGTCGTGCTGACCCGGGGTCGCGCCGCCGTCGGCCGGACCCTCCGCGCCACCGTCGGCACCGCCGTCGTGCTGACCCGGGGTGGCACCGCCGTCGGCCGGGCCCTCCAGGCCGCCGCCGCCGTTGGTCTGGATGTCGTCGTCGTTCAAAGCCATGGGTGCTCCCTCGGTGTGCCGCCCCGCGTGTTCCCGGGGTCCGTCTTCAGCGGGGGGTACCCCACGCCCGATCTTCTCTAACCACACGGTAGACGCCCGAACCGGCGCGCACCGACGGTTCGCGCCCGCACCCGGCCGGTACCGGTCGGTGCCAGGATGGCCGGAGGAGAACGCCCGAGGAGGTAGGCACGTGACGCAGCCGGAACCGCTCACCCCGCTGACCGAGGACTGGCACCGGGCGCTGGCCGTGGTGGCCCACCCGGACGACCTGGAGTTCGGCGCCGCCGCCGCGGTGGCCCGCTGGACGCGGCAGGGCAAGGAGGTCGTCTACTGCCTGCTCACCAGCGGCGAGGCCGGCATCGACGGGATGCCGCCGGACCGCAGCCGGGTGCTGCGCGAGGAGGAGCAGCGGGCGTCCGCGGCCGTGGTCGGGGTGTCCGCGGTCGAGTTCCTCGGCCTGCCCGACGGGCTGCTGGAGTACGGTGTGCCGCTGCGCCGGGCGATCGCCGCTGTGGTCCGCCGGCACCGGCCGGACGTGGTGCTCACGAACAACTTCCGGGAGACCTGGGACGGCGGGTACGCGCTCAACCAGGCCGACCACATCGCCTGCGGGCGGGCCACCCTGGACGCGGTCCGCGACGCCGGCAACCGGTGGATCTTCCCGGAGCAGCTCACCGACGGCACGCAGCCGTGGTCCCGGGTCCGCGAGGTGTGGGCGGCCGGGTCGCCGGTGGCCCGGCACGGGGTGGACGTGACGGACACCTTCGACGCCGGGGTGGCGTCGCTGCGGGCGCACGGCGCCTACCTGAGCGGGCTCGGCGACGGCAGCTTCGACGCCGAGGAGTTCCTGGAGGGGATGGCCCGGCCAGCGGGCGCCCGGCTCGGCGCCCGCTTCGGCGCCGCGTTCGAGGTGTTCCGGATCGACCTGGCCTGACGGCCGTGGCCCGTCCCACCGCACCGGCGGGACGGGCCACGGCGGGACCGGTCAGGGAATGAGCTGACCGAGGCCCTGCGGCATGTTCGACTTGACGTCCTGCCACTCGCCCTGCGTGACGTGCCGCCGCAACGTGTCCAGCACGACCTGGGTCACCCGCTGCGGGCCACCCTCGACGTCGTACGGGAAGCCCTGGCGGACCTCGTACAGGAAGTCGTCGCGGTTGAGCCTGATCGGCACGTTCTCCGGTTGCCAGCCGTCGAAGTAGATGCCCCGCAGCAGCACCGGCAACTGCTGGGCGAACTCGGCGCTCTCGCCCACCGGCATCCGGTCGCGCAGCAGGTGCAGCACCGTGCGCAGCGCCGCGTACGACTGGTTGCGCCGCTCCGGCGGCCAGCCGTACGCCGACTCGATCTCCTTGAGGATCACGTTCGTCTTGTCCAGCGAGGACTCGAACGCGGACATCAACTGCTCAGCCATCCGGATCACCCCCGGGCGTCGGTCTCCCAGCGTCGGTCGTCGGCGCGTCGCGGCGGGCCGCTGGGCCCCCGCCACAGCCGGGTCGGGCTGAACCGGCCGGGCCGCCCGCCCCGCTCCGGCGGGACGTCGGAGTTGCCGACCACGTGCAGGACGCCACCGCGGCGTCGATCCGCCACCACCCGTACCGTCATGACCCACCTCCTGGTCGCCGCGCGGTCGGTGGTCCGCGCGTCGGGTCCATGCTGCGCGGCGGGCGGGTGAGCCGGCCTCACCCGGTGCGGGTGAGGCGCGCTCAGCGCGCCAGCAGGTCGACGAGCGTGGTGGCGTTGCGCTGCGCGTTGTCCCGGAAACAGTTGTTCATCAGCACGTGGGTCTGCTCGGCCCGGTCGGCCAGCTCGCGCAGCTTCGGCGCCCAGTCGCGCAGCTCCCGGTCGGAGTAGTCGTAGCCGAACTTCTCGTGGATGTCCTTGCTGGTCCACCTGTCGCTGTGCCCGTGGAACCGGACCACCGCGAGATCCGCGGTGGCGGCCAGCACCGGGGGTACGGACGATTTGTGGCCCTGCGGCATGTCCACGCAGACGAACGGCAGCTCGTGCCCGCGCAGGAAGTCCAGCGTCTCGTCGGCGTTGTCGCCGTCGAACCAGGAGGCGTGCCGGAGTTCGAAGACCGGCCGCAGCGGGGCGCACCGCCGGGCCACCTCGAGCAGGTACTGCTTGTTGTCCCGCTTGATGGTGAACCAGGGCGGGAACTGGAACAGCAGCGCGCCGAGCTTGCCGGCGTCGACCAGCGGGTCCAGCGCGGACAGGAAGCGCGTCCAGACCTCCTCGTACGCCTGCGCCGGCAGGTCGCCCGGGTAGACGCTGCGCTTCTCCGTCTCCGGGCGCAGGTCTTTGTAGAGCGCGGAGACCCGGGTCGGGTGACCGGTCAGCAGGCTGAACGCCTTGACGTTGAAGGTGAACCCGGGCGGGGTGCGCTCCGCCCACAGCCGGGCGGTGCGCTCGGCGGGCGGCGCGTAGTAGGTGGCGTCCACCTCGACCAGCGGGAACCGCCGGGCATAGTAGGACAGCCGGCGCTCCGGGGTGTCGGCGTCCGCCGGATACCAGCCGGAGTCGAGCAGGGTCCGGTCGGTCCACGACGCGGTGCCCACCTTGATCTCACCCATGGGACCGACCGGTGAGGAGGGGCGGGACGGCTCAGGCCGCCCGCCGCTCCCGGGTCTGCTTGCAGGCCACGCAGGACGTGGCGGACGGGAAGATCTCCAGCCGCTCGACCGGGATCGGCGCGGTGCAGCCCTCGCAGAAACCGTAGGTGCCCTCGTCGAGCCGGGTCAGCGCCCGCTCGAACTGGGCGCGGCGCTCCAGGATGGTGCGCAGCAGGGACTGCGCGGTGTCCCGCTCGGCGGTCTTGGTGCCGCTGTCGGCCTGGTCGTCGCCGGCGGTGTCGCCGACCTCGACCAGTCGCAGCACCTGGCTCTGCATGACCGCCTGGTCGTACTCCGCGGTCAGCTCGTCGTACCGGGACCGCAGGGACTGCCGGATCTGGTCGACCTCCGCCTGGGAGCGGCCGGTGGCCGTCGTTTCGTGGACGAGCATCGCTGCCTGCCTTTCCTGCAGTCTCACGCCGGGTCCTCCAAGGCGACGAGGCGCCGGAGGACCCGGTTCGGGACATCGGGTGCGCGGGCGAGATCACCCGTGCTCTGTGAGCCGGGCGAATACCCCTGCCCCCGGCGGGCCAAACCGGAGATTTCCTGGCACTTTCCGGTGAGTTCGTCCGGCCTGGTCAGGGCCGTTCCACGAGGGCCGGGTGCCGGGGGTCGTCGGCGCGGACCACCACGTCGGCGAAGGAGGCCGGGTCGACCTCGTCGGCGTACCGGGCGAAGGCCGGCAGGGTCCAGCGCCACGCCGCGTCCGTGCGGCGCTCCAGCGCGGCCGGGGAGAGCACCAGGTGGACGGTGAGGTCGAACGGCAGCACGCCGCCGAGCAGCAGCGCGCCGCTGACCAGGACCACCCCGCCGGGCGGCAGGTCCCGGTAGGCGGCCCGGCTGGCCCGGTCGGCGCCGGCGTCCCAGAGCGACGGCAGCAGCCGACCGCTGCCGTGCGGGCCGGCCGGGTCGAGCACCTCGCGGCGCAGCCCGGGTTCGTCGAGCCAGCCCTCGTAGTAGGCGTCCGGGTTGGTGCGGCCCTGTTCCAGGCGCACCGAGGCGGGACGCAGGAAGTCGTCGGCCCGGACGTGCAGCGCCGGCCGGCCGGCGGCGCGCAGCGGGTCGACGAGGGCGGCGGCGAGGGCGCCCGGCGCGGCGGCCGGCGGGCCGTCGACGGCCACCCGCAGCCGGCCGGGCGCCTCGGTGCGGGTGAGACGCGCGGCCAACTCGGCGACGAGCCGGTCGGGGCTGATCGGGCGGACGGCCATCCGACCATCCTGCCCGGCCGGCGGGGCCGGCTCACCTCGCGGTCGCGTCCGGGCGGTCGGGGCTCCGTCCGGCGTGCGGTCGCGGGTGGTCAGCCGGTGCGGTCGATGGTCACCCGGGCGTCGTCGGCGAGCCGGTAGCCGACGCCGTAGACGGTGGTGACCAGCGGGACGTCCACGCCCACCTTGCCGCGCAGCCGGCGCACGTGCACGTCGACGGTGCGGACGCCGGCGTGCTCGTAGCCCCAGACCGCGTTGAGCAGTTGCAGCCGGGTGAAGACCCGGCGGGGGTGGGCGACCAGGTGCAGCAGCAGGTCGAACTCCAGCCGGGTCAGCGGCAGCGGCTCGCCGTCGCGCAGCACCGACCGGGAGGACGCCAGGATGTGCAGGGTCGGGATGGTCGGGGCGAGCGAGCGCGCGGGGGCCCGACCGGCCGGCACCTCGGGCCGGCGGTCCACCGTCGCGGTGCCGGTGCTGATCACCGCGTCGCCGCGTTCGAGCAGCTCGCGTGCGGCGTCGAGGAGCCGGCGGGCGGCCGGGACGAGCGACTCCTCGCAGGCCAGCGGGATGTTCAGGGTCACCGTGAGCACCGGGGTGGCCGTGTTGGCGGGGCGGCGTTGGCCGCCGGGCGGACGGCCGGGGACCGCGGGTTGGGACGTATGCCATCCGGCGCGCGACGAGGCGGGGCTGACCGACATGGTCCTCCTTGGCTGGTCCGGGTATCTCCCCACGGCCCGGGACGCCGCTTCATCGATGCTTCCCGGCGCTCGCGTGAGGGTCAAGGGGCCGCTGCGTTGCATGAATGTGACAATTGACGAACGCATCGGAGCCGGGTGCTCGCTCTGCGTACGATGCTCGTTGATTAGAGCAGAGCGGCCGGACGTGGCGTTACCGGGGGTCCCCGGCCGGTTCACAATGGCGGGTGGCGACACGAACGTGAACGCGGCGTGCCCGGTGACCGGGCACGCCGCGGGTCGGCCACGACCGGCTCAGGCGTCGCGGTCCACCTCGATCGGGGCGTCGTCGGCGAGCCGGTAGCCGACGCCGTACACGGTGGTCACCAGCGGTGTGTCCGGCCCGAACTTGGCGCGCAGCCGGCGCACGTGCACGTCCACGGTCCGGGCCACCGCGTGCTCGTAGCCCCACACGTTGGCGAGCAGTTGCAACCGGGTGAACACCCGGCGGGGATGCTCGGCGAGGAACAGCAGCAGGTCGTACTCGATGCGGGTCAGGCCGACCTCGACGCCGCCGTGCCGGACCCGGCGGGTGCCGGTGAGGAGGCGGACGCCACCGGGCTCCCCCGGCGCGACCGCCGGGCGGGCCGGGGCCGGCGGCGCGGCGGGCCGGCGCAGGTCGCGCACGGCCCGGACGGCCCGGTGCTCGTCCGGGCGGACCAGGGCCTCGCCGGCGGCGGCGAGTTCGTCCAGCAGATCGACCAGCCGGGCCAGGCCGGGCGTCAGCGGGCCGGCGCCCAGGTCGAGCGTGATGGTCAGCGTCGGTGCGGTACGCGGCCGGGACGGCGGCGTCCGGTCGGGACGGCCCGGTCGGGCCGGACGGCTGTCGAGGGCGACGACGGACATGGGAGCCTCCTGTGCGGGCGGTCGCCCCGCCCCGCCGGGTGCGGCGGGACGGTCAGCGGAGCGCCCGGCCGGCGGTGACCGGGGGCGCGGTGGACGAGGGTCGGGGCGGCGGGGTGGGGCCGAGGGTGGGCAGGCCGGCGATGCGCCAGGCGGCGAAGCCGCCGACCACGTCGGTGGCCCGGCCCAGGCCGATGTCCTGCAACGCGGCGGCGGCCAGCGACGACGTGTAGCCCTCCTGGCAGAGCACGACGACCGGCACGTCGTAGCCGACCGCCTGCGGCAGCCGGGCCGCGCAGCGCGGGTCGAAGCGCCATTCCAGGACGTTGCGCTCGACGGTGAGCGCGCCGGGCACGGTGCCGTGCGCGGCCCGCTGGCCGGCCGGGCGGATGTCGACCAGCAGCGCGCCGCCCCGGCAGGCCAGGTGGGCCTGCTCCGGGTCGAGACGACGCAGCCGGGCGCGGGCGGCGGCGAGGATGTCGTCGATGCCCCGCGAGCCGGGCGGGGGACCGGACAGCTCTCGGCGGGGGCGGGGGTCTGCGCCATGGTGGCGTCCTTCCGTTCGGCGGGATTCGGGGGCGGGACGGTCGGCCGGCTCACCACGCCACGCCGGCCTCGGCCACCTCGGCGACCCGCAGCCCACCGGCGTCGAGCCGGTAGCGGGTCATCCGGCGCAGCGCGGGCCGGTAGACGTGCACGCTGACCGCGGGCTGGTCGCCGCGGTTGGTGACCTGGTGCACGTGCCGGGCGCCGAAGCGCCGGCCGGCGCCCGCGGCGAGGCGGTGCGGGCGCAGCCGGCCGCCGCTGACCGTCTCCTCGGTGAGCACGCCGGCGACGACCAGGAAGGCGCCGGACGAGCCGCCGTGGTCGTGCAGGTCGGTGCCCTGCCCGGGCAGCCAGCTCAGCGCCCAGACCTCGTGCGCGGCGTCGGCGTGCAGGCGCGCGTACCAGCGTTCGGACCGGTCGAAGCGCAGCGGCACCGGCCAGCCGGTCGGGTCGGCCCAGCAGGCGGCGACGGTACGCAGATCGGTGGGATCGGTGCTGGTCATCGGCGGGACGTCCTCACGGTGCGGAGCGGTGCGTGCCCCCGTACTTTAGACGGTAAACCCTATAGGTTTAGTAGGTAATACCGAATGCTGGGACGCCGTTCGCGCGTCAGCGCCGCACCGGCGGGTCCACCCGGTAGCCGGGCACCGACGGCCAGCGGACGGTCAGCACGGTGGACTCCCGCTCCGCGTACCAGGAGTGGTCCACGCCCCGGCCCCACACCACGTAGTCGCCGGGCGCGCGCAGCACCACCGTGCGGTCCGGCAACTCGACCCGGAACGCGCCGCTGACCAGCACCAGCAACGCGGTACGCCGCTCGCCGGTGGCCCACCGCGAACGCGTCTCCCCCGCCGGGTGCACCCCCCACTTCACCTCGACCTCGGCACTGTGCCGCACGTCGCCCGCCGGCTTGAAGTGCCCCAGCAACCAGCCCGCGTCGGCCGCCCCGTCCACCGCCGCGTTGCCCACGTACACCCGATCGTCCACAACCACCTCCCGTGCCGGCTGCGCAAGCTACCAGGCACGACCGGCCGGCACGCCTTAGCCTGGGCGGATGCCCGACGAACTGGACGCCGCGACGATCGACTTCGCCCACCGGATGTTCGACCTGGCGCGGGCCGGCGAGACCGCGGAACTGGCCGCCAACGTGGACGCCGGGCTGCCGGTCAACCTCACCAACGCCAAGGGCGACACGCTGCTGATCCTGGCCGCCTACCACGCCCACCCGGAGACCGTGTCCGCGCTGCTCGCCCGTGGCGCGGATCCGGCCCGGGTCAACGACCGGGGCCAGACCGCGCTGGCGGCGGCCGTGTTCCGGCAGAACGCGGCGGCGGTGCGGGCCCTGCTCGACGCCGGCGCCGACCCGGAACACGGCGGCCCCTCGGCGGTCGAGACCGCCCGGTTCTTCGCGCTGCCCGAGATGCTGGCGCTGCTCGGCCGCGACTGACGCCCGGGGCGGGTATACAGGATCGGTGGAGGATCCCGTACCCGAGCAGATGCGCGTCGCGGCCGGCGCGCTGCTGGCGGCGCTCGACGAACCGGCCCGCCGGCGGGCCCGGCACGACTTCGACGACGAGCCGGCCCGGCGATGGCTGGAGTACCGGCCCCGCCCCCGACCCGGCGTGACGGTCGCCGACCTCGACGTCGGCGCCCGCAAGGCCGCCCACCGGCTGCTCGCCACCGCGCTGAGCCCGGCCGCCTACGCCCAGGCGATGGCCGTGGTGGCGTTGGAGGAGGTGCTCGACCGGGCCGAGGGCTGGCGGCGCGGCCGGCACAGCGGCGACTACTGGGTGGCGGTCTTCGGCGACCCGGCGCGCGACGACCGCTGGGGGTGGCGGTTCGAGGGCCACCACCTGTCGGTGAGCATGACCGTCGCCGACGACCGGGTCTCCCCCGCCCCGATCTTCCTCGGCGCGAACCCGGCCACCGTCCGGCACGCCGGCCGGCCGGTCTCCCGCCCGCTGGGCCCGGAAGAGGACCTGGCCCGCGAGCTGCTGGACGCGCTCGGGGCGGGCGGGCGGTCCGCCGCGATCATCGCCACCGAGGCGCCGGCCGACATCATCAGCGCCACCCGGGCCACCGCGCCCGGCCGGCTCGACCCGCTCGGCGTGCCGCGCGGTCGACTCGGCCCGACCGGCCGCGCGCTGCTCGACCGCCTGGTCGCGCTCTACCTGGACCGGCTCCCGGCCGAGCTGGCCGCCCGGGAGACCGACCGGCTCGACGGCGGCGAGCTGCACTTCGCCTGGGCCGGCCCGGTCGAGCCGGGCCGGCGACACTACTACCGGGTGCAGGGCGACGACCTGCTGATCGAGTACGACAACACCGCCGACGACGGCAACCACGCGCACACCGTGCTGCGCCGCCCGGCCGGCGACTTCGGCGCCGACGTGCTGGCCGCGCACCACGCCGCCGCGCACCGGCCGGTCAGCGGCGACGGGCCTCGATGAGGAACCGCCGGGCGTGGGCCACGAACCGGCCCTCGGCCCGGATCCGCTCGTCCAGCCGGCGCAGCGCGGCGCGGTGCCGGTCGACCGTGAAACCGGGCACGGTCCAGACCACCTTGCGCAGGAACCAGACCACCGCGCCGACGTCGTGGAAGACGGTACGCAGGGTGGCGCTGCGCAGGTCCACCACGGTCAGCCCGGCGGCCTCGGCGGCGGCGACCGCCTGCTCCGGGTGGCGGTGCTCCGGCGGCGGCAGCGGCCCGAGGACCGCCTCGCTGAGTTCCCGCATCGTGCCGGGGCCGATCTGCTGCGACAGGTAGCTGCCGCCGGGGCGCAGCACCCGCGCCACCTCGTCCCACCAGGTGTCCACCGGGTGCCGGCTGACCACCAGGTCGAACGCGGCGTCGCGGAACGGCAGCGGCGGGCGTTCGCCGACCCGGACCACGTGCGCGCCGACCCGGCGCAGGTTGCGCCGGGCCACCGGCACGTTCGGGGGCCAGGCCTCGGTGGCCACCAGCAGCGGCGGCGGCGTGGGCGCCTCGGCCAGCACCTCGCCGCCGCCGGTGTCGATGTCCAGGGCGGCGTCCACGGCCGCCAGCCGGGCGGCGACGAGGCGCGCGTACCCCCACGGCGGGCGCTCCTCGGTGGCGCGCCCGGCCAGCCAGGAGAAGCCCCATCCCTCGACCGGGGCGGCCTCGGCCTCGGCGACCAGCTCGTCGAATCCACGATCGGTGACCATGGCCCGAGCCTGCCGCCGGACGACCGCGCCCGGCAACGCGATTTCCGCTCCCGTCGCCGTGCCGGCCAGCGCCGGGTCCACGCCGCCCGACGGTCAGAACGGTCGGGGCCGGGCGATCTCGACGGTGGCGCCGTGCACGCCGTCGAAGGCGTCCAGTCCGGTCGGCTCGGCGGCGCGACGCCGGTCGGACTGCTGCATCAGCCGCGCGCCCAGGCCCACCCCGACCGCGCCCACGACCAGCGCGACCAGCTCGGTGGCGAGCTGGCCCCCGGTCGCGCCGCGCTGCGGGGCGTGCGCCCGGATCAGGCAGGTGAGCAGGAACATCGCCGCCATCACGGCGTTGACCAGATTGAACGTGACGGCGGTCCGGTTGGCGCGGCCGATCCGCACGTCCCACAGGTCGACCAGCCCGGCCACCGTGGCGAGCCCGGCGGCGACCAGCGCGGCGACCGCCGTCCAGTAGCCCACCTCGCCGAGGAAGGCCGGGCCGCCGGCGACGTCGGCCAGGTCGAACACGGCGGCGCTGACGAAGAGCCCGAACGGAAACGTCACCAGCATCGGTTGGATGGGGTGCCCCTGCACCCGAAGTCGGCTCTCCATCGCGTCCTCCCCACGTCGGCGCAGATCACCAGTCCAGGGTGCTACCCGGGGGCCCGTGGGGCGAAACGACTGTCGGTCAGTTGTCCCGAGGTCGGGAGACGGTGAGCACGAGCCGCTCGGCCACCTCGCGCAGCGGAATGTCCAACGAGGAGGCGGCGCTGCGGAGCACGTCGAGGGCCTCCGGCGCCGGGCATCCCCGCTGCGTCATGATCACCCCGACCGCGTGCCCGACCACCCCCTCGGCGAGCAGCGCGCCGTCGAGCTGGCCGGCGCGGGCGGTCGCCCGCTCCCGGTCGCGGACGGCGGCGAGCAGCAGCCCGGCGTGCTCGGCCAGCAGCATCGCGGTGAGCTGGTGGCTCGGCGTGAGCGCCTCCGAAGACTGCGCGTAGAGGTTGATCGCGCCGATGACCTGCTCGTCGACGTCGACCGGGGCGGAGATCACCCCGTGCACGCCCAGCGCGCGGGCCCGCGCGTTCCAGGCCGGCCAGCGCGTCTCGTCCGCCAACCCGCCCGCGATGATCATCTCGCGGCGACGGATGGCGCTCAGCGCCGGCGTGTCCGGGCCGTGCCGCAGGTCGTCCAGCTCGGCCCGGTGCGGGTCGGACGCGGCCACCCCGGCCGGCTCACCGGCCCGCAGCGCGGTGAAGCCGCAGGAATCCACCCCGGGCACCGCGTCGCGGGCGATCCGGACCAGCCGGTCCAGCGCCTCGTCGAAGTCGGCCACCGCGATCAGGCCGGCGGTCAGCTCGCGCAGCAGCGCGGCGGTCTCCAGCACACCCAGGTCGTCGGTCATCGGCTGGCAGGTGTCGAGGTTCACCGCGCCACGGCCCCCGCCGCCCCCGCGTCGCTCCACGCGGTGTTCCGCTCCGGCGCCGTTGCCTGTGCCATGTCCGTCCTCCCTCTGGCCGAGCCTCGGCCTACTACCCCGCCGGCCCGGCATCGAAACCGCGCAAAAGGGCCCCTTCCGGCCGTACCGGCCGGAGGGGCCCCCGCGGTCGGGTCAGCGGGACCCGGAGATGAGCCGGCGGCCCACCGAGGCGATCAACCGGTCCAGCTCCGAGCCGAACGGGTTGTCGTGCACCAGATACGTCCAGGTGGCGCTCGGGCGCACCAGCTTCGACGCGTCCGGCTCCCAGCCCTCGTCGAACTCGGTCTCCTCGAACGTGGCGATGGTCCGCGTCTCGATCTCGGGCATCAACGCGTTGAACGCCGGCACCGCGCTGCGGTGGAACTCGTCCAGCGGGTCGAGGCGGCCCAGCGCCCGCAGGTGCACGCCCTCGCGCACCTCGGACAGCTCGGCCAGGTGCTCGGCCCAGAGCCGGTCCAGGTGGTAGAGGGCGATCTTGCGGGCCACGTCGGCGAGCAGGTCCTCGTCCATCTCGTTGGCCTTCTCCGGCACCCGCTCCAGCAGCATCAGCGCGGCGATGTCGGTGGTCAGCAACCGCTCCCGCCGCTCCGCCAGGGCCTTGCGCTGCTGCTCGATCACGTGGCTGTAGCGCCAGGTGTTGCGGTGGATCTCGTGGTTGACGCCCTCGGCGACCCGCTGGGCGTGCTCCACCGCGTAGTCGACCTGCGGGTCGGTGACCAGGCCGTCGGCGTTCATCCGCGGCGAGGCCGGCACGGTGTCGCCGGCGTGCCGGACCACCAGGTCGTCCTCCAGGCTGACGAAGAAGACCGACCCGCCCGGGTCGCCCTGCCGGCCGGCCCGGCCCCGGAGCTGGTCGTCGACCCGACGGCTGTCGTGCCGGCCGCTGCCGATCACGTAGAGGCCACCCAGCTCGGCCACGCGCTCCTGGTCGGACTGGTCGCTGCCGCCGAGCCGGATGTCCACGCCCCGGCCGGCCATCTGGGTGGAGACCGTCACCGCGCCGTGCGCGCCGGCCTCGGCGATGATCCCCGCCTCCTCGTCGTCGTTCTTGGCGTTGAGCACCACGCACGACACGCCGGCGGCGCGCAACGCGGTGGCCAGGCCCTCGGACTCCTTGACGTCGAGCGTGCCCACCAGCACCGGACGCCCTGCCTGGTGGCAACGGGTGATCTCGTCGACCAGCGCCTCCTCCTTCTCGGCGCGGGTGGCGTAGATCCGGTCCGACTCGTCCTCCCGGACGCACGGGGTGTTCGGCGGGATCACCGCCACCTCGAGGCCGAAGAACTCGCGGAGCTGGTCGCCGACGAGCACCGCGGTCGCGGTCATCCCGCAGACCGTCGGGTAGAGCGCGATGAAGGCCTGGACGGTGACCGTGCCCAGCACCTCACCCTCGGCGGTGGCGTCCAGCCCTTCCTTCGCCTCGACCGCGGCCTGCAACCCGTCCGGCCAGCGGCGGCGCTGGGCGACCCGGCCCCGCATCTCGTCGATCAGCTCGACCGAGTCGTCCCGGACGATGTAGTCGACGTCGCGGTGCAGCAGGGCGTGCGCGTGCAGCGCCACGTTGACCGCGGAGAGCTGCCCCACGTGCTCGGCGTCGTAGAGGTCGATGCCGCCCAGCTTCGCCTCGACGGTGGCCAGGCCCAGCGAGGTGAAGGCGACGCTGCGGCCGTCCTCGGCGACGGTGTAGTGCCGGCCCTTGCGCAGGCCGCGCACCAGCGCGGCGGCGGCGTGCACCGGATCCTGCTCGCCGGGAACCGCGCCCGCGAGCACCATCGGCACCCGCGCCTCGTCGATGAGGATCGAGTCGGCCTCGTCCACGATCGCGGTCTTCAGCGGCGGCTGCACCCGGTCGGCCAGGTCGGTGGCGAGCTGGTCGCGCAGGTAGTCGAAGCCGGCCTCGCTGACCGAGACGTAGGTGACGTCGCAGCCGTAGGCGGCGCGCCGCTCCTGCGGCGTGGAGGCCTCGTTGACCCAGCCGACGGTGAGGCCGAGCAGGGTGTAGACCGGCTCCATCCACTCCGCGTCGCGGCGGGCCAGGTAGTCGTTGACGGTGAGCACGTGCACCGGGCCGTTGCCCAGCCGCACGTGCCCGTACGCGGCGACAGTGGCGGTGAGCGTCTTGCCCTCACCGGTGGCCATCTCGGCCACCTTGCCGGAGAGCAGCGCCATGGCGCCGAGCAGCTGCACGTCGTAGGGGCGCTGGTCGAGCCCGCGGCGGGCCGCCTCACGCCCGATCGCGCAGATCTCCTCGTACTTCTCGGCCTGGCCGGCGGCCTCGGTCAGCTCGGCGTCGGAGAGCTGCTCCAGCTCGGCCTCTCGGGCCTCGATCGCCGGCAGCAGCTTCTCCAGCGGCGCCAGGTCGACCGTCGTCCCCGGGCGCTGGAGGAACCGGCGGAACCTGGTCTTCATCCGTTGCGACACACCCATGAGCCGCAACGGTACGCGAACCGCAGCCGATTGTGACCCCCGACCCGGGCGAGTCAGGCCACGAGCAGTTGGTGGGTGGCCAGCTCCCGGTAGAGCGGGCTGGTGGTGGTCAGCTCGTCGTGCGCGCCGACCGCCACCACCCGGCCGCCGTCGAGCACCACGATCTGGTCGGCGTCCACCACGGTGGAGAGGCGGTGGGCCACGATCACCAGGGTGCGGCGCACCGCCACCGCGTCGATCGCCCGGCGCAGCGCCGCCTCGTTGCGCGCGTCGAGATTGCTGGTCGGCTCGTCGAGCAGCAGCACCGGCGGCCCGGCCAGCAGCGCCCGGGCGATGGCCAGGCGCTGCCGCTCCCCGCCGGAGAGCAGCACGCCACCCTCCCCCACCTGCACGTCCAGCCCGTCGCCGGTCCGGTCGGCCAGGTGGCCCAGGTTCACCTCGTCGAGCACCGCGCGCAGCCGGTCGTCGCCGGCGTCGGGCGCGGTGATGAGCAGGTTGTCGCGCAGCGTGCCGGCGAGCACCGGCGCCTCCTGCTCGACGTAGCCGAGCCGGGCGCGCAGCGCGTCACGGGGCAGCTCCCGCACGTCCACGCCGTCCAGGCGCACCGCGCCCTCGCCCACCTCGTAGAAGCGCTCGACCAGCGCCAGCAGCGTGGACTTGCCGGCGCCGGACGGACCGACCAGGGCGGTCCGGGTGCCGGCCGGCACGGTGAAGCTGACCTCGCGCAGCACCTTCGGACCGCCGGGGTAGCCGAAGCCGACCCGGTCGAACTCGACCCGCGCCGGCACGCCGGCGGCCGACGGGACCGGCCCGGCGGGCGGGTCGCCGGTCTCCTCGTCCGGCACGGCGAGGATCTCCTCGATCCGGGCCAGCGCGCCCAGGCCGCTCTGCAACTGGGTGTACGCGTGCACCGCCTGGCCCAGCGGCAGCACCAGAAAGAACAGGAACATCACGAACGCGACCAGGTCGCCGACGCTGATCGCCCCGGACGCCACCCGGGCCCCGCCCACGGCCAGCACCAGCAGGAACGCGCCCTGCACGGTGACCGTGCCGGCCGGGCCGACCACCGCCTCGGCGCGGGCCACCCCCAGCCCGGCCCGGTACGCCGCGGTCGCGCTCGCCACCACCGTGTCGGTCTCCCGGCCCTCGGCGCGGCTGGCTCGGATGGTCCGGGCCGCGGAGATCGCCCGCTCGACCGCCGAGGTCATCTCCCCGACGCGTTCCTGGGCGCGGCGGGCCAGCCCGCGCACCCGGCGCGCGACGGTGACCGCGAAGACCACGCCGAGCGCGACGGCGGCCAGCGTCACGCCGAACAGCAGCGGATCCAGCAGCAGCATCGCGGTGCCGGCGCCGAGCACCATCACCGCGCCGGTGACGGTCTCGAACAGGCCGGAGGTGACCACCGCCCGCAGCAGGGTGGTGTCGGCGCCCACCCGGGACAGCAGGTCGCCGGTGCGGCGCCGGTCGTACTCCACGATCGGCAGCCGCAGCAGGTGCCCGGCCAGCCGGCGGCGGACGCCCAGGACGAGCCCCTCCGCGGTGCGTTGCAGCAGGTAGTCGCGGAGCCCGCCGAGCAGCGCGCCGGCCACCACCAGGGCGACCAGCGCGGCCACCAGCGCGGCGGCCGGCCGGTCGGCGGTGATCCGGTCCAGCACGGTGCGGGTGAGCAGCGGCTGGGCGAGCGCGGCGGCGGACCCGGTGAGCGACAGCGCGCCCACCGCGACCAGGGTGCCGCGGTGGGCGCGCAGGTAGGGCAGCAACGCGGCGAGCCCCGGCGTCGGGCCGGCTTCGGCGGTCATCACCGAACCGTAGCCGGAGCCGCGCCGGATCAGCCGGTGAGCACCACCTGAAGCTCCGACCGGCGTCGCTCGGCCAGGTCGGTGAGCAGGGCCGGCGCCTCGTCCAGCGGCGCCACCGCGGAGACCAGGTGCTTGCGGATCTGGTCGCCGTACTGGCGCAGCAGCTCCACCGTCTCGGCGGAGAGCCGCTCCCGGTCCCAGGTCGGGGCGAGCCCGCGCGGCACCCGCCCGATCTGCGCGCAGCGCAGCGACAGCCCGTTGTGGTGGAACTCCTCGCCGAGCCGGACCGCGTCCGCGCCGCCCTGGTAGAAGGCCAGGTCGATCACCGTGCCCTGGGGTCGCAGCAGGCGCAGCGCGAGTTGCAGCGCCCAGTCCTGACCCCGGCACTGGAAGACCACGTCCGCGCCCCGGTCGCCGGCGGCGTGGTTCCACCGGGTCTTGAGCACCACCGCCGGGTCGTCCGCCTCCGGGTCGAGCGTCTCCAGGCCGAGCGCCTCGGCCACCTGCCGCCGCGCCGGGGTGGGGTCCACCACGACCACCGAGGCGGCGCCGTGCCGCCGGGCGAACAGGGCGGTGAGCAGCGCGACCACGCCGCTGCCGACCACCGCCACCCGCCGTCCCCGGACGCCGTCGCCGAGGGTACGCACGTCGGTGCCGCACAGGTCCGCCGCGGCGTGCAGCAGCCCGTTGGCGCAGATCGGTCCCATGTGCGCGACGTAGACGCCGAGCAGCGGGTCGAGGTCGTCGGGCAGCGGCACGAACCGCTCGGCGACCGGGTCGGCGACCCAGCCGCTGCGGTGGCCGTACGTCATCGCGCCGACCGTGCCCACCGCGACCGCCGGGGTGCGGCTCTCCACCACCCGACCGACCTGCATGTAGCCCAGCCGGGTGACCGGGTACGGGGTGCTCGCCTCACCGGGCCGGAACAGCCCGAGACCGGCGTCCCAGGTGACGTGCAGGTAGGGGTTGGTGCCCTTGACGAAACTCAGCTCGGTGCCGGCGGACACGCCGCTGAAGAGCGTCTCCACCCGGAACGTGCCGTCGCGCAGCTCGGCCGCGTCCTGCTCGACCAGCTCGACCCGGCCGGGCGCGCTGACCACCACCACCCGGTCACGCATCGACTCGCACCCCCGCGTCGGTCGACCGGGCCGCCGGGCCGGTCGGCAGCGCCACCGGGCGACCGGTCCGCGCCGACTCGGCCACCGCGAGCGCGAGCCGCTGGGTCCGCAACGCCTCGGCGTACGGCACCCGCACGTCGTCGCCGATGCCGCGCACCGCGTCGACGAAGGCCCGGTCGACGGCGACCCGGGCGGCGTCCGGGTCGGCGGGCAGGTGGCGTTCGCCGTCGGCGTCGCGGATCGTCAGGCCGTCCTCGGCCAGCGACAGCGCCAGCCCGTCGGCCAGGATCTCCAGGCCGGCCCGGTGCTTCCAGGTGAGCACGCAGGCCGCGGCGAGCGTGCCGACCGCGCCGGAGGCGAACCGCAGCGTGGCCGCGGTCACCGAGTCGATGTCGGCGCCGTCGACCGGCGGCGGGGTGCCGTCGCCGTACGCGGTCACCTCGGTGACCTCGCCGGCCAGCAGCCGGACCAGGTCGAGCACGTGCGCGGCCTGCTCCACCACCGGTCCGCCGGAGCGGTCCCGCCGCGCCCACCAGGCGACCGGCGGCACCTTGTCCAGCCACGCGCCGTTGACCATCCGCACCGGACGGTCGGCGAGCAGCCGCCGCGCCTCCTCCACCACGTGCAGGTAGCGCCAGTGGTGCCCGACGCCGGTGCGCAGCCCGGCCCGCTCGACCAGGCCGCCGATCCGCTCGGCGGTCTCCAGGTCGACCGCCACCGGCTTCTCCACGAACATCGGCACGCCGGCGGCGACGACCGCCTCCTCGGCCGGGCCGTGCGCGAACGGCGGCACGCACACGTAGACCGCGTCCGGACCGGCGGCGAGCAGCTCGGCCACGTCTGAGAAGATCCGACCGCCGTACGTGCCGGCGAGCGCCCGCGCCGCCTCCGGGGCCACGTCCGTCACGCCGAGCAGTTCCACGTCCTCGAAGCCCGTGAGCACGCGGGCGTGGCGTTGCGCCACCCCGCCGGCCCCGACCAGTCCCACCCGCATCCGACCGCCCTCTCACCGTGACTGACATGCTGCGCACAGCACTCCCCCCGGCGCTGACGCGGCAAACGCGACCTCGCGCGCAACGTGACGTTCATCCCCGTGATCACACCGTTGGGCAGGATCGGTTAGCGCGGGTTCCGAACTGGGAAACAGACACTTGCGATTCCGCAACTAATGGGGGGTGCCCGTGCGGGAATCAGATTCGACCGTCTCACCGGTGGTGGAGGCGTGGGCCACGTATCGCACCAGCGCGGCCGACGACTGGCCGGCCGACCGGCTGGTGCGGGCCAAGGGAACCAGCCGGGTCAGCGTGGTGCTGCCGGCGCGTGACGAGGAGGCCACGGTCGGTGCGATCGTGTCGACCATCCGGGAGCACCTGATGGACCGGGTGTCGCTGGTCGACGAGCTGATCGTGGTGGACTCGCGGTCCACCGACCGGACCGCCCAGGTGGCCCGCGCGGCCGGCGCCGAGGTGGTGGGGCAGGACGCGATGACCCGCGGGCTGCCGCGGTTGACCGGCAAGGGCGACGCGCTCTGGGCCGGGCTGGCCGCGGCCGAGGGGGACGTGGTCGCGTTCATCGACGCCGACCTGCGCGAGTTCCGGCCGCACTTCGTCACCGGCCTGCTCGGCCCGCTGCTCACCGACCCGGGGGTGGAGTTCGTCAAGGGCTTCTACCACCGTCCGCTGGTGGGTGCGACGAGTGTGGAGCCCGACGGCGGCGGGCGGGTGACCGAGC